>JAAZAD010000512.1 GCA_012514505.1 Rhodococcus sp. (in: high G+C Gram-positive bacteria) | reverse complement strand
CCTCGAACAACGCTACCGCCGCTACTCGTTGGTCCTCGGTCAGTGAACTTCGTGCACGCATAAAACTGCTCCCCGTGAGTCGGAACTGAATTTCTCAGTCCAACTTCCGGGGAGCAGTTCAGTCCGTACTGACGGGACGGATGTCCCATTCGTCCAGTGGGGGTGAGCTACGAAAGGCCGCCGAGCGAGCCCATTCCGCCGCCGAGCCCGCCGCCCATTCCGCCGTCTTCGCCCATAAGTGGGCCCATTGCTTCGAGTAGTGCAATGACCACCTCGAGGAGTGCTGTCAGATCCATGTCCGTACCTCCGATTGCATCATTCGATTGGGCTGCAATCCGCCGATCCGGCTAGGACAGCTGCCTGAACGTTCATCGACTTGATGTACCCGGTAGTTAGCGCCCCCAGATCCGGGGGACCAAAGTTGGACCCCGCTAGACGAACCGCTGCACGATAGTTGGGCTTCTGGGCACGTTGCGCGGCTCCCACAATCGCCCCTCGCGGACGACGGTCAGCGCGCTTCTTCCAGTCTGCGAATCAACGTGGCCGCATCGAACGGGCCGACGTGCCGCGTCAGGTCCCTATCGCTCGCACCCAGGTAGAAGGTGGGCGTGCCACCGAACTCACTGGTCTCCGCGTCGAGTTCGTCGTCGTCCACCCGGTGATGGTGTGCACCCACGCGCAACGCTTCCTCGAAGCGGTCCATGTCGAGACCCAACTGGGCTGCGTGGTCGTAGATTTCGGTCTCGGACAGCGCGTCGCTGTTCGCGAACAAGTGATCGTGCATGTCCCAGAACCGCCCCTGCTCGTCGGCGGCCTCGCTGGCCTGCGCCGCGAAACGTGCGTGCGGGTGCACGTCGTCGAGGGGTAGGTGCCGGAACACGTAGCGGATGTCGTCGCCGAAACGCGCCCGAACATCACGAATACTGCCGGTTGCCTTGCTGCAGAACGGGCATTCGAAGTCGCCGTACTCGACGATGGTCAGCGGTGCGTCGTGCCGGCCGAGGATATGGTCGCGGCCGGGATCGACCGGTCGCAGTAGCCGCATACCCACCTGTTCGGTCGGCGGGTGAATCCGCTCGGAGACACGGAACAGCACCCATCCGAGCGCGGTGGCGATCACGGCCGCCACCAGCACGCCCACCCGCGCATCGTTTGCCAGTTCGGGCGACTCGATCGCCAGATCCACGATGAACAGCGAAATGGTGAATCCGATACCCGCCAGCGCACCGCCCCCAGCGACCTGCGACAGCGTGAATCCGGGCGGAAGGCTGCCTGGCCGCAGCCGGACGAACACTGCCGTCGCACCCGTGATGCCGACCAACTTGCCCACCACGAGACCGAGCACCACGCCCCATGCCAGTGTGGACGTGGCCGCATCCTCGAGCGTCTCCGCGGTGATCACCACGCCGGCGTTGGCCAGCGCGAAGATCGGGACGACGAGAAACGCCGTGTACGGCTGGTAGAGCCGTAGCAGTCGCTCGTTGACCGACACCGCTCGCAGCACCCCCAGCTGCGCCGCTCGTGCGTACTCCGAGTTGGGTGATTGACTGAACGCGCGAGCGAGCTCACCGGCCCGCTCGACCTCGCTGCGCCTCGGCGGATACACCGGCAGAATGAGCGCGATCAGAACCCCGGCAAGTGTGGGGTGGACCCCGGACTCGTAGAACGCCACCCACGTCCCCACCGCAACCACGAAATAGGCGACGCCCCGCCACACCTGCAGCCGCCGCAACTGCACGATCAGCAACAGGCCGATGGCGCCGATCAACAGCGGACCGATCCGCAGATCGTCCGTATAGAACAACGCGATGATCGCAAGCGCACCGATATCGTCGGCGACGGCGAGCGTCAGCAAGAAGACGCGCAGACGCGCGGGGCAACGCGGGCCGACGAGCACGAGAGCACCCAATACGAACGCGGTGTCCGTGGAGACCACGACACCCCAGGCGCCGGCTTCTTCCCGGTCGGGTTGAGCAACAGGAACAACGCCGCGGGGAATGCAAGGCCCGCGATTGCTGCGACGAGTGGAACAGCGGCTCGGGCACGGTCGGTCAGCTCGCCGATCGTGAGCTCGCGCTTCACCTCGAGACCGACGACGAAGAAGAACAACGTCATCAACGCGTCGTTCACCCAGTGCTTCAGATCGAGGGCGATGTTGTAGTCACCGATCGAGACGGTCAGCGACGTGTGCCAGAACGACTGGTACGAATCCCCCACGTTGGCCCACACCAGAGCCACCAGCGTGGCAGCCAGCAGAAAACCCGCGGCGAGTTTGGCGTCGTCCGATTCCTCCCGAAAATTGGCGATACGCAGAGCTATTCGGCCGAGTCGTGTGGGGCTGTCCGTGGCAGTCATCGGTTCGACTCAACCAGGCGAACTCGTCACGTATTCCTCCAACATCGACGCCAACTGCTCCGGTCGTGACAACGCGATCAAGTGGCCGGCCTCCACCACATCCGGTTCGACGCCGATTCGCTCCCGAGCCAACGCCTTCAGAAAGTCGAGGGGGAAGAGACGGTCGAACTGGCCCGCAACGACACGGATCGGAACGTCGGGCCACTGCTGCGCATCCCACACCGTCTCGAACGATGTATCCGACATCGCGACTTCTTCACGTTGGAACACCTGCTCCACCACGTCCTCGGGCACATCGTGGAAGAACAGCGGCCGCGGGTCCATCGGTGCGTCCGGATCGCGGCCCGCTTCGATATCGGCCTCGCGCCGCGCTGCCGGTTGACCGGTGTTCTCCCACCACTCGCCCGCCGACTCCCCCGGGGCCGGCACCATCGGGGCCACCAGGACGAGCAGGTCGACGGTCGCCTTCTCGCACACGATTGCCGCCGTGAAGGCAGACATCGACTGCGCAACCAGCACCAGCGGCCCGGCGATACCGGTCACGGCGTCGACGACGAGATCGGCGAACTCGTACTGTCCGACACCCTTCTGCGAATACGGCAGATCGACCGTCACCACGCTGTGCCCGTTGTTCGACAGCATCGGAACAACCCGGTGCCAGTAGAACGAGTCCGAGCCCGCGCCGGGTAGCAGAACAAAAGTGGCCATGATGTGGTCTCCTTCGGTCGAATCCACCGTAGCGCGGGCCGGCCCTGTGTGATCTAAAAGCCCAGCTAACCTGCCTCTCGCCGCATCATCTGCGCGACACTGTGATCGAACGCCACGAGACTGACCACCTCCACCCGCGTGGACGCGTTCTTCAGCGCGGCAACGGCGACTTGCACTGCCGTGCCGACCGGCCAACCGAAGGCGCCACCGGACACCAGCGGGAAGGCCACCGTCGTCGCACCGAGACCATCCGCCACACGCAAACTCGAGGTGTACGCGGACCGCAGAGTCGCGGAGCGATCCTCGTGCGGCGAGAACCTCGGCCCGACAGTGTGAATCACCCACCGCGCAGGCAGGTGACCGGCGGTCGTGGGCACGGCGGCGCCCTCCGCCAAGCCCTGCGGCAGCGACGTGGCACGCAACAGTTTGCACTCCGCCAGAATGTCCGGTCCGCCTACACGATGAATCGCTCCATCGACCCCGCCGCCACCGAGCAGGCTCGAATTGGCAGCGTTGACGATGGCATCGGCGCGCACGCGCGTGATGTCACCTTCCACTACGTCGATGATCATGACTGCTCTCCCATCACGTTCTCATTGTCAGTATCGGTCTCGTCGCCGCCCGCCGACCGAACAGCGAGACGCACCAGGTCGGAGGCGTCGAGCCCGGGCCACCCGTGTAGCTTTCGTCGCCACGGCGCAGGCACCGCCGAGGCACCCCAGCGGGCGCCCAACAACCCACCCGCGATGGCGGCCGTCGTATCGGTGTCGTGTCCTGCACGCACGGCACGTTCGAGCGCGGCCGGTAGATGCTCGGGTCCGCTGTCGTCGGCGCCGGTGATCGCCCACCACGCGGTCTGCAAGGCGTGCACCACCCAGCCGTTGTTCGCGAAGTCGGCGGGCGTTCCCGTTTCCGCCTGATCCAGGAGTGGACCCCAGAACTCGGCAGCATCGTCGCTCGCCACCTCGAGGTAGCGACGCACCCCGTCGAAGTTGCCGTGCAGCACGGCATGCCGGATGGCGTAGGACCACATGGCGCACGCCTGAGCGGCCCGCACGTCGTCGTGCGTGAGTGCGCCGATCGCGATGGCGGCGTCGATACAGCCCTGCTCGTCGTCGAGGTAACCCAATGCCACTGGCGCGGTACGCATCAACGAACCGTTGCCACCTTTGCGTCCGGTGAGACTCCGCGCCTGTTCCTGCATCTGTGCGCCCGTACTGCTACGTGCGGACAACACCGCACGCGTCTGGTTGCCGATGTCGTTCGGCTGCGAGTCGTACCACCGCAAGAACTGAGCGGCCACGGCGTCGAGCCCCTCCGGCGACCGTAGATCCACGCCTTCTGCGCTGACCTCCGCGATCGCCACCGCCATGGACGTGTCATCGGTCCACTCGCCTGGCGCGAAATTGAAGGGACCGCCGCCGATCAGGTCGATGACCGTGTCCGGCGTGGGGTGCGTGAATTCGTAACCCGCACCGAGCGCATCCCCTGCCGCAGTGGCAAGAAGGACCTCTGCCGCCCGCTCGGTCTGTTGCTGCGTCAACCTCATGACCCCTCCGATTCCAATTAGATCGTTTCTGCGCTAAATATTAGATCAAACCTGCGCTAACATGCAAGGGTGACTTGGACGGACGGGAACGGAATGCACTTGACCGACTACCCACGCCCCTCGGTGGCGGTCGACGTGGCGGTGCTGACTGTGCACGACGAAACACTGAAAGTGCTGGCAGTCCCCCACCGCCTGGGAAGACCCGCACTGCCCGGCACATTTCTGCACCAGGGCGAAAATCTGGCCGACGCCGCGACGCGGGCGCTACGCGACAAAGCAGGCGTAGAGGGCGCGGCCGTGCATCAGCTGCGCATGTTCGACGATCCCCACCGCGACGACCGGGGCTGGGTGGTGTCGATGGCACACGGAACCACCGTCCCGTCAGACCAAATCCCCCAGAACGCCATGCTGTTCGCCTGCGACGGCCCCGAGGTGAAAGATCTGGCGTTCGACCACTACGACATGACGACCCTCGCCGTCACCGACCTGCGTGAACGCTATGGGCGGCACCCCGACCCCGACCACCTCCTCGGTGAATCGTTCACCGTCCTCGAACTCCGCCGGCTCTACGAAATCGTCTACGACCGCGCGCTACCCAAGGATTCTTTCCGCAGGCAGATCATCGACACACTCGACCCCACCGGAGCACTCTCGGCCACGGGAAGCGGGCGACCTGCAGAAATGTTCCGCAGACGTGACGGCGTCGAACTTCCGCGCAGCGCCACAGCCCTCCTCGTGGGGTGATCGGCGTCACCCGAGGGTCGTCCTGACTGTCACCGTGCGGCACACTGTCACCGTGAAGGCGCATTCGTACGACGACACTCAGGACCTCCTCGAGGCAGAGCTCGATCTGGAGTCCGCAGATCTGGATGCCGAGTTCGAACGGGAACTCGCCAACCACGATCAGGTCGACCTCTCCGAATTGCCGGACCGGGATGAGGTCCTCGCCCTCCAACGCATGGAATCAGCGCTGGTCAGGGCGGATCTTGCCCACCCGGACGTGCTGAGCCGCGAGGAATATCGCCGGCTGCGCTACATCATCAGCTTCGCCCGCCTCACGGTATTCGAGCCCGGCGCCGCAGGCCCGGACGGCCGGCGGGGCCGAGGCGACATCGATATCGAACGCGAAATCGCAGGGTTCCGGCAACGGGTGGTGGACGCACTTCACGACCCCCTCAGAGGAGAAAAGAACCTCGAGAAGCGTCTCGTCGCAGCCAAACAGATCCTCCCTGGCCTCGTCGGGCCGCTCGAAGAGGAGCGCCGCGCGGTCAGTGAACGCCACAGCTCCGACTTCTCGCTGGTCGAACTCGACTCCGAGGTGTGTTACAAGGCGCTGGTCTGCTCGCTCGGAGGTGGTGGCGGGGCCGGTTACGTGTACCTCGGCGGCATGAAGAGTCTCCTCGACAAGGGCATGACCCCCGCCTACATCCTCACCACGTCGATCGGCGCCGTCGTCGGCAGCGTCACCGCGCGCACCCTTCCCGTCCCCACCGACGAATACATCGAGTGGGCAAAGACGGTCAACTACGGCGGCATCCTCGGACCCGCCCGAATGGGTAGTCGTCGACACGGACTCGGTGGCGTCTTCTCGCTGACGTTCGACGACTTCGCCGACGACCTGTTCCGCTGTGAGGACGGCTCCCCGATGACGCTCGCGGATCTGTCGATTCCCTTCGAAACCGTCGTCGCCGGGGTGCGCAAGCAATCCTTCGACCGCCTCCCCGCACGGCTACGGAGCCAGGAGAACTCCTCGTCACGGATGCGAGCGCTCCCGAAGACCGGGGCCGGTCTCGGACGTCAGGTGGGCCTCGGAATTTGGCAGGCATCCGCTTTCCTCGACCGTCAACTGGTCAAGCCCATCATTCTCGGGTCCGACGACCTCACTTCGCGGCTCAACGTCGTCGACGCGGCGAGCTTCTCCGCATCCATCCCCGGTGTGCTGCACCACGAGACCAGTGACCCGAACATGGTCCCCATCCTCGACGAACTGTTCGAGCAGAAGGACATCGCCGCACTGTTCGACGGCTTCGCCGCAGGAAACGTTCCCGTCGAGATGGCGTGGCGTCGTGTCCAGGACGGCCGACTCGGCACCCGCAATGCCTGCTACTACGCGTGGGACTGCTTCCACCCGCAGTGGGGACCGAAACACCTGTTCCTGCAACCGTTCACGCAGGCCGTCCGCATCCAGATGGTGCGCAACGCCCCGTTCGCCGACCGTATTGTGCGGTTCCGTCCCACCTTGTCCGCGCTGAACCTCGCACCGTCGCCGCGGGCACTCGACCGGGCGGTGCACTGGGGCCAGAAGTCGGTGGAGGAATCGCTGCCGATGATCGAGCACCTCGTCGAACCCTTCTGGTGGGAGGGCGACGCGCCTCCGCGCGTCGAGAAGTTCGAGATCCCGATCGAGGAGCGAGATCCCACTCCCCGCGTACGGCCGATGCGACAAGTACTTCGACGCGCGCGAGACCGTGTTCGCATCGCCACCATGCGCGCACACCGCCGCAAGACTCGTCGGCAGCGACAGCACACCTGACCAGGGGTCCGTGCAACAACACCCGAATGCCTGAATTAGCAGGTCAATTCATGTAGATGGTGCCGCCACCATCGTCATCGCCGTTGTCGGGTTGCACACCGTCCTCGGGCACTACGCCGTTCTCACCCTCGCCGTTGTCACCCTCGTACGGATCGTCGTCGCCTTGCCAATTTTCACACCATTCGTCGAGCCGGTCATAGTGCGGTTGCCCGCCTTCGGGAACCGAGTCCTCCCACGGGTCGATGTAGTCGTTGCAGCCAGGTACGCCGAACGGATAAACGGGCGGACCGGGCTGTTGGACCTGCTGAATCACGGCTGTCGGAGCCGATTCCTGCCCTTGGGCGACGGCCGGGATCATGAGCCCGAACGCTGACGGGACAGCGGCCAACACCATCAATCGCTTGTCGATGTTCATTTCCTGCCTCCACGCCGACGAACTGCGCGTTTGCTGGTCGGCGCGTACTCATTCTCGAACGCCCGAGCTGCGACGGTCAATCGTGGCAACGCATTCACGCTCACATTCGTTTGTCATTTTGTGACGACAACGTAATCGGGCCGATCTCTCGGCGCCATCGAAAGTAAACCGACCGGTTGTATCGTTCGAACGAGATACAGATTGCTGAGGGGTAACCAATGGGCAGAATCAATCTTCGTTCATACCGTGATCGATCTGCGATAGTCGGCGTCGCCGCGGCACTCGTCTGGATCGGGGGAAGCCCGGTTCACGCCGCAATTCCGTTGCCGGCACCTGTCGTGAGCCTGGTGGGCACACCGGATGGTCACGCCGCGGGGTCGAACGACTGGACCTGTGCGCCGACAACCGAACACCCCAACCCGGTCGTGTTGCTGCACGGCACCTCGCAGAACCGCCAGAACGACTGGAAAACGCTCTCCCCGGTTTTGAAAGGTGAAGGTTACTGCGTATTCGCACCGACGTTCGGAAACTTTCCGACGATGCCGTGGCCGTTGAATGCGGTCGGCGGCATTCGGCCGATGGAGGACAGCGCGAAAGACCTGGCAGCTTTCGTCGACCGAGTGCTGGCCGCAACCAACGCCGACCGGGTGGACCTCGTCGGACATTCCCAGGGCACCATCATGCCAGCCCACTACGTCCGCTTTCTCGGCGGTGAAACCAAGGTGGACAAGTACGTCTCGCTTGCCTCGATGTGGGCGGGCAGCCACCGCCCACCCTATGAGCAGATTGTGCAGACCGCGGATCGATACGGAATCCGAGACCAACTCGAAGAGGGCCTACGTGAAGTCGGCTGCGGTTCCTGCCCGCAGCTCATCGCGGATTCGTCTTGGTTTCGTAAGTTGAGCGCGGTCGGCCCGTACGCCGACAGCGTCCACTACACCAACATCGTCACCAAATACGACACCGTCGTGGTGCCGTACACGAGCGGAATCCTGAAGGCGCCGAACGCCACCAACATCGTTCTTCAAGAACAGTGCCCGGCCGACCTCATCGAGCATGGCGACATCGTGGACGACCCGATCGCCGGAGTACACGTACTCAATGCGCTCGATCCGGAGCACCCGCGACCGGTGCCCTGTTTCCCCGTACCGCCAGAACTCGACTGAGGATCAGAGCCCGGGACGGGCGCTGGTCAGGTGCGGTACCCAGCCGTGGGCCGGCCACCGCTTGAGGCCGACCCGATCCGGAGTGACACGCTTGTGCACGAACTGCTTCTCGAGTTCCGCATCGACCTCACCGGTGAACTTCCACTGCGCCGCGTCGGCCGAGCGGGAAGCGATCTCCCACGATTCGGCTCGGTACACGGCGCGAACGATGTTGTCGGCAAACACGATCAACGGAAGATCCGAAGTGTTGCGCACCGCAGTGCCCGCCGGCCACGCCTGACGTGAGGCTGCGTAGATCTCCTCTGCGGTGGCCTCACGACTCGCAGCCTGCTTCACCTCCAACAGCACGCACGGGACGGGCAGGTCCGGTACTCGCTCCGCCGAGTACAGCAGTGCCAGATCTTCTATGCGCGTGGCCTTTCCGTCGTCGCCACCCGAGAGATTGGTCAGCGTCGGCCGATCCCCACCGCGCTCGTACAGCCCGAACCCGGCAACGAGCGCATTCAGACGATCCGTCGCCGAGGCGGAGCCGTCTGCGGCGGGGCCGATTCCATGCGCGAGGACGTAGTGCTCGACATCGTGTCCCGAGTCGTAGATGGCACGGATACGCTCGATCACGGCATCACGAACCGCAGCGGAGTCAGTCTCGGGATCGGTGAGCACCTGGCGTTTCTCGTTCTCTTCCAACGCCGCCCACACGTGGCCGAACACCCGGTTGCCCGTACCCGATCCGACGTAGAAGACGCGGCGACTCCGCGGGTCCCGGAGCGCGAAAATATACCGGCCCAGTTCTTCGGTCACCGTATTCGGCAACGGCTGCGGCGACGGACGGGTCTGGTGCACCGCGGTGACCACAAGGCGCAACGCGGCGAGCTTCAAGCCGACGGGCACGCCGAGACCGGTATTTATTCCGTCGAAGAGTGCCGCGGACGCCGCCTGAACCGAGGTGTACGTTTCGCCAACGTGCTGCTGCAACGACTCGGTGACGGTAGCGAACTGCGCCAAGCGCACCTTCGGATCAGCCGAAGCATCTGCCAGGTCGTTGGACGACAGGAAGGTCTGAACCTCGTCGGAGTCGAGCCAGCGGGAAAGGATGTCGAGCGGAACCGTCCAGACTGTAGCCATTACCCGACTCTATGCGGTCGGGTCGCTACGCCACATGTTTGCCCAACGGGAGGCGGGCGGGCGTGTCGATTTCCCAGAACACCCATCCGTCACGGTTCTCCACGTCGCCGCTGATGTGGCTGGCGACGGCAGATGCAGCAGTTGTGGGATCGGGGAAACGGCGGCCCTCCATCGGACCCCGAGTGATCTCGAGCCCATGAGAAACCGGATCGAATCTGGCAACCAGACGGTAGCCCTCGCAGTCGGCCACCACCTGTAGACGCGAATCGACCACCTCGTCTGCAACCGCCGCTTCGGCTGGGCGACGCCGCGCCGCGCCGGCGCGCTTGTCGTCGCGGCGCGCCTGCGCGCGTTCGGACTCCGAATCGGCGTACAAACTCGGATCCCTACGCCCCTTCAGCCCCAGTAGATCCCAACGATCACGCCCGTGTGCAATACGCGCCAAACCAATGGCGTGGTGCCCCGTTCGCGTGCGACCCGGGGTCTCCATCATCCACAGATCGACTTCCTCACGAATATCGTCGGCGATCTCCGCTGACGGGATCACGAAGAATTCCTCCGGCGATGCCGCAAGGTCGACGAACACCCAGAACTGTGAACCCGTGTCGTCGTCCTCGAGCGACTCGTCCTGTTTACGCGCCTGCCAATCGCCGCTCAGTTTCGAGCGAACGCGGACCACGCAACTCTCGCCGGCCTCGCCCCACACCTGGACCGGGTTTCGCCGCGAATGAGTGAGGCGTTTCGCCTTCCCACCTCGCTGGACGACGTCTGCGATGAATGCGTGTATTCCTCTGCTCGCGGTGTCTTCCATCGTGTCCGTCCTGTCGCTGCGGCCCGAGCGCTGTTGAGGAGCAGTGGCGACGGGTTCAGCGGCACAACTCGAACTGTCGTCCCACCATACGGGTCCGGTCTCAGCGACTCCGCGTACCCACCGCGCTCTCGAAGAACCAGGCCAGAACCAACGCGCCGGGATCGACGACGCCCCGCGAGGCCTCCCCCACATAACTGGCACGGCCACGCTTCGCCGTGGACTCCCGGGTCGCCTCAGCGCCGTCCGCGGCGGCGACGGCCGCCTGCCGCAACGCGTCCTCGAGGCCCGCGTCGGTGGCACCCTCCAGCGCGGAGACGGCAGGGGCGATCGCGTCGATCATCGTCTTGTCGCCAGGCCGCGCACCACCCAACTCCATGATCGCCTCCATACCGGCACGAGCTGCCGTCGCCAGCGCCGACCTGTCGAGTCCGTCCGGGTTGTCGACCGCGGCGCGATAGAACTGCCGAAACCAGATGCCGAACAACGCACCGGACGTACCACCCGCATGACCGAGGTACGCATCCGACACCGTCTCGAAGACCGTCGGCAAGGCGAAGCCCTCGCGGATTCTGGCGATGTCGACATGCTCGAGTGCGGCCACCATGTTGGTGCCGAAGTCTCCGTCCCCGGCCTTCCGGTCCAGATCCGTGAGGTTCGGTTCTTCCGCCAGCACCTTCTCGGCGAAATCTGCAATCCAGCGGCCCACGGCCGGGCGGCCCAACCGGACGTCGGAATCGGGAATCGAGTCGGTGCTCTCCTCATCCGCGATCGGGGCTCGAAATTCGATACCGCCCGGCACCTCGCGGAATGTGCGGCTCGGCGCATTGGGCCAGCCCGGCGCAGCCGTGGGTGCGTCCCACAACTCGAGCATGGCGTCGTCGGCTCGAACGAGAGTGATCGATGCCCCGTCCATGTCGAGCGCCGTCACGAAACTGCCGACGAGCGAGCGCTCGATCGTCACACCTTTATCGGCGAGATACGTTGCGGCTTCGGCAAACAGAAGATTCAAGGACAACTCGTGCGTGGCGCCCAACCCGTTCACGTTCACGATCACCCGCTCACCGTCGCCGAGTCCGAGTGACGCCATGACAGGGTCGATCAACCGACGCACCAACTCCGACGCCGCCATACCCGGGACTCGTTCGGTTCCGCGCTCCCCGTGAATGCCGATGCCCAACTCGATCTCGCCATCAGGTAGATCGAACGACGGCCGGTCTGCACCGGGTAGCGTGCACGCTCGCAGCGCGACGGCCATGCTCCGCGCATTGTCGGCAGTGCGGCGACCGAATTCGGCGACCGTGGCGAGGTCGTCACCCCGATCGGCGGAAGCGCCGCAGATCTTCTCGACCGCCACCGTCGCAGCCGTTCCTCGCCGTCCCGGACCGTCGTCGCTTTCGGAGGCCACGTCGTCGTCCACGAGAACCTGTTCGACCGCGATTCCGTTCTCTGCCACCATTTTCTCGGCGATGGTGAAGTTGAGAACGTCACCGGTGTAGTTCTTGACGATATGCACGACCCCGGCTCCGGCATCCACCGACTCGGTGGCGGCGCGTACCTGCAGTGCGTTGGGTGAGGTGAAGATCAATCCCGGGCAGGCCCCGGTCAACATTCCCTGGCCGATGAATCCGGCATGCAAAGGTTCGTGCCCGGAACCGCCGCCGGACAGCAGCGCCACCTGACCGCGCGGCAGCGATTCTCGTCGTGTCAGATAGCCGGGTTCGGAGTGCCATCGGAGGTCGTCAGAGGATGCGACCGCACCTCGGATGGCGTCGACGACGAACGTCTTGGGCGAGTTCAGGAACTGTGGCGATCCCATGAACCCAGGCTAGCGACCCCACCCCTGCCCCGACCAATGTCACAGCGGTTCGCGTGAGCTGAACCGGTGTGACATTGGTCGGGCGAGGGGGTGTGGTCAGACCCGACGGAACAGTGCTGCGAGCGCCTGACCGCCACCGATGCACATGGTGACGACGCCGAGTTCGAGATCGCGACGCACCAGATCCTTGGCGACACGCAGGCTCAGGATCGCGCCTGTCGCACCGACAGGGTGTCCGAGCGCAATGGCCCCGCCGTACGGGTTGGTCTTCTCCGGATCGAGGTTCGCATCACGGATCACGGCGATGGCCTGCGACGCGAACGCCTCGTTGAGTTCGACGACATCGATGTCGCCCGGCGTGGTGCCGGTCTGCTCGAACAGGTTCCGCAGCGCCAACACGGGCGCATAGCCCATGAGACCCGGATCCATCGCTGCGGTAGCAACGGCCTCCAGGCTGACCAACCCGGTCAGCCCCTTCTCCTGCGCGACCGACTCACGAGCCAGCACGAGCGAGCCAGCGCCGTCGTTGATGCCGGAGGCATTTCCAGCCGTGACCGAGCCGCCCTCTTCGAACGCGGGCCGCAGCTTGGCCAGGGTTTCCATCGTCGTGCCCGGCTTGAGGTGCTCGTCCTTGTCGACCGTCACCGACCGACGGCCACCGGTCTCGACCGCCGTGATCTCCTCTGCGAACGCGGCCTGCGCGGCATCGGTGGCTGCGCGGCGCTGCGACTCGACGGCGAACTCGTCCTGCTGCTCGCGGCTCACGTCGTACTTACGGGCAACCGCCTCGGCGGTGCGTCCCATGTGGGCGTTGCTGAACGGATCGGTGAGCATCGCGACCGTGCCGTCGACCAGCTTGCGGTCACCCAGCTTGTAACCGCTGCGCGACGAGAAGTCGTAGAACGGCATCCGGGACATCGACTCGTCACCACCGGCGACGGTGATGTCCGCGCTGCCCCAGCGCATCTGCTGAGCCGCGCTCCACACTGCCTGGAGGCCACTGCCGCACAGGCGGTTCACTGTGAACGCCGGAGTGCTCTCGGGCAGCCCGGAAGCAAGCGCGACCCGACGAGCGTTGTAGGCGTCCGGCCCGACCTGACCGATGCAGCCCATCACCACCTCGTCGATGTCCTCGGCGGCCACACCCGCACGTTCGAGGGCTGCCTTCGTTGCAGTGGCGCCGAGTTCGTGGGCGGGCACGTCCTTGAACGCGCCACCGAAACTGCCGATCGGGGTCCGTGCTCCGTCGACGACGATGATCTTTTCGGGATTGGTCATCAGCAAATGGTAGGACACCGAAGTATTCGGGGTCCGGTGCCTACCGTCCGGCGCTGCCGTGATCGGACCAGGCCGTCAACGCGGCAATATCGCCGTACAACGCGCTCTGATACGTGCCCATCAGCTCGTCGACCCCTGCGAACTGATCCCCGACGAAGTGCGTGTTCTCCACCGAAAGCTCCCGATTCCCGGATCGTGCGATCAACTCGTCGATCCGGCTGTCCAAGCTCATCGTGTGGCGCACCGCCATCACCGACCGCAGCGCAACCTCGGCCTGAGCCACGAGATCACCGATACGAGCCAACGCCGCTACCCGCTCGACCAATTGCCCCCACACCGGACCCAGCGCCTGCTGCCTCGACCGAATTTGCTCGCGCGCGGCATCGCCATAGGTGCCCCGCAAGGCCTGCGCCAGCTCCCCCGTGATCCCACGCAGAGCGATGGCGTCGACTGCGATCTGCGTCAGCTCCAGACCGAGATCGAGTTGGTGCCGCTGAATCGCGAAGTGCTCCGAATGCCAGGTCGACGAACCGTTGATGCGGTCGTAGAGCATCCCTGCCAGGAACAGGAGGGCGTCGTAAGGGTCGGCGAATTCGTCGTGCTCGGGTTCGGTCCCGCGGCCGATGACATCCGCCACCCTGCGTCCGAGGCCCGCAACGGTGCCCGTCCCGGACAGCTCGGAAAGTCTGTCGACGGTGGTGTTCCGGACGACCTTTCCGGCGTCGGACAGCCAGTTCCCGGTGCTCGGCGTCGGAGTGTGTTGCAGGGCCGCGAACAACGCGTCCCGCTGGGCGGGGTCGAGGTGCAGTCCGTCGCGGCGGTCGCGGCGGATCTGCCGTACGCCGGTGGCGTAGTGCGTGGTCGAGTTGACCACGGTCGCGCGCATGGCCTTCAGCTTTTTGGCTACTTCGGTGGCCCGGAACTTGAACACCAATTGAGCAGGTCCGGGCTTCATCGAGTCGGCCCTGCGCGCAACGTCGTGGTACTCGTCGGTCAGCGCGCGCAACGCCGCGAATCCGCCGATCGACGGGATCTGTCTACCCGCACGACGACGGTTTGCGAGAACGTCTCGTGTTGCCTCGTCGAGGTGTCCACTCGCGATGAGAACCGCCGCCTCGTCGGACAGCTGCTCGTGGCGGCCGTCGATGCGGGCGTTCTCACACCAGGCCCGCACTTGGGCGGACACGCGAGCGCGACGCTCCTCGACCGTCTCGAAATCGGACGGGTCTCGTGGGGTGTCCGACATGGCGCCTCCTAGCGGACCCTGCATCCGCATCGCGGATTCCGGGAGTTCTTGACACGCCGAGACTACCCCCGCACAGGAGCCGACCAGGTGCGCTGGACATCGTGGACCGATGCTAATCTCCGTTTATGAAAATGATTTCCATTCCCTGTTGTGGGATGGTGCTCGCAGCGGCTCTCGCGGGATGCTCGGTGACCGAGCACGACGCCGCGGCTGCGGATGCGGACGTCACAATCGAGAACTGTGGCCATGACATCCACGTCGACGGCCCTCCGGAGCGCGCGGTCACTCTGGAACAGAACGCGACCGAGATCCTGGTCGCGCTCGGCGTCGGCGATCGCATGGCCGGGCAGGGATACCAAGTCGACGAGCCGCTCCCCGAACTCGCGCACGACTACGAGGACATACCGGTGCTCAATTCGGCGAGCATCTCTGCCGAGCAGTTGCGTGCGGCGCTCCCCGACTTCACCTACTCGACGCTCGGATCGTTCTACAGCGACGCCGGTGTCGGCACGGTCGAAGAACTGCGACGACTCGGAGTGCCGTCCTATGTTTCCGAGACGAACTGCCCTGGCACCTCGTCAGTCCCCGCATCCTTCGAGAGATTGTTCGACGAGTATCGCGATCTGGGCGAAATCTTCGGTGCCGAGGCTGCGGCCGCACAGTTGGTTGCCGAACAACAACAGATCCTCGACGACGCCTCACGTGATTCCGACAACCCGCCGACAGTCGCGTGGTTCTACTCCACCTACAACGGCGTTCCGATCGTGGCGGGCGCAGGCGGGATGCCCTCGGCAATCAGCGAGGCGGTAGGGCTGCGCAATGCTTTCGACGATGTCACCACCAGCAGTTGGCCGGAGATGTCCTGGGAACAGATCGCAAAGCGCGATCCCGACGTGATCGTGGTGGCCGATCTGAGTAGTCGAGGGCGACCGGGTGACAGCGCCGAGGAGAAGATCGAACTCCTGCGGTCCGATCCGGTCGCATGGAATCTGTCCGCGGTCCGCACCGACCGGATCGTCGCACTCTCCGGGACCGCCATGGATCCCTCCATCCGCTCCGCCGCAGCTGTCTCCGAGCTCGACCACTGGCTGACGAACACAGAAAGTTTCGAATGAACGCCACAGCAGATTCCGTACGCGCCCAGACACTCCTGCGAACCTGGGACTCGCAGCAAACCGCCTACATCACCGACCGAGAAGCCCGGTTCGAGATCGTCCTCGACGCGCTGGCAGCGGTGATCGAGTCCGACAGCGTCGTCCTCGATCTCGCCTGTGGACCCGGATCGCTGACCGAGCGCATTTTGCAGCGCTTCGAGTCGGTGCGAGTGGTGGGCGTGGACTACGACCCGCTGCTCCTGGAACTCGGTCGGCACGCACTGGCCGGATACGGGGATCGCGTCACCCTCCTCGATGTCGACCTCACCGATCCCGACTGGACCGCCGCCCTTCCCCACACCGAGATCTCCGCAGCGGTGAGCTCTACTGCGCTCCACTGGCTGTCGGCGCCGGTTCTCACCGGCCTCTACCAAGACCTCGGAGGGCTGTTGCCCGTGGGCGGGGTGTTCCTCAACGCCGACCACCTGCGATTCGACGATGGACGCCGACTGTTCTCCCTGCTGTCGGACGCAGATGATCGGCGCAGCCAGGAGCGTGGTCGCACGGAGGGCTCGTTGACGTGGAACGAGTGGTTCACCGCCGCAACGGAACAGGGCCCGTGGGCAAAGTATGCGGACGAACGAACCCGCAGGTTCGCCAACCGGCCGCCCAACCCGGACCTCAGCCCCGATTTTCATATCGGCGCCCTACGGATCGGCGGCTTCGGCGAGGCCGGAACGCTGTGGCAGTTGTACGACGATTACGTAATCCTCGCGCAGAAATGACCACCACCGCCACCCGTTCGGGTGGCCGTACACACAGGCCCGCCTGGACCGGTCTGCTGATCGTCGCGGCGTTGTTGCTCTCGGTCGTCGGCGCGGTTCTCGTGGGGTCGGCGGGGCTGTCGCCTCAGCTGGTTGTCACGTCGATCGCCGGTCACCTGGGTCTTCCGGTCACCATGCCACCGCCGTTGATCGATTCGGTGATCTGGGAACTGCGGTTGCCGCGCACGCTCATGGCCGGCGTGGTGGGCGCGGCCCTCGCGATCTGCGGTTGTGTGTTGCAGGCGATCACGGGGAACCCGCTTGCAGACCCGTATCTGCTGGGTGTGTCCTCGGGTGCCTCGACAGGTGCGGTCCTGGTGTTCGTCCTGGGAATGGGCGGCGGAGCGGTGAGCATGTCGGCGGGGGCATTCGCAGGCGCGGTGCTGTCGTTGGCACTGGTATTCGCGTTGTTGGGGCGAGGATTCACGTCCTCGTCGCGGATCGTGCTGATCGGCGTCGTGGTGGGTCAGCTGTTCGCGGCTCTCACGTCGCTGGTCGTCACGGCGGCGGGTGATGCCGACGCCGCGCGCGGAATCCTCTACTGGCTGTTGGGATCCATGTCGACGGCGCGATGGGACTCTCTGGCGGTGGTCGCCCTGGTCACAGCTGTGGCCGGTGTCGCGTTCTGGACACGGAGCCTCACGCTCGACGGGTTGGCGTTCGGCGGGGAGACGGCGGCTGGGCTGGGCATCGACATCGATCGGGTCCGGCGCCGGATGGTGATGGTCACGGCGCTCTCTGTCGCGGCGGTGGTTGCCGCCGTGGGGGCCATCGGGTTCGTAGGACTGATCGTCCCGCACGCAGTGCGCATGCTAGGCCTCACGGCGCACCGCAGCCTGCTCGCAGGTTCGGCTGTGGTCGGTGCGGTCTTCCTGATCTGGGCCGACGCCGTGGCTCGTTCGGCACTCGATTCCGAGATCCCGGTCGGCGTGGTGACCGCGCTCATCGGAGTGCCCGCATTCTTGATGATCATGCGTCGTCGCGAGCAGACCGGGGCGGGTGCGTCGTGAGTCTGACCGCACACCACCTCACGTGGAAAGCCCGCTCGCGCACCATCGTCGACCGCGTCTCGCTGTCCGTGGACGCCGGCGAGGTGCTGGGAATCCTCGGACCCAACGGATCGGGGAAGACGTCACTGTTGCGCTGCCTGGGCGGGATCACCGAAGCCAGTTCCGGCACCGTGACATTCGATGAGCAGATCCTCGGCCGACTCGGCGGCCGGCAGCGCTCCCGTCGCATTGCCTTCGTGGGCCAGAATCCGACGACCGAGGTGGATCTGACGGTGGCCGACGTGGTGGCGTTGGGCCGAATTCCCCACCGCGGTCGTCTGTCCGGGCTGTCCGAGGCCGATCGTGTGGCCATCTGCTCGGCACTCGACCGCGTGGAACTTGCGAATTTCGCCGACCGCCGGTGGCGGACACTGTCGGGTGGCGAAAAGCAGCGCACCCAGCTGGCGAGAGCGTTCGCACAGGAGGCACCGGTCATGTTGCTGGACGAACCGACCAATCATCTGGATATTCGCAGTCAGCTGCAGCTCATGCGCTTGATTCGCGAGAGTCCGGAGAAGGCGACCGCCGTGGTGTTGCACGACATCCAGTTGGCGGCGACCATCTGCACTCGCATCGCGGTGATCGATCGCGGTCGCGTCGTGGCCGATGGCGCGCCGGAGGCTGTGCTCACCACCGGACTGCTCGCCGACGTCTTCGGTATCAGCGCCGACGTGGTGTCAGGCGGTCCCGATTCAATGATGCTCCGCTACGTCGGCGTCGTCTAGACGCACTCCGTACTCCACACCAACCGCATACCCTGAATACATGCGACTAGGGGCACACGTACGCCAGGACGACGACCCGATCGGTCACGGTGAGGAACTGGGCGCGGACATCGTCCAACTGTTCGTCACCGATCCGCAGAAGTGGAACAAACCGGCGCCGCACCCGCGGACGGAGCAGATTCTGGCCAGCCCGATCGACGTGGTGGTCCACTCGTCGTACGTCATCAACGTGGCGAGCCTGAACAACCGGCTGCGGATGCCTTCACGGAAGGCGGTGTCGGAGCAGGCGCAGGCTGCCGCCGACATCGGCGCCATCGGGCTCGTCGTTCACGGTGGGCATGTTCGCGCGGGTGAGGACGTCGCGGAAGGGGTGACGAACTGGCGCAAGCTGTTCACCCGCCAGGAGGAGAAGGGCGGGTTCCCGGTCCCGATCTTGATCGAGAACACCGCGGGCGGCGATGCCGCGATGACCCGTTACTTCGACGACATCGCGAGGCTGTGGGACGCGGTCGGCGATTACGGCGCCGGTTTCTGCCTCGACACCTGTCACGCGTGGGCGGCAGGTGAGGACCTCGTCGGTGCCGTGGAACGAATCAAGGCCATCACCGGCCGCATCGACCTCGTCCACCTCAACAATTCGCGCGACGAGTTCGGGTCTGCACGCGACCGGCACGCCAACATCTCCGAGGGCACCATCGACCCCGAAGTGCTAGCCGAAGTGGTGCGGACCGCAGATGCCCCGGTGATCCTCGAAACTCCCGCCGACGGCATGGCGGAGGACCTGGCTTACCTACGCGAGGCCACCGCAAACTGAGGCCGAGGGTCATCCCTTCCGGTACATCCCGTCGATCTCGTCGGCGAACCGTTCGGTGACGACGTTGCGTTTGACCTTGAGAGTCGCGGTCAGTTCGCCGCCCTCCTCGCTCAGGTCTTGGCCGAGCAGCACGAACTTCTTGATGGACTCCGTGTGAGACACCGTCGTGTTCGCGTCGTCGACGGCCTTCTGGACCTCGACACGCAACTGCTCGTCGTCTTGCAGGTCGGCAGGCGTGGCGTCGGACGGCCTGCCGTTCGCTGACTTCCACTTGCCGAACTCGGACTCGTCGAGGGTGAGCAGGACGCCGATGAACGGGCGGCCGTCACCCACCACCACCGCCTGCGACACGATCGGATGCGACCTCAGGCGGTCTTCCAGTGGGCCTGGTGACACGTTCTTTCCGCCGGCGGTGACGAGTAGATCCTTCGTCCGGCCGGTGATCGTGACGTACCCCTCGTCGTCGATCTCACCGAGGTCGCCGGTACGAAACCACCCGTCGTGGAGCGATTCTGCGGTGGCCTTCTCGTTTCTCCAGTAGCCCTCGAAGATCACGCCACCACGCAGTTCGAGCTCACCGTCGTCGCGCACCCGCACGCCGTGGCCGCCGAGTGGCTTCCCCACCGTTCCGATCTTCTGCTCCCCCGGAACGTTGACGCAGTGCGCGGCAGTGGATTCGGTGAGCCCATACCCTTCGTACACCGGAACACCCATCCCGCGAAAGAAGTGGCCGAGGCTCGGCATGAGTGCGCCGCCACCGGATATCGCCCACCAACAGTCGCCACCGAGCGCGGCGCGAAGCTTCGCATAAACCAACTTGTCCGCGACCGCACGCTTCGCTTTCAGAACGGCGTTGGGTCCGCCGTTGTCCTGCGCCTCGCTGTAGGCGACGGCGGTCGACTCGGCGAACTCGAAGATCGTCTTCTGCAGCTTTCCACCCTTGGCCGCTTTCGCCGCCGCCCCGTCCCGCACCTTCTCGAACACCCGTGGGACACCGAGAATCGTGTTCGGTTCGAACCGTTCGAACTGACCGGTGACGCTGCCGAAATCGGACCAGTGCGCCTGTGTGGCGCCGCCCTCGAACATGGCGAGCGACACGGCCCTCGCCAGCACGTGCGCGAGCGGCAGGAAGGTCAGCGCCCGATTTCCGGGCCGCGCAACATCACCGATCGGTGCAGCGAGCAGCGCACGCACCTCGGACAGAAAGTTGCGATGCGTCAGCACACAACCCTTGGGACGGCCGGTGGTACCCGAGGTGTAGACGAGGGACGCGAGATCTGCGGCCGTGAGGGCCACGACCCGCTTGAACACCTCTGAGTCGTCGATCGCTGCTCCGTCCTTGATCAACGTGCCGACTGCGTCCTGGTCGATGACGAGCGTGCGCTTCAACGTGTACGGGGTGCCGTCCCCTTCGAAGCTCTTCGCATGCTCGGCCGTTTCGACGACGGCCGCCACCGCGCCCGAATCCTCGATGATCCACCGAATCTGGTCGGGGGACGAAGAATCGTAGATGGGGACCGATGCGCAGCCGGCCGCCCAGATCGCGTAGTCGAGGAGCGACCATTCGAATCTCGTGGCGGAGAGCAGTGCGATGCGGTCGCCCGACTCGACACCGTTTGCGATGAACCCTTTTGCCACGCCCAGAACCAGCGCGGCGAAATCCTGCGCATTGACGTCGACCCATCCGCTGTTTTCCGGGCGTGAGTACATCACCCGGTCCGGATTACTCTCTGCCTGTGCGAAGACCGTGAGGACTGCGTTCTCCCTGTCTGCCACGGTGAAAGTGTCGGGGCTGGTGTATTCACGCACGAAAGGTGTCTCCATTCCCTCGGGTAGCCAGCGAACGTTGCGCAAATGGGTGCACCTCGCCACTGTAACCGGTAATACACGAGTACCTGCGGGTTCTTCGCTCCCGAAACACGACCCGAATCCACCCTGGAAGATCGGCAACCAGCTACCGCCCAGCAGCTCTGATGTCTTCCCTGCCCGAAATTCCCTTGCGGCAGAAAGCCACGCATGAAACATTTCGTCCGGTGATCATCAGAAGGGAAACTCCCGCAGACATCGCGGCGATCGCCGACGTCCATCGCCATGCCTTCGACGGTGACGAACCTGCCGAAGTGTCACTGGTCGACACCTTGAGGGGACACCCGTCCTGGATTCCGGAACTGTCACTCGTCGCCGAACTGGGCACAACAGGATCCGACTCCGCGGCACCGAACACAGCGGTGGTCGGTCACGTCTGCCTCACCCGTGCGCACCTCGGCGATCTACCGGTTCTGGCCCTCGGGCCCATCGGCGTGCTTCCCGCACAGCAGGGTTCCGGTGTGGGGGCGGCATTGATGCATGCTGCACTCGGCGGCGCCGACGCGATGAATGCGCCATTGGTGGCCCTCCTCGGCCACCTGGACTACTACCCGCGTTTCGGTTTCGTGGCGGCCGACTCGATCGGAATCGAACCCGACGAAACCTCCTGGACCTCGCATTTCCAGGTTCGCCCTCTCGCTACATGGCGACCTGACATGACCGGCACGTTCCGTTACGCCGATCCCTTCTACGCGCTCTGAAACGTCTGCCCTAATGTCGTGGACGTGACGGCAGTCCGGTTCGACGACAGTGAGCGGGTTCTCTCCCGCGCCGCTGTCGACGATCTACTGCGCCTCCTCGAATCGAAGTCGTGGATGTTGGAGGAATGGCTGACCGCCGCGACCTCCCAGTCCTATCGCGCACCCGACGACGTCGTACCCCACCTTCTCGACGCCGCGATGACCGACCGAAGGCATCGCGCACGCCTACTCGCGCTCGCCGGAGCACATGGGCAACAGCTGGCCGCGCACAAACCCGAGTGGGCCATCCTGTGCACCGGGTCCGGCGCAGACCACGACGCATGGCGCCACGGCACCCATACGGAACGACTCGAATGGCTCACGGTCGCTCGCACGCTCGATCCCGTGGACGCGGTCCGCCACCTCGAACGCGAATGGGACGCAGAGACGGGAGAGCATCGCGCCGACTTCCTCACTGCGTTGAACCTCGGCACTGGACCGGCCGACGAGAACCTACTCGAGCGTGCACTCGACGATTCGGTGAAGGCGGTACGCGAGCGCGCAGTCCAGTTGCTGCGTCGCCTCCCGAATTCCCAGTTCGCCAGTCGCATGGCCGACCGTGCCCGCACGTGGATTCGCGTCGAGACCAAGCCGTTGCGCAAGCGGTTGGTCATCCGAATCCCAGGATCGCTGGACAGCTCGGCGCGACGCGACGGAATCGAAGACGTGCATTTCAAGAACAAGGGCATACGTGCGTGGTGGCTTCGGATGGTCGTCGCAGCGACACCGTTGAGCGTGTGGGAAGACATGACCGGCTCCGCAGCAGCCGCACTCGAGATGCCGATCGAGCAACGCTGGCGATCGGTGATGCTCGAGGCATGGCGAGGTGCGACCGTTTCGCAGCGCAACGGTGGTTGGGCGGAAGCGTTCCTCGCGCGTGAGGGCAGACAGTTGAGTCGCCGCATCGCTTCTCTGGTGCCACGTAGAACGCTCGACGACTATGTGAGTTCCGGATCGGCCGATCGCTATCTTCTGGGTGTCGACGGCCTCGCCCTGTTGGAGGGTCTGGGCCACCCGTGGCCGTTGCGAGTTGCGCGCCGAGTGGTGGCACAGCTCGAGCAGGTTGCGGCGCGACAGGCCCGATCCGGCCGTCCTTTGGGCGCATTCTCCCCACAGAACCATCACACGGTGCTCAGGTCGGCCGAAACGCATTTTCCGCTGTCGGCCGCCGGATTGTTGACGGAAGCTGCGCACGGCGCTGCCGATTCGGACTGGCAGAACGCCTTTGCATCCGCCGCCAGCGCCATCGAGCGCCGGCGAGCGTCATTGTCGAATCTGGGAATCGCGGGCACTGATGTGCGCCGCGCGGTCAGCCCGCGCTGACCCGGCGAGCCGGTCGCTCGAGATCGATACCCATCTCCATCTCAGGGTGTGCATCAGCGCGTATTCGGAGAAGGACGAGTCCGGAAACGGACGCGACGATGAGTGAAGCAACTATCCATTCGACGTGCAGCTCGGCGATACCGAGGCCGGCGCCGATCAATCCGATGGCGAACAGAGTCCAGATGACTGCTTTGAAAACGGCGGACCGCATAGCGGTACTCCTTCGTACGGTGTGCGAACGCTCCCCCACTCGTTCTGGGTTGTGTTGCGCGTGAGACGTTAATCACGCGCAACGCCAATCCCGTGCACGACACGTCCGAATTGCCCGGTCCGATACCAATTCGAGACCTTTACAGACCGGGCCTGCTCCGAAATCGCAGTTCAGAGCAGCTGGACGGGCTCCGCGACCACCGACGAGAGCACCCGCAGATGGTCGTCACCGCCGCCCAGAGTGTGCTCGATTGCGGTCAATCGGCTGACGTAGTGCCCCACCGGATATTCGGCGGTCATCCCGATTCCGCCATGCATCTGAATGGCCTCCTGACCGATCTTTCGGGCCGAGCGGCTGATCTGCAGACGCGCACGTGAGGCCACGATGCGGTCCTTCTTACCTGCGGCAAGCGACAACGTCCCGTACAGGCTCATACTGCGCGCGAGCTCGAGCAGCACGTACATGTCCGCGGCGCGGTGGGTCAGCGTCTGGAACTTGGCAATCGGAACACCGAACTGCTTGCGCGTCTTCAGGTACTCGGTGGTGAGCCGTAGAGCTTCTTCCATGACACCGACCGCTTCGGCACACAGGGCTGCGTGAGTGCGGATTTCGCATACCTCGATATGACCGCTCGCGTCACCGCCGTCGCCGAGTTGTTCGGCCTGCGCATCCTGTAACGACACTTGCGCGCCCCGCAGACCATCGTGCGTCGCATACGAGTTCACCGTGACTCCGTCTGCTTCACTCGCCACGAGGAACAGTCCCACGCCACCGTCCGGCAGAACCGCGCTGACGACGAACGTCGTGGCATCACCGCCATGCAGAACCGGGTTCTTCACCCCCGTGAGCGTCCACCCCGATCCCTTCTTCGTTGCAGCCGTGGAGATCTTCGTGGACGGCCACCGTACGCCCGGCTCGCTGTGCGCGAATGCCATGAGCTTCTCACCAGAAGCCAAGGCCGGCAGAATCTTCGCCCGCTGATCGGCACTCCCGGCGTCGGCGACGAGGCCACCGGGAACGAGGACCGCGTCCAGAACCGGTTCGGGTGCGAGCCGGCGTCCGATCTCCGTCATCACGGCATCGATCTCGACGGCGCCGGCACCCATACCGTCGTCTTCCTCCGGGAAAGGAAGGCCCAGGAGCCCGAGTTCCGCCAATTGGCGCCACACATCCGGACTCCAGCCGCGATCGGTGGCGATCACCTCGTTGCGCTTCTCCGGGTCGTAGGCCTTTGCCAGCAGGTCACGGGTGGTGTCGCGCAGCAACTTCTGTTCGTCGTCGAGTTCGAAGTCCATGTCCGACCCTCACAATCCGAGAATCGAGGAGGCGATGATGGTGCGCTGCACCTCGCTCGATCCGCTGTAGATGGAGACCTTGCGGTAGTTCAGATAAGTCGGCGCGGTGCGCTGAGCCCACACCGGCGAGGCGATGTCGGCGCCCGCCGAGAACGGCAACGAGTCCTGGCCCGCAACGTCCGTCAGCAACTCCAGCGCTTCCTGCTGCAGTTCGGAACCGCGCAGTTTGAGAAGAGACGACGCCGGGTTCGGTTTACCGTCCGCCGAACTCGCCACCACCCGCAATTGGGTGAGCTCGAGCGCAAGAATCTCGTTCTCGAGTTCCGCCAGCCGCGCCGCGAACAGCGGGTCGTCCAGCAGGGTCCCACCGTCGACGTCGATCTGCGCGGCACGTTCACGTGCTTGCGCGAGGCGCACCTTCGTGAAGCCGAGGCGGGTGACGCCGATGCGCTCGTTCCCGAGAAGGAACTTCGCGTAGCTCCACCCCTGGTTCTCCTCGCCGACGAGATTCTCGGCCGGAATCCGGACGTCCTCGAAGAAGACCTCGTTGACCTCGTATCCCCCGTCGATCAGTTTGATCGGACGCACCGTGACGCCTGGTGTCGCCATGTCCACCAGAACGAACGAGATACCGGCCTGCCTCTTGGGAGCATCAGGGTCGGTCCGGACGAGGCAGAAGATCCAGTCCGCGTACTGACCGAGTGTCGTCCACGTCTTCTGCCCGTTGATGACATAGGAATCGCCGTCACGTACCGCACGAGTCTTCAACGACGCCAGGTCCGAGCCCGCTTCCGGCTCGGAAAACCCTTGGCACCACCAAATGTCGAGGTTCGCAGTGGGAGGCAGAAACTTCTCCTTCTGCTCCTGCGAACCGAAAGCCGCGATCACCGGACCGACCATGTTCGCGTTGAAGGCGAGCGGTTCCGGCACGGACGCCAACTGCAGTTCGTCGAGCCAGATGTGGTGCTGGATCGGCGTCCAATCCTTCCCGCCCCATTCGACCGGCCAATGCGGAACAGCCAGACCGTGCGCGTTGAGGATCCGATGAGATTCGATCATCGCGTCACGGCCCAAAGCGTCACCGTTTGCGTATCGCGTGCGAATCTCTTCCGGTATCTGCGTCGTGAAGAACGTCCGCATCTCGTCGCGAAACGCGAGTTCCTCATCCGTCAGGCTCAGGTTCATCGTGCCCCTTCCGTCTCGCGTCCATGGAACCGCATCCACCGATCTCCTGCGGGCGTTCTCCCTAAACCGTCTTCAACACGAGGAGTGTGCCGCCGCCCACCTCGTCGATTTCCGTCGTCACCCGAAGGTCCGGAGCGAATCGGGACAGGCGATCGAGCAACCACTCGGCTGCGTCTTCGGCATCGGATCGGCCAGGGCACCGCGCGACGGCGACTCGGCCGCCCTTGCGTTCCAGTTGTTCCACCACACCGACGATCGGCGCGGGATCCACGACGAACAGCCGATCCGGCCACGGCACAACAGGCTTCACGGCGCCCTTCTTGGTGTTGCAGGCGCGATGCGCCAGCCGCTCCACGCCGGGCTTCTTCTTGCCCTTCTTTGCCGTGGTGATGCTGTCGACGCTGGGACCGCGTGGATCGTTGACGGACATGTCCGGATCGACGGGTTCGTCGCACAGCCAGCATCGCCACGAATCTCTGTCGCCGACCTCGGTAAGTGTGCTCACAGCAGTGACGCTACAGGTCCGCGATCGCCTCCAGCGGCCGTGTTCGCGCAGCCCTGTTCGCAGGCCACAGGGCTGCCAGCACACCCACCACACCGGAGCCGACGAGCATCGCCACGATCTGCCCCCACGGGACTGCCACTCGGTCGATGCCCTGGTCCGCGAGGGTGCTGACGAATCCCCAACCGAACGCCACACCCAGCAGCACTCCGACAGCGGCACCGAACACGGCGATCAGCACCGACTCGAGGTAAATGGTGCGGCGCATCTGGGCACGCTGCATACCTACCGCACGCAGCATGCCGATCTCCCGTCGCCGTTCCACCACCGACAGCGCCAGTGTGTTCACGATTCCGAGCACGGCAATCACCACGGCCAAGGCCAGCAGTCCGTACAGGATGGCGAGCAGCATGTCGATCTGCTGCGCCTGAACGCCTTTGAACTGCTCCGGATCCAACACCTGAACTACCACGAACTGCTCGGTGGCCTGCTCGAGTTCGCTCCGCAACTGTGCAATATCCGCGCCCTCCGCCGCGTCGACGAACACGAGCATGTCGGGCATCGAGAACGCCGGCATGGTGGCGCGATAGACCTCGTCCGAAACCAGCCACGTACCCATCAGCGGAGTGTCCTCGTAGATCCCGGTGACCGTAGTGGTGACCGTCTGCTCGTCACCGTCGACCAGGTCGACGGTGGACCCGACCTGCCAGCCCTTCTCGTCGGCTGTCGTCTCCGACACCAGCATGTCGGTACCACTGATGTCGGCCGTCCCGTCGACCATGGTGACATCGAGAACGCCATCGAGGGGACCGTCGTACGACGCCCCGTTCTGGTCTTCGCCGTCGATCTTCACGGACAAGCGGTGCAGCGACACCGCACTGCTCACGTCGTCGAGCTTCTCGACGGCTGGCGCTGCTCCCGTCGGGACACCCATCATGTCCGGGCCGGTGAGGATGTAGTCGGCCGTAACTCCCACGTCGACCAGTGCGTTGACACTGGCCTTCGCCGACGAGCCGAACACCCCGATCACCGACACGAGCATCAAACCCAGGGTGAGCGCGAATGCGGTGGCCGCGGTTCGGCGGGGGTTGCGGACCGCGTTGGTGCGAGCCAGCTTTCCGATCGATCCGAAGGGTTTCGCCAGCACCGAACCTAGCGCCCCGACGATCGGCCTCGACAATGCGGGTGCGCCCAGCAGAACCGCAAGGATCAACGCGAACGCGGCAACGCCGACCAGAGCGGCTGCGCCTTTGCCGGTCCCCTGTGAACCCACAACCAGGGCGACCACACCGACTGCGCCGAGACCGATACCGAAGAATGTGCGGGTCCGCAGAGAATCGCCGGTGGATGCGAACTCCTCGCGCATGGCGGCCACCGGCGGCACCTTCGAGGCGCGGCGGGCCGGCGCGTATGCGCTGACCGTGGTGACCAGTACGCCGACGACGAGCGCGATGATGATCGTGCGCGGCCCGACCTGCAGCGACCCTTCAGGCAGCCCCAGGTCGAACGCGTTGAGCAGCCCGCGCAGTCCGTAGGCCAGTCCGATTCCGGCGACGATGCCCAGGGCACTACCGATCACGCCGACCACCAGCGCCTCGAACACCACCGACCGGCCGATCTGCTGCCGGCTGGCCCCGACAGCCCGCAGCAGGGCGAGTTCCTTGAGTCGCTGCGCCACGAGCATGGAGAAGGTGTTGTAGATGATGAACGTGCCGACCAGCAGAGCAATCGCACCGAACGCGAGGAGGAAGTAGTTGACGAAGCTGAGCGCCTGGGAGATCTGCGACTTGGTTTCCTCCCGCACCTCGTCGCCGGTCTGCACCTGGTAATCCGGCAGCGCCGCGCTGATGGTCTCCTTCAGCTCCGAAGGAGATACCCCACTGCCCGCCACGTCGACGTATTCGACGTGCTTCCCATCCGTGAACAGCTCCCGAGCCTGGGAGTCGACGAAGGCCACCCCGATGAACCCACCGGTATCGTTACCGGTGTCGTAGATGCCCGTCACCGTCACATCCACCATTCCGCGCGTCGGCACGAGAATCTCGGTGGCGTCGCCCACCGACAGTCCTGCCCGTTCGGCAGCACTCGTGTTGATCGCCACCTGTCCCGGCTCGGCCGGCGCGGTTCCCGCCACGATGGGATCAGGTTCCGCCAGCGCCTGATCCGGTGGCAGATACGACACACCCACTGTCGGTGCGCCACCGGTCTGCACGGCGGCGCCTTCCGAGTTCAGGAGCACGACCGAGCCGCTCGCGAACGGCGCGACTGCTCGCACTCCGTCGATGGCCGCGATTTTGTCGATCTCGGCAATGGGAACGCCCCGCGAGGTCAACTCTTCGGTGGAGAACCGGACGTCCACCCCTTCTGCGGTGTCCTCGAAAATCGAATCGAACGTGCGCGCCAGCGTGTCGGTGAACACGAACGAACCAGCCACGAAAGCAGTACCGAGCACCACCGACAGAACGGTGAGAGCAAGCCGAACCTTGTGCGCTGCCAGGTTTCTCAAAGACACCCTGCGCATGGGCGAAACAGCCATGGATCAGACCGCCGCGTTCACGCCGGTGCCGGACGCAGGCTCGTCCAGTCGCTTCATCGTGTCCAGCACCGAATCGGCGGTGGGCTCACGCAGTTCGTCGACGATCTGGCCGTCCGCGAGAAACACGACACGGTCGGCGTACGCAGCGGCGCGCGGATCGTGGGTCACGATCACCACCGTCTGCCCGAATTCGTCCACTGCCGCACGCAGAATCGCCAGCACCTCGCCGGACGACTTCGAATCGAGATTGCCGGTGGGCTCGTCGCCGAAGATGATCTCGGGCTGTCCGGCCAGTGCGCGGGCACATGCCACGCGCTGCTGCTGACCACCGGACAGCTCCCCGGGCCGGTGATCGAGACGGTCGTTCAATCCCAGCCGGGTCAGGACGTTGTCGAGCCAGGACGCATCCGGGGTGCGCCCTGCGATGTCCAGCGGCAGCGTGATGTTCTCGAGGGCCGTCAGCGTCGGCACGAGGTTGAATGCCTGGAACACGAACCCGATCCGGTCCCGCCGCAACGCCGTCATGTCCTTGTCCGACAGGGTCGTCAGTTCGGTGTCCCCGATGAGGACCGAGCCCGACGACGCAACATCGAGACCGGCCAAGCAGTGCATCAGCGTCGACTTTCCAGAGCCGGACGGGCCCATGATCGCGGTGAACTCACCTCGCGCGAAGTCTGCGGAAACGCCTGCGAGGGCGTGGACGGTGGTATCGCCCTCTCCATAGGTCTTGGACAAGTCGATTGCGCGGGCTGCGGCGTGCGTGCTCATGCGCACCATCCTTGTGGAAATCCGGACACGCCGCCATCAGGTAGAACCCTGAGATCTCGGGTTGGCGAGCAGACCAGGCAATTCCCCCAACAGGTAGCGGCACGACCTGCGAGAATTCGAGAACGTCCGAGAATTCGAGAAGGTCGATGTGAAGGAGACTCCGTGGTCAACCTGAGATCGAAACCCCGTTTACTCGAGACCTTCCTCGAGTCCCCACTGGCCGGGCTCCTGCCGTGGATCGCGATGGCGATCCTCGTGGGGCCGGATCGCTTCGAGGTCGCGGTATGCACCGCGCTCGGCCTCTCACTGCTGTTCACGTTCCTGGGCCACAAACGGGGAACGTCGTTCAAGCTGCTCGAACTGTTCGACCTCGCCTATTTCGGCACGTTGGCGGTGATCGGCCTGGTCGCCTCCGACAGTCTCATCACGTGGTTGGAGCAGTGGGCCGGCGAGATGACCAACATCGCCCTCGTCGTGTTCGCATTCGGATCGATCCTGATCCGCAATCCGTTCACGCTGCAATACGCCCGGGAACAAGCTCCGGAAGAATTGTGGAACACGCCCATCTTCTACCGCGTCAACCGCAACATCACCCTGGTCTGGGGCGGCGCCTTCGCCGTCAACGCTCTGGTCGGACTGTTCGCGGACGTGGTTCTGGGTGAACCGAACGGCTTCTGGACCGGATGGATCATCCCGCTCGGCACCCTGCTGTTCGCTGTGGCGTTCACCGAGTGGTACCCCGACTACGTCAGCGCTCGCGAAGCGGCTGCCGCCGGCGACACGTCGGAACCGATACCGCCGTGGACGGGTTTGATCGACTTTCTGCCGCCGTTCGTGACCGCCGTCGGCATCGCGATGCTCGTGACCGACAACGACCCCGACTGGGTCGCGATCCTTCTGATCGTGATCGGCGCCGTCAGCGGCATCGCCATGCGCCAGTACTCCAACAAACCGGAGTCCGCGATACTGGAGCGGTGACCACCACCTGCCCCTGCCGACTCGGCGAACCCTACGACCTCTGCTGCGGCCGGTTCCACAGCGGAGAGGCCACACCCCCGACCGCCGAACGGCTCATGCGGTCACGTTTCACGGCGTTCGCCGTCGGAGACGCCGACTACCTGTTGCGGACATGGCACCCCCGAACGAGGCCGAAGGCCGTCGACCTCGACCCGGACCAGCAGTGGGTGCGCCTCGACATTCTCGCCACCGAACGAGGGAGCCTCCTGGACGATGCGGGCACCGTCGAGTTTCGGGCGCATTTTCGCCACGACGGCGCGCGGGGGTCACTGCACGAGAACAGCCGCTTCCTCAAAGAGGACGGCGAGTGGTTTTACCTGGACGGCACGTTTCCGAACGGCTGACTACTCGGGGGGCACACCCTCGGCCGTGGTCGGCGGAACCGTTTCGGTTGGGGTCGGAGCCGGCGGGGCCGGTTCGGACGGGACCGGCGACGGTGGTGTCGGGAAGTTCTTCACCAGAGACTCCTGCTCCGGACTGTAACCGGGGCAGCCTTCGTACGGGTTCGGGATATCGGGCGATGCCCCGAAACACAGGCTGTTCGGATCGTTGGGGTCGAACGAATCGTTTCGTCCGGGGAACGGTGAATCCGTGTCTGCGACCGGCGCAGACGAACGCTCCCCCGTGCTCGGCGCCTGAGTCCCGTCGTCGTCACCGCACGCGGTGAGCGACACCATCGCAATAGCAGCCAGGATCGCGGCGCCACGCTTCATTCAGCACTCCCATCGGATTCCTCGGTGATCGAGCAGCCATCAATCTAGTGCGAGCGGCATCCACGGGGGTGAGAATGCCGGATGCTCACGCTGTCGATGCCAGGCGATCACACGGTAGATACAGTGGCATGCTGTGGTCGACAGTATGACGGGGACGCGTGAGTCCGACATTCCTTCCAGCGCACCCGCGAAAGTCGACCGGTCGACTCCCCGCCGCGACCGGCACATCACCCGCCGGATCGCGATCATCGCATCCCTGATCGGTGCGCTGTGCGCGTTGGCGGTGCCGTTTCTGCCGGTCGAGCAGGACGCGGCGAGCCTGTCGTGGCCATCCAGTGGTGGTGAGGTGACCAGTGTCGACGCACCGCTGGTGTCGTACGCACCCTTGACCTTCGATGTGCAGATTCCAGGTACCGCGGTCGGCGCCTTGGCAGACACCGGAGGCGTGGTCGTGTCGTCGGCGCCCACCGACGGGAAGGGCGCGCAGCAGTACGGATTCTTCGCCCGCGTCGTAACCGACGAGCAGGAGTCGCTGTTCGAGATCGTGCAACGCAATCGGGTGCTGTTCTCGGCGCCCGCGGCGGAGGCCGCACGAGGAACGGTGTCGGTGTCTGCCACCGCGGCAGGAACAACGGTGAGTCCGTCGTGGCGCGACGACGACATCGTCGTTTCGGGTGACCTGCGCCCGCAGGTGGTCGGCGTGTTCACCGACCTGACAGGACAAGCCCCCGCCGGGTTGTCGGTCCATGCGGACATCGATTCACGGTTCTCGTCGACACCGAGTGCGCTGAAACTCGCCGCGATGAACCTTGCGGTCCTCTCGGTCGCCATATCTCTGTTCGCGCTGCACCGCATCGACACACTCGACGGACGCTCCGCACGCAGGTTCTTCCCCTCGAACTGGTGGCGGTTCGGTCTCGCCGACGCCGGCGTGATCGGGACCCTGGTGTTGTGGCACTTCATCGGTGCCACCACCTCCGATGACGGCTACCAGTTCACGATGGCCCGATCGTCGATCGAATCGGGCTACATGGCGAACTACTTCCGCTGGTTCGGTGTCCCCGAGGCCCCGTTCGGCACGCCCTATTACGACCTCTTCGGACTACTGGCATCGATCTCGACGGCAAGCCCGTGGGTTCGATTGCCCGCCCTGATCCTGGGGATCGTGGGATGGCTCCTGATCAGCCGTGAGGTGGTGCCGCGGCTCGGCGTCTCCGTCCGGCGCAACAGGGTGGCGCTGTGGACCGGCGGTCTTCTCTTCCTGGCCTTCTGGCTGCCGTACAACAACGGATTGCGCCCCGAGCCGGCGATCGCCGTCGGCGCGCTGCTCACGTGGTGCTGCGTGGAACGCGCAATCGCGACCCGTCGCCTGTTACCTGCGGCGGTGGCACTGCTTGTCGCTGCCTTCACGCTCACATCCGGCCCGTCGGGGGTCATCTGCTTCGGTGCGTTGATCGCCGGAGCTCGCCCGATCCAGCAGATCATCGCTGCTCGCGCCAAGCAGGTCGGCTACCTCGCACTTCTCGGGCCCATGGTGGCTGCGGGTCTGGCGGTACTCGTCGCCTGCTTCGCGGACCAAACGCTGGCTGCAGTCCTGGAAATGCAGCGCGTGCACTCCGTTCCCCCATCCGAGCCGTGGTTCCACGAGTACAAGCGCTACGACTGGCTACTCAACATGGGCGCCGACGGCTCGTTGACGCGACGGTTCGCCGTGTTCGCCATGCTGTTGTCGATAGGCGCCACTCTGATGGTGATGATGAGTCGCGGTGGACGCATCCCGGGTGTCGCGCTCGGACCCGGCCGACGGCTCGTCGGGATCAGTATCGCCGCGGTGGCGCTGATGACCTTCACACCCACCAAATGGACCCACCAATTCGGGGTGTTCGCCGGCCTGGCCGGTGCGATGGCGGTTCTGGCTGCGATCGCCGTAGGACCGGCAGTGTTGCGGTCGCCGCGCAACCGGACACTCTTCACCGCAGCCGTGTTGTTCCTCCTCGCCGTGTGCTTCACCGGAAGCAATTCCTGGTGGTACGTCTCCGCCTGGGGTGTTCCGTGGTGGGACAAGCCGGTCAGTATCGCCGGGCTGGGTGTCAGCACCATGCTGTTGGGCGCGACCCTCCTCGCGCTGATGGTCGCAGGATGGCTCTACCTCCGCGAACCGTTCGAGAAGCAGCCGAGGAAACCCGGTCGCCTGTGGTCCGCACCGCCATTGACGATCGCAGCTGCCGCGATGGTCGCGATCAGCGTCCTGTCGTTGGGGAAAGCCGCTATCGATCAGTACCCCGCGTTCTCTCTGGCGAAATCCAATGTCGGAGCCCTCGCAGGGAACAGCTGCGGCGTGGCCGAGGACGTACTCGTCGAAACCGACCCCAACCGATCCGTCCTGCAACCGATCGCCGCGCCACCGGGCGAAGCTCTCGCTGCCCAGAACACTGGATTCACCCCGAACGGGGTGGCGTCCGATCTGACCGCTGACGACGAGGCGACGTCGGACGAGAGCATCTCGAGCACCCTCACCGAGGAAACCGATACCGATTCGACACGGTCGGGTGCCGGAACCGGCGGTGGAACCGGCGCGGTGGGCATCAACGGAAGCGACGTTGCACTACCGTTCGGCCTCGACCCCGCCACAACACCTGTACTGGGTAGCTACGGCACGCCTGGCCCGGCCACCTTGACCTCCGAGTGGTACTCGCTACCCGACCGAGGAGACCTGATCTCGATCGCTGCGGCCGGCAGCGTCCGTTCGGTCGACTCGGACGGTGTGGTGACACCCGGCTCCGAGGTCACCGTCGAGTTCGGAAAGCGCGGGGACGGCACCACCGTCGACACGCTCGGCTCGGCCCGGCCCCTCGATATCGGCCCCACCCCGTCGTGGCGAAATCTGCGTGTCCCGCTGAACCAAGCACCCGAAGGCGCCGACGCGATCCGACTGGTGGCCGAAGACACCAACACCGGGCCGAAGGGTTGGGTTGCCCTCACACCGCCCCGGGTGCCGCACACCCAGACGCTCAACGAGGTCGTCGGCAGCGACACACCAGCGATGATCGACTGGGCTGTCGCACTGCAGTTTCCGTGCCAGCGACCCTTCGATCACCGCAACGGGGTCGCCGAGATCCCCGAGTATCGGATCCTGCCCGACCGGCCCGCCGTCACCATGACCAATCTCTGGCAGGGCCACGACGGCGGCGGACCACTCGGCTGGATCAACATGACCACGCAGGCGCGGACCGTTCCGACCTATCTGAGCAACGACTTCGGACGCGACTGGGGATCCCTCGAACAATACGAACCGGTGGATCCGGGCACCGTTCCCGCAGACATCGACACCACCAGCGTCACGCGCTCGGGATTGTGGAGTCCCGCGCCGATAGACGTCACCTGGTGACGCACGCGCCGATAGACGTCACCTGGTAACAACCCGAGCGCACGTCGGTCGATCACTCGAGGCCCCTGCGGGCTTACGATCGGAGGATGACTCGGACGACACCTCGACGCCTTGCCCCACTCGCCGCGATAGCCGCGTGCGCGCTCGTGCTCGGCGGTTGTGCCGAGAGCGACTCCGCCACCACCTCGGTATCGTCGTTGCTGCCCACCACCTCTGTGGCGAGCGACGATGCGATCCCCACCGACACGTCGCCGAAGGAAGCGCAGCGTTCCGAGGGAGCTGCCCTGTCGGTCACCGACATCCGCGTAGGCGAACACGAGGGGTTCAACCGCGTCGTGTACGAACTCGGTGGCACCGGAACCCCCGGATGGAATGTCGAGTACGTCGACGCGGCAGCTCAGGACGGCAGCGGCCGCCCCGTCGATGTGGGCGGGCAGGCGATTCTGGAGGTTCGGATCACCGGTTCGGCATACCCGTTCGACAGCAAGGTCGAGCCGTACTCCGGGCCGGACCCCGTCTCCGGCATTCCGGGTGGCGTGGTCACCGATGTCAACGGCGCTCTGGTGTTCGAGGGGGTCACCCAATCGTTCATCGGTGTTTCGGAAAAGGGACGACCCTTCTCGGTCCACGCGCTGACCGGGCCGACTCGTCTGGTGGTCGACATTGCCACGTGACTTGACCTGAAGTTCACTTCAGGTTCTACCGTCGGTGTCAGTGGCCTCCCCTAGCCTGGGCGGCAACCGATAAGGAGCACCGGCATGAGCATGGAAGTCACCGCGTGGAACTCGATGTACAACGCGATGCATGCACAGGAGGACAAGCGCCCGTTCTCGCGGGCAACACTTCGCCGCATCGGAGGATTCGCACTACCGCACCGCCGTAGTCTCATCTGGTTTCTCCTGCTCAGTGTGGCCACGGCAGCACTCGCTGTTGCCACACCAGTACTCGCCGGGCGGGTCGTCAATGCCATCGTCGACGGCGACGATGTGGGCGTCGTGGTCCGTCTCGCCGTGTTGATCGCGGTCATCGCAGTGCTCGAAGCTGCCCTGGCACTGGCCACTCGCTGGTTCTCGTCGAGCATCGGCGAGGACCTCATCCTCGACCTGCGCACCGCAGTGTTCGACCATGTTCAACGCATGCCGGTTGCTTTCTTCACCCGCACGCGTACCGGCGCTCTCGTGAGCCGCCTCAACAATGACGTGATCGGCGCTCAGCGCGCCTTCAGCAACACACTGTCGGGCGTCGTCAGCAATATCGTCACACTGCTCATCACGCTCGTCGTGATGATCGGAATCTCCTGGCAGATCACACTGTTCGCGCTTCTTCTGCTGCCCATCTTCGTGCTGCCCGCACGTCACATGGGTGCCCGGCTGGCGCGACTCAACCGCGAGGCCGCCAACCACAACTCGGTGATGAGCACGCAGATGACCGAGCGGTTCTCGGCACCGGGCGCGACGCTGGTGAAATTGTTCGGCCGCCCATCCGAGGAATCGGCCGAGTTCGCGGTCCGCGCCCGACGGGTACGCAACATCGGGGTCAAAACCGCCATGCTGCAGGCGGTGTTCGTCACCGCACTCACGCTCGTCTCGGCGCTGGCGCTGGCGCTGGTCTACGGACTCGGCGGGTTCTATGCCTTGCGCCAGATCCTCGACGCCGGCGCGGTGGTGGCCATGGCGATGCTGCTGACCCGCCTGTATTCACCTCTGACCTCGTTGGCCAGTGCACGCATGGATGTGATGAGTGCCCTCGTCAGCTTCGAGAGAGTTTTCGAGGTCCTCGACCTCGAGCCCCTGATCCAGGAGAAGGCCGACGCCGTCCCCGTGCCCACGGGGCCTGCCTCGGTCGAGTTCGAGAACGTCGAGTTCGCGTACCCGTCCGCCGACCGGGTGTCGCTGGCCTCGCTGGAGGAGGTCGCTTCCCTGGACACTCGGGGCGGCGTGGAGGTGCTGCACGGTCTCTCGTTCCGCGCCGAGCCTGGACAGATGATCGCGCTCGTCGGATCGTCCGGGGCCGGCAAATCCACCATCGCGCAACTCGTTCCACGGCTCTACGACGTCGACCACGGTTCGATCGAAATCGCGGGCGTCGATGTCCGCGACGTGACGACGGATTCATTGCGGGCCACCGTCGGCATGGTCACCCAGGATGGCCACCTGTTTCACGACACGGTTCGAGCCAATCTTCTCCTCGCCAATCCCGCAGCCACGGATGACGACGTCGCCGACGTACTCGAACGGGCGCGCCTTACCGAGCTGATCGCATCGTTGCCGGCCGGACTCGACACCGTCGTCGGCGAGCGCGGCTACCGACTGTCGGGTGGCGAACGACAACGGCTGACGATCGCGCGCCTACTTTTGGCCCAACCCCGCGTCGTCATCCTCGACGAGGCGACCGCACACCTCGATTCCACCTCCGAAGCGGCAGTCCAGGCGGCGCTCGGTGAGGCTCTGGCAGGGCGAACGTCCATCGTGATCGCGCACCGGTTGTCCACCGTGCGTGCCGCAGATCTGATTCTGGTGGTCGAAGCAGGTCGCATCGTCGAACGCGGAACGCACGATCAACTCCTGGCACGCCGCGGACGCTACGAACAGCTCTATCGCACCCAGTTCGACGAGGGTTCGGACACCGAGCGGGACGCGAGCTTCGCCACCGAGCGGGACGCGAGCTCAGACACCGAGCGGGACGCGAGCTTCGACACCGAGGACGACACGATGTCGGCCCGGTCACTCACCTCATCCTGACGCTCGGGTAAGTTTTCCGCGGGCATTTGTTGTCGGGGAGTGCTCACGAGTCGGGACGGCCCCTCAGCGCAGGGGCAATGAGGAGAACACACGTGCACGTCGAGGGTCGGATACTGCGCACGTTCGCCACTGGCGCGGTAGCGATCGCAATGCCACTCGCCCTGACCGGCCAGGCAGCGGCCGCCCCCTTCACCCCCGACCTGTCAGGCATCCCCGATCTCCCGGGAGTGGGCTCCATCCACGAGAAGGTCGAAGGTGCAGCGGCTCACGCTGCACTGCAGGCCCTCACGGCCTCGCCGAAGCTCTCCGACGTCGCCGACGAGCACACACCGTTCTTCTACACCGCGCCCACGATCGGTTGCGGACCCAGCGCGCCCGTCACCGTGACGATGGCGCCGAGCACCAACCCCGTCGTTCACGGGGACGCGGTCAGCTTTCAGGCGCTGTCCGCACACCCCGGCGTCGTGACGACGTCCTTACTGAGTGTTGCGTGGATCAACACCACCACCGGGGCGAGCGGAATCGACGCGCTGGACGAGACGACAGCAGGCGGGTACCCGTCACTGTCCACAACGGTGCACACCGGTTCGGGCACGGTGGTCGCCGCCATGTTCGGCACGGTCAATTACGCAACAGCCGCATGTCACGTGCTCCCGACGGTCGGATCGTTCTACGTTCCCGAGGAGGGCCCGCTGCCCGCCGAAGTCGCAGCACGGAAATAGCAGCACGAAACACCCGCTGCCGCACCGCGACTTCGAACCGAAGAGGAACTAACCCCGCGGATTGCGCTTTCCGTCGCGGTCGCGTTTGAAGCGACCGCCGGCACGGTCGTCCCGTCCGCCGCGCCCGGGTCGGCCACTGGGTGGGCCTTGGTCCGGCTGAAGCTGGATCAGCACGCCCGAGATGCGGGTACGACGCAACGCCTCGAGTGTTTCCCGCGGCAGGTCTGCCGGTAGCTCCACGAGACTGTGGTCGGGCCGGATGCTGATGTGCCCGAAGTCGCTGCGGCGCAGACCACCCTCGTTCGCGATCGCGCCGACGATGGCCCCGTGAACGACACGATGCCGTTTGCCGACCGCGATGCGGTACGTCGACAATTCCTGCTCCCCCGGCCCACGCGAACGCTTGGGCGGGCCGTCGTCGAAGCGGCGCGCCGGGCGCTCACGCGGCTCGCGTTCACGGCGCGGCGGGGGCGGCGGCTCGGGATCCATCAAGAACGAATCGCACTCGAGGGACTGCACGGCGAGCGCGGCAGCGATGTCGGCGAGCGGCACGTCGTGCTCGCGCTCGTAATCCTCGATCATCTTCCGGAACAACCCCAGGTTGTCCGACGTGAGGCTCTCGGTGATCGAGTCACCGAACTTGGCGACTCGCTGTGCGTTGACATCCTCCACGCTGGGCAACTGCATCTCGGCGAGCGGCTGGCGAGTGGCGCGCTCGATCGCCTTCAACAGATGACGTTCGCGCGGGGCGACGAACAGGAGTGCCTCACCTGCACGGCCCGCACGGCCGGTACGGCCGATGCGGTGGACGTACGACTCGGTGTCGTGCGGAATGTCGTAGTTGACCACGTGGGAGATGCGCTCGACGTCGAGTCCGCGGGCGGCGACATCAGTGGCCACCAGAATGTCGAGTGCGCCGTTCTTCAGTTGCCCGATGGTGCGCTCACGTTGGGCCTGCACGATGTCACCGTTGATCGCCGCCGCAGAGAACCCTCGTGCGCGGAGACGTTCCGCGAGATCCTCCGTCGCCTGCTTGGTACGGACGAAGATGATCATGGCCCCGAATGTCTCGACCTCGAGAATACGCGTGAGGGCGTCGAGTTTGCGCTGGTGCGCAACGAGCACGTACCGCTGCGAGATGTTGGAGGCCGTCGACGTCTTCGACTTGACCGTGATCTCGATGGGGTCGTGCAGATACTGCTTGGAGATCTTCCGGATCGCACCGGGCATGGTGGCCGAGAAGAGCGCGACCTGCTTGTATTCCGGGGTATCTGCGAGGATGCGCTCGACGTCCTCCTGGAATCCCATCTTCAGCATCTCGTCCGCCTCGTCGAGAACGAGGAACGCGAGCTTCGAGATGTCGAGCGTGCCCTTCTCGAGGTGGTCGATGACACGCCCCGGCGTCCCCACCACCACGTGCGCGCCGCGGCGCAGGCCGGAAAGCTGAACGCCGTACGCCTGGCCGCCGTAGATGGGCAGCACGTGCAAGCCGGGGATGTGCGCCGAGTACTTCCCGAAAGCCTCCGCGACCTGCAACGCGAGCTCACGCGTCGGTGCGAGGATCAATGCTTGCGGAGACTTCTGCGACAAGTCGATTCGGGAGAGAATCGGCACCGCGAAGGCTGCAGTCTTACCGGTACCGGTCTGCGCAAGACCGACCACGTCGTTGCCGGCGAGGAGCGGCGGAATAGTGGCCGCCTGGATCGGTGAGGGCGACTCGTACCCCACGTCGGACAATGCCTTCAACACCCGATCGTCGATGTCGAGGTCGGCAAAGGTGGGATTCTCGGGGGCTTGCTCGTTCTCACTCATTGACCAGCAGTTTAGTGCACGATCAACTACCCGAAGGACGGCCCGCGCAAATCCGCCGCAAACAGTGACGGATGCCATCTCACATTTGCTCGCATAGCGTGGTGATCATGGTCGAGGTTGCGGTCGCTCAGTTCGGTCCGGGTCAGGACAAGCAGGAAAACCTGCGCACGGTGCGCATGCTCGCACAGGAAGCGGCTGATTTCGGTGCCGACGTCGTCGTCGTGCCCGAGTATTCGATGTTCACCGCGCCGAGCGTCGACGAACGCATCGTCGACGCGGCCGAGCCGCTGGACGGCGAATTCGTCACCGGCCTGGCGGACGTCGCCGCAGCTCTGAAGATCCACCTCGTTGCGGGTATCGCCGAAGAACTGTCCGGGGACGAGCGCATCTCCAACACCCTGGTCTCGCTCTCGCCCACCGGCAACCTGGCGGCCGTGTACCGCAAACTGCACCTGTACGACGCATTCGGGTTCACCGAGTCGGACGTCATCCGCCCCGGCGAGATCGCGAAACCGGAGACGTTCACGGCCGGCGGTCTCACCTTCGGCATGCAGACCTGTTACGACCTTCGCTTCCCCGAGACCACCCGCCACCTCGTCGACGCCGGGACGGACGTTGTGGTGTTGCCCGCACAATGGATCCCCGGCCCCCTGAAGGAAGATCACTGGACGACGCTCGTGCGGGCGCGGGCGATCGAGAACACCATCTACGTGGCGGCCGCCGACCAATGTGGGCGGGGCGGGGCAGGAAACAGCATGATCGTCGACCCGATGGGGGTGGTCTGTGCGTCTCTCGGCGAATCGCCAGGGGTCGTCCACAGTTCCCTGACCGCGGAACGGGTGCGTGAGGTTCGAGAGAAGAACCCGGCGCTCGAGCTACGCAGATTCCGCGTCGCCGCACCCTGACCCGAACGGCCCGACCAGGCAAGCATCGGCGACGCTCCGCGGGTAGCGTCGATATCGGAGATGACGATGCATTACTCCGACCGAACCGCGGCGGGACGCACACTGTGCGACTCGCTCACTCACCTGCGGGGGCGAGGTGTCGTCGTACTCGCTCTCCCACGTGGCGGGGTCCCCGTCGGCCGAGAAGTGGCACTGGCCCTGCACGCGCCGTTCGACATTCTCGTGGTCCGCAAACTGGGCCTGCCCTGGCAACCCGAATTGGCGATGGGCGCGATCGGAGAGGGCGGAACCCGTGTGATGAACGACGACGTGGTGCGGCATTCGCGAGTTTCCCCCTCGGCATTGAAGAAGGTCGAGGCCGACGAGCGTCACGAACTGGCCCGGCGCGCCAAGGTGCTCCGCGGCGGACGCCCCCGCATCGACCTGCATGGGCGAACCGTCGTCCTCGTCGACGACGGAATGGCTACCGGGGCGACGGTGGCAGTGGCCTGCCATTCGGTCCGCATCGAGGGAGCCGATCGAGTGATCGTGGCCGTCCCTGTCGCGTGCCCCGAGGCCGTGCAGCGAGTGAACGTGGTCGCGGACGAGGTCGTCTGCCCGTGGATTCCGACCGATCTGGGCGGTGTGGGAGCCGCGTACGACGACTTCCATCAACTGACCGACACGGAAGCGAGCAATCTCTTGTAGCCGAACTGCAACATTTCACCGGACCGCGCCGATACATCCTCCAGAGCACGAAGTACTGCACTTGGAGGATCTCGTGACCACCTCGATCGACGCACCGGAAGCAGTCGGCGACGACTACCGGCACAGCCTCGCGCTGTGCATCATCGAATCGGTTCAGTCGCATCTCGGACAGGACGACATCGGGGTCGTCGACCGATATGTCGCATACCGCCGCGCACGCCACGAACAGCCCGTCACGGACGGCGCCCGCGCGTTGCTGAGGACGTTCGAAGAGGTCGGCAGCTCCGACCAGTGGGCCGGCAAGGTCGCCAGCTACAAGCGCCGCTACTCCGCGACGGGAGTACCCATCGAAGCCCGGCACATCCAACAGGCCGCAACACTGCTCTACGACCGCCGGATCGACACCATCGACGACCTGGTCGATACCGCGCGCGACCAGGCCGCACTCGAACAGATTCACGACGCGTGGGTCGAGGCGTGCGGCGCCGACGGCGATGCCGCGTGGTCGCATTTCCTGGCTCTGGCCGGCATCGGACTGCCGAGGCAGACCGTCGAAAGCCCCCCGAACCAGGTATCGATGCAAGCCGCGTAACACCTATTTCCCCAGGTTGTGGGTCAAACCACCCAAACCGGACAGTGACGATGGTGCACAAACGTCCAAAATGTGATCGAATGCACACTCGTCATGATGTTTCAGAGGATGGGGTAGAAGTGCGTGAATTCTCGGTACCGCAGTCGTTCGAGATCCCGGAGGACGCCTCAATGGCGGACACCGTGTTCCGGCACGCAAGCGAAGACCCGAACTTCGTTCCGTTTCAGCGTCGGCAGGGCTCGGCATGGGTGAATGTCACCGCCGCCGAGTTCGCGGCGCAGGTCACGGCCGTGGCCAAGGGCTTGATCGCATCGGGCGTCGAGCTCGGTGACCGCGTCGCCCTCCTGTCGGGCACCAGGTACGAGTGGGTCGTATTCGACTACGCCATCTGGACCGCCGGTGGCTGCACTGTCGCGATCTACGAGACCTCCTCTCCGGACCAGGCCAAGTGGATCCTCGAGGACTCCGCCACCTCGCTCCTCGTCATCGAGAACCAAGCCCAGGCCGACAACCTCGAAACGGTGACGTCCGAAGCCGAAGCCTTGCGTGAGGTTCTGCAGATCGACGGCGGTGCCATCGAGGATCTCACGGCTCGCGGCGCATCCGTCACGGACGAGCAGCTGGACGAACGCCGCCACCAGGTACGCGCCTCATCCGCCGCCACCCTCATCTACACGTCCGGCACCACGGGAAAACCCAAGGGCGTGCAGCTCACCCACTCCAACTTCTACGCGGAATCGGCTTCGGTGAGGATCGCGTTGGGCGATGCGATGGTGCCGGGCAAGCGCACCCTGATGTTCCTCCCGCTGGCCCACGTGTTCGCTCGCGCGATCTCGTTCGGTGCTTTCGACGCCAAGGTGACGGTGGCCCACACCGCCGATCTGACGACGCTGCTCGATCAGTTCGCCGAGTTCAAGCCGAACTTCATCCTGTCCGTCCCCCGCGTGTTCGAGAAGGTCTACAACTCCGCCAAGCAGAAGGCGTACGACGGCGGGAAGGGCAACATCTTCGAGAAGGCTTCTGCCACGGCCATCGCCTGGAGTGAGGCTCAGGACAACGGCGGTGCGGGACTGGGCCTCAAGCTCAAGCACGCACTGTTCGACAAGCTGGTCTACGCGAAGCTGCGAGCAGCCCTGGGCGGCGAATGCGATCGCGCGGTCTCCGGCGGTGCGGCGCTCGGTGCCCGCCTCGGACACTTCTTCCGTGGTGTCGGTATCCCCGTCTACGAGGGCTACGGACTGACCGAGACCAGCGCGGCCTTCTCGGTGAACACCACGGCGAGCCAGAAGATCGGGACCGTCGGCAAGCCGGTCAACGGTCACGCCGCGAAGATCGGCGAAGACGGCGAACTGCTCGTGCAGGGCCCCGTCGTGTTCGGCGGCTACTGGCACAACGACCAGGCAACCGCGGACTCGATCCGCGACGGCTGGTTCCACACCGGCGACCTCGGCGCGATCGACGAGGAAGGCTATGTCTCGATCACCGGCCGCAAGAAGGAGATCATCGTCACCGCCGGCGGCAAGAACGTCGCACCGGCCGTGATCGAGGATGCCATCCGTGCGCACCCGCTGGTCAGCCAGTGCCTGGTTGTCGGAGATGCCAAGCCGTTCATCGGCGCACTCATCACCCTCGACGAGGAAACTCTTCCGGGCTGGAAGGAGCGCAACAACATTCCGGAGGACACTCCGATCGCGGACATCGTGAAGAACCCCGAACTGATCGCGGAGATCGATGCCGCAGTGGCCGAGGGCAACAAGAAGGTCTCGAGCGCCGAGCAGGTCAAGAAGTACCGCCTCCTGACCGTCGACTTCAGCCAGGAGACGGGCGAGCTGACTCCGACTCTGAAGCTCAAGCGCAACATCATTCACAAGGAGCACGGGGCCGAGATCGAGGCCCTCTACGCCTGACGCTTCGTTGTCGGTGGGCGGTGGCACAATCGGCGCATGTTCGTACTCGACGATTCCATCGTCTACAGCGCCGCTGATCTCACCTCTGCTGCGGCCTGTGAGTTCGGGCTGCTGCGGCGCCTCGACGCCACGCTCGGGCGCGTAGAGGCCACTCCCACCGAGGACGACGCAATGCTGACCCGGACCTCCGGGCTCGGTGATGCACACGAACGAGCACACCTACGCCGTCTCCAAGAACGTTTTGGAGACGGCGTAGTTGTCATGGAACGGCCCGAGCACGATCGCCAGTCTCTGTTCGACGCCAACCTGGCTACCGTGAACGCGGTCCGCTCCGGGGCAGACGTCGTTTACCAGGGCACGTTCTTCGACGGTCGCTTTCTCGGTTTCTGCGATTTCCTGGTGCGCGAGACCGAGTCCGTCGCTGTATACGACACGAAACTGTCCAGGCACGCGCGCGTTCCGGCTCTCCTGCAGTTGGCGGCCTACGCGAATGCCCTGGAGAACAACGGGATCACCGTCTCTCCCGAGGTTCATCTGCTACTCGGCGACGGAACCGTCACGGCGCATTCTCTCGGCGACATCACCCCGGTGTTCGACGCGCGCAGGTCCGCCCTCGAACACCTCCTCGACACCCACTACCGCAGTGACCGGGCGGCAGAGTGGGGCGATGCGCGATATACGGCGTGCGGACGCTGCGATACCTGTGCACCAGAATTGGAGAAGCACCGCGATCTCATGCTGGTGGCGGGAATGCGTTCGATCGCACGGTCGCGACTTCTGGCGGGCGGAATCACCACGATCGACGAACTCGCCACGCACCACGGCAAGATCGACGGTGTTCACGAGCGCACCCTCGCCGGTCTGCGTGAGCAAGCCGGCATTCAGCTGCGCCAAGAGCGCTCCGGGGAGCCCGAGTTCGCGCTTCACTCCCCCGAGACCCTGTCCGCCATTCCGGCACCGGACGACGGCGACATCTTCTTCGACTTCGAGGGTGATCCGTTGTGGACCGAGGACGGGTCGACGGATTGGGGGCTCGAGTATCTCTTCGGTGTGGTCGAGGGAACGGCCGACCGATTCACGTTCAAACCGTTCTGGGCCCACGACCGCGCACAGGAACGCACAGCGTTGATCGACTTTCTCGATTACGTCACGCAGCGCCGACGCCAGTACCCGAACATGCACGTCTACCACTACGCGGCCTACGAGAAATCGGCGCTGCTGCGCCTCGCCGGACGGCACGGCGTCGGAGAAGACGTGGTGGACAACCTGTTGCGCGACAACGTTCTGGTCGACCTGTACCCGGTGGTGCGCGGCGCACTCAGAATCGGCGAACGCTCGTACAGCATCAAAAAGCTCGAACCCCTGTACATGGGTGAACACAACCGCGGCGGCGACGTCACCAACGCGGCGGCGTCGGTTGTTGCCTACGCCGACTACTGCGCCCTTCGTGACGACGACAAGCACGACGCAGCGGACGAGCTGCTGCAGGGAATCGCGGACTACAACGAATACGACTGCGAGTCCACGCTGCGCCTACGGGATTGGCTGCTGGCGCGGGCCGAAGAGCATTCCGTTGCCCCACGGCCGGGCGGCCAGGCATCGCTCGCTGTCATGGAAGAGCCTTCGCCCACCGAGACGGCGCTGCGCGACTTCGCCTTGATACCGGGCGCCTCGGACACTGCGGCCGAGTCCGACGACAGGCGCGCCGCGGCCCTGATGGCAGCAGCCCTCGAGTACCACAAGCGTGAACGGAAGCCGTTCTGGTGGGCACACTTCGACCGCTTGGAGGCGTCGTCGGACCTGTCCGATGTACGTGACGTTCTGTTTGTCGGCTCGGCTCGCGTCGAGCAGGAGTGGCACAAGAGCTCGCCGCGCCAGAAGAAGCTTCGCCGTCACACGAGCCTCGTGGGCCGGTTCGGGACCGGCAGCACCGTGGGCGCAGGGACCACCATGTACGCCCTGTACGACACGCCGGCCCCGGATGCGGTGGCGGGTGACAGCGCACATCTTCGGGGCACGTGTACCGCGAAGGTCATTTCGGTGAGCAAGGACGAGCAACGCAGAGACGTTGTGGTGGTCGAGGAACTCCTCAGCGGCGACGAATACCTGGATCTGCCTATGGCATTGACACCGGGACCGCCGATCACCACCGACCGCATCGAGTCCTCCATTCGGGATACCGCGGCGAGGGCCGCATCGTGCCTGCCGGACCTGCCCCACACCGCCGCGGTCGACATCCTGCGCCGCGTCGATCCACGAACCGCCAGTGGTCGTCCGTTGCCTACCGCCGAAGGCAACGATTACATCACCGCCATCACCGAAGCAGTACTCGACCTCGACGACTCCTACGTCGCCGTCCAGGGACCACCCGGAACGGGCAAGACGTTCACCGGTGCCCGTGTGGTCAAGACACTTGTGGAACAGCATCATTGGCGTATCGGCGTCGTCGCACAATCACACGCGGTCATCGAGAACATGCTGCGCGGTGTCATCAAAGCCGGACTCGACCCGGACGTCGTCGGCAAGAAGGAAGGCCGGGGACGCGACACACCGTGGACCGACCTCGAGTCGAAGGACTACCCCGGCTTTCTGGAGCGATCAGAGGGGACCGGATGCGTGATCGGTGGCACGTCATGGGATTTCGCGAACACCGACCGTGTTCCTCCGGGGTCGCTCGATCTCCTCGTGATCGACGAGGCAGGACAATTCGCGCTGGCCAACACCATCGCTGTGAGTGTGGCCGCACGCAACCTACTTTTGCTCGGAGACCCCCAGCAGTTGCCGCAGGTCAGTCAAGGCACTCATCCCGAACCCGTTGACGAATCCGCGTTGGGTTGGCTTGCGGCCGGACACGGCGCGCTCCCCCCGGAACGTGGGTACTTTCTCGAGCGAACATGGCGGATGCACCCCGAACTGTGTGCCCCGGTCTCCGCACTGTCCTACGAGGGCCGCCTTCGTTCTCAGGAATCGGTGTCCGGGGCACGCACGCTCACGGGCGTCGAACCGGGCGTCCACACCGTGTACGTCGATCATCGCGGGAATGCGACGCAGTCCCCCGAGGAAGCAGACGAGATCGTCACCACGGCCACCAAGTTACTGGGACTGCACTGGTCCGATCCGCACGAGAAGATCGCAGACCACCCGCTGGGCGAATCCGACATCCTCGTCGTCGCCCCCTACAACGCTCAGGTCGCACTGATCGAGCGACGTTTGGCGGCGGCAGGGCTCGGCGGAATCGAAGTCGGGACCGTCGACAAGTTTCAAGGCCGCGAAGCGCCCGTGGTCATAGTCTCCATGACGGCGTCCGCCGTCGAGGATGTGCCGCGAGGCATGTCGTTCCTGCTCTCGCGGAATCGACTCAATGTTGCGGTGTCCCGTGCCAAATGGGCCGCCTTCGTGGTTCGGTCGACCGCGTTGACCCAGTACGTGCCGACCACACCCGAGTCACTGATGGAACTCGGCGCCTTCATGCGACTCACGGCGCACAGCACTGCCGCGATCAACCGAAGTTGAGGCCCTCGCCGCGATACGTCGGAACGGTGTGGTGCAACCCATCCGAATCGACCATGTGGACGACGTTGAACCGTTCGCAGAGCTCGCCTGCCTTGGCGTGCCGGAACCAGACGCGATCTCCCACCTCGATGTTGCCGGCCGCAGACCCGGTCACCGGTGTCTGCACCTCTCCTGCGCCCTCGTTGCGCAGTAGTTTCAGACCGCCCGGCCACACCGGCGACGGAACCCTCGTCTTGCCGGCCGGACCCGAGGCTATGTAGCCACCCCCGAACAGCGTGGTGATCTTCGAGGTCGGTTTACGCACTGCCGACAGCGCGAAGTACAGCGACGGCCGTGGACGGAACGCACGGTAGCGGTCGAACAGGGTGGGGGTGTACAGCCCGGAGCCGGCTGTCACCTCGGTGACTGCGGGATCAGCGGAGCTCACCTCGAGCGAGCCGGTGCCACCGCTGTTGACGATCTCCAACTCGCCGACCTCGGACTGCACCGCGTCGACGACGGCCTGCCTACGAGTGGACAGCTCCTTTGCCGATGCTCGTTTCATCCACTCGATGGGACGGGAAGTATCGGGCAATCCAGCGATTTGGGCTTCGTAGAACATCACTCCCACAACGGAGAAGTTCTGTTCGAGCGCTTGCCGCGCCAGGGCGGACACGGCTGCCGGTTCCCGGAGCGGCGACCGCCGAACCCCGATGTGAATCGGACCGAGCCGCAAGGATGCATCAACATCGAGACACACTCGTGGACGCGCCGTCGCGGTTCCTGCTGCGTCGCGGATCAGCGCGAGATGCGCAGGTGAGTCGATCATCAGGGTGATGCGCTCGAGGAGAGCGGAGTCGTGTGCGAGTTCCGACAGGGCGGCGCGATCCGCCGTCGGGTACCCCATCAGGATGTCGCGTGCACCCGACCTGGCCAGCCAGATCGCCTCACGCAGGGAATACGCCATGATTCCCCGGAACCCGTTGGCCTCGGTCAGCCCGTCACCCAGGGCCACTTCGAGGACCGCACGGCAGCGCACCGATTTGCTGGCCACGCGAACGGGTGTGCCGCCGGCGCGCCGTACGAGATCAGCCGCGTTGGCGCGAAGCGTGGGCAGATCCACTGCCGCCAAGGGAGGATCGAAAGTCTGCGTCGCTGCCATCAGGCGGTCGAGTGTCGGCGTCACCATTCGTCCAATCGTCGCGGATAAGGCAGAGTCAACCACCGAGTTGGACAATTGTCCAGCTCAATCGTCTCGGCTCTCCACGGCCTTCGACGCGACGATCTGCACCATGTCGTCGAGCGCCACGGTCATGGCATCTCCGTCGCGATCGACCAGCCACCGCAGCACCAGCCCGTCGAGCATCGCGAGGGCGAATCGGGCGATGGACGTAACCGGCTCCGTCCAGCGCACGTTGGTCCTGTCCGCGCACTCCTCGAAGAAGAGCACGGCCTCCTCGTCCATGGTGCGGTATTGCACGGTGGCAATCTCGCCGATCTGAGGTGCGCCTCCGCCGCGGTGCCGCAAGGCCTGTGCAGTGATCTCGTACGTCAGCAACTGACGATCCGGGGTGGCTTCGAGAAGCGGCCACATTGCGCTGATCCCGATATGCAGCAGCGCTCGCAACCCCGACATGCCAGTCAACTCCGGAGCATGCTGAACCTGACCGAATGCGGATCGAAGCGACTCACTCAACTGCAGGACGAGCGCCTCGCCCATCGCCCCGAGGAGGGCCTCTTTGCTCTCGAAACAGTAATGAACCACACCGAGAGAAACACCGGCCTCTTCTGCCACTGCTCGCACCGTCACCGAGGACACGCCACTATGTTCGGCAATGGTCAGCGCCGACTCCACCAGTTGTGCGCGACGTTCGTTCGCCGGAAGCCTGTTCAGCATGTACCGATCCTAGAACGCCACAGCCGTACCGCAGTGCATATTTGCCTGGACGCTCGTCCAAGTCCATGATGTGATCATGGCAGTGGAAACGTGGCACAACTGGGCGGGCACACAATCGGCTACCCCGTACCGATTCGAAACACCGCATTCGGTGTCCGAACTTCAGTCGATCGTGCAGGATGCCGCACGCCGCGGTCTGCGCGTAAAAGCTGTTGGAGCTGGACATTCCTTCACCGGGGTTGCGGTCACGGACGGCGTCCTGATCAGCCTGGACGAACTGTCCGGCATCGAATCGGTAGACCTGTACGACGGGGGCGCGGACGCCACGGTCCTCGCCGGCACACGTCTACACGACCTCAACGAACTGCTGTGGCATCGCGGACTCGCCCTCACCAACCTCGGTGACATCGACGTGCAGTCGATCGCGGGAGCAATCGCCACGGGAACGCACGGAACGGGCGCTGGTTTCGGTGGACTCGCCACCCAGGTCGTCGGATTCACGATCGTGCTGGCAGACGGTTCGGTGGTGAAGTGTTCGGCCACCGAGAACATCGACCTGTTCGAGGCCGGACGCCTCGGCCTCGGCGCCGTCGGCATCCTCTCGACAGTCACCCTCCGCTGCGTGCCGAGCTTCACGATGACCGCCGTCGAAGCCCCGGAATCACTCGACGAGACCTTGGCCCGAGTCGACTACGACCGAGAGTTCGTCGACCACTTCGAGTTCTACTGGTTCCCGCACACCCGTCGCACTCTGACGAAGCGCAATAAACGGATGCCCGGGAACATGCCCGTCACACCGGCACACCCGATGCGCGCCTACATCGAGGACGAACTGCTGTCCAACGTCGCATTCGAAGGCATCAACAGGTTCGCGACGCTGGCGCCCAAAACGATCCCGTTCGTCAATCAAGTGACGTCCCGCGTGTTGAGCGCACGCGAGTTCACGGACCACAGCCACCGCGTATTCGCCTCGCCGCGCCGCGTCCGGTTCCGGGAGATGGAGTACGCGATCCCCGTCGAATCACTCACGGATACTCTCGCCGAGATCGACAGCTGGATCGAGAAGTCCGATTTCACGGTCGCCTTCCCTGTCGAGGTGCGATTCGCGGCCGCCGACGACGTCTGGCTGTCGACCGCCAACGGCCGGGAAACCGCGTACGTGGCCGTGCACCAGTACCACCGACGAGACCACAACCCCTATTTCGACGCCGTGGAACAGATCGCGAAGGCCGTCGACGGGCGCCCCCACTGGGGCAAGATGCACGGCCGCACCGCGGACGACCTCCGCCCGACCTACCGGAATTTCGACGACTTCCTCTCGGTACGAGACGAATACGATCCGAACCGGATGTTCCAGAACCCGTACTTGCAGCAAGTTCTCGGCGACTGACGAGACGAGGCGCGAGGTCAGGGCACTCGAGGGCAGGGCACTCGAGGTCAGCGTGCGGCGAGTAGTTCCGACTTCCGCGCTTCGCTCGCGAACGATGCGCGTATCGAGTTGCGGGCAAGGATGTCTCGTTCGCCGTCGGTCAGATCCACTGCATCACGCAGGGCAGTGAAGTTGTCGTCGACGTAGCCACCGAAGTAGGCGGGGTCGTCGGAGTTCACGGTGACGACCAGCCCTTCCGTCATCATGCGGCGCACGGGGTGCACTGCCATCGTGTCGACCACACGAAGCCGGACGTTGGACAGCGGGCAGACCGTGAGCGGGATCTGCTCGTCCACCAACCGGCGTACGAGTTCGGGGTCTTCGAGTGCCCGGACACCGTGGTCGATGCGCTCGGCGCCGAGGAGATCGAGCGCCTGCCAGATGTACTCGGGCGGCCCCTCCTCGCCGGCATGCGCGACGGTATGCAGACCTTCTGCTCGCGCTCTCGCGAATACATCCTCGAACAGTGACGGCGGGTTCCCGACTTCCGCAGAATCGAGTCCGATTCCCACGATCGGGGCACGCATGGCGAGCAGGTCTGCGAGCATGTCGACGGCCTCACGGACCGGGCGATCACGCAGCACCGCCGCTATGACGCCGCTACTGAGCCCGAATTCGCGTTCGCTCGCCGAGACGGCGTCCATGATCCCGTCGATGACGACTTCGAGGGAAACACCCCGAGCCATGTGGGCCTGCGGATTACAGAAGATCTCTGCGTGAGCTACACCGCCCTGAGCCGCCCGAGCAAAGTAGGCCCGCGCGAGGTCGGCGAAGTCTTGTTCGGTGCGGAGCACCTGCATGTTCGCGAAATAGAGATCCAGGAACGACTGCAGATCGGTGAACTCGTACCGCGAACGAAGATCGTCGATGTCCCGGTACGGCAAGGTGACCGAATTGCGTTCGGCCAGTTCGAAGATCAATTCAGGCTCGAGTGAACCCTCGATGTGCATGTGCAGCTCGGCGACCGGAAGACTCATGCGACTGCCTCCCCTGTCGTGATCCGTACGAACCCGTCACCGTCGATCGAGGCGGAATCACCGGTGTGAAACCACCCTCCGGTGAAGGCCTTCGCGGTCTGTTCCGGCCGGTTCCAGTAACCGCGGGCCACACCCGGACCTCGGCAGAGCAGCTCACCACGGCCCCGTTCGGCATCTCGCCCGTGCAGAGCCACTTCCATTCCGCCGAACGCAATTCCGACGCTGTCGGCATGACTGAGGCCGCATTCGTCGGGTAACACCAAGCCGACCCCACAGGTCTCGGTCCTCCCCCAGCCTGCGAAATGTTTCGCTGCGGGAAATGCCTCACGCAGGATCTTCGTGTCCTCTGCGACCGCGCTACTGCCGCCGTAGTCGATCCACCGCACTGCGCGACGGCCGAAGTCGGTGACGTCATGCGATTCGAGGGCAGTCAGCAAGGTATCCGACGTCGTTGTGAGGACGTCTGCCCCGCTCGACCACCAAGACTGCACTTCGGTACTCGTGGTGAGGATCGCCGTTCCACCGATCACCAGCGTGGACAGCAATTCGACGACCGAGCTCACCCTCTGCAGATCGGGGTCGACCAGAAGATTCCGGATTCCCGCGGTGCCGAAACCCCACAGGTGCACGACGGATTCGATGCTCGACAGCAAGTTCTCGTTGGTGAGTTCGACGCCCGTGACGGAACCTGTATCGAATGTGTACGCAAGTAGCGCCATCTCGTCCGGGCCGGCACCGTCATCGATGAACGAGACATCCTCGGGGAGGTCCGCGGCCAAGGTGAACACCGATCCACTGTCCGCCTCCACCTGCCCGATGCGGCGCCGATCCCAGGCCGGATCCACCATGACCGGCACACCGCCCGCGAGGACGACGCCGAGGAACGCTTCCACCCAGCGCACCCCCACGGGCTGCCGGACGGCAACGCGATCACCGATCTCGACACCGTGCGCTTTCAGGCCACCCGCAACCTGCGCCGCGGACTGCCACAGCCCTGCGTAGGTCACTGCCCTGCCATCGAGTTCCTCCACCGCAACCCGATCCGCGTAGCGGTGCACCGCGACATCCAGCAATTCCGAGAGCGACGGCTCGAGACTTCCGTACCGCAACAACCCATCGCGTCCGCGCACCATCGCGCCGTCGCCGAAGAACCGCCGACTGCTCGGATACTCCACCAACGATGACGACATCCGCACCTCCGCACACACGATGAGTACCGAAGACTATATGACGCAGGTCACAATTCGTCTCACTCCGGGCACAGTGCGGCGCTGAACCGATCCGGACAGATCACTCGACCTGCCTGTGTAGGTCACCTGCCTGCGTACCTCACTTGCCTGTGTACCTCATTTGCCTGTGTACGTTGCCTTGCCCGGTCCGACATCGAGGAAGCTGCGAACCGCTCCTTTGAGATCTTCCGTCTCGAACAGGTCCCCGGATACGGTCGGGGTCACGGAATCGGCATGCGCTACACCTCCGGATCGCCACGCCTCCACGATCGTTTTGGTTGAGGCGTGCGCCTTCGTCGGGCCGTCTGCCAACCGGTCGGCGAGGGCACGTGCGGCGGCATCCACGTCGTCGTGCACGGCATTGACCACACCCCAGGAGTGCATCGTGGCAGCGTCGTAGAGATCCCCGGTCATCACCAACTCGCGCGCCCGCCCCGAACCTGCCCGCTCGGCGAGTCGCTGCGGCCCGCCCATCGACGGCGTCAGCCCGACCACCGTTTCGACCAGACCGAACTTCGCTTTGGGGGCCGCCAGGATGATGTCGCACGACAGGGCAATCTCGAATGCGGCGGTGAGGGTGAGCCCGTGTGCGGAATACACCACCGGGCAGGGCAGGGCTTCGATCCGGTGGCATACCTCGGCGAAGAGTTCCTCCCACAACTGGGTGCCCTGCTCCGCATTCAGGCCGGCGAACACGTTGACATCGACGCCCGCGGACACGACCTTGCCCTCGGCCCGCAAGAGCACCGCACGGGGTGGGTGCGCGGTCAGCTCGGCAATTCGCGCCTGAACGGAGGCGAACATGTCGGCGTCGAACAGGTTGAGCGGACCGTGCGCGAACGTCAGGATCGCCACCTCTGCGCCTGCGTCGGTCGTGGTCCGCTCGAGACGGGTGGGCTGACCGGAAGGCTTACTCGTGCTGGGCTCGTCCATGGTTGAAGAGTGCCACACGATGCGGGCTTACGATCGGGACTATGACCAACGACGGCACCTGCGCGCCAGACGTCTACGACGCGCTGGTCGCCGTCGTCGGCGAAGGTCATGTGATCACTGATCCGGACGTCCTGGCATCTCTTGCGACCGACCACACCGGCCGTTGGTCCGGCCGGGCGAGCGCACGCGTGCGGCCCGCCGATGCGGCCGAGGTATCGGCGATCTTGACAGTCTGCCGTGAGCGCGGCGTCAAGGTCACGATTCAGGGCGGACGTACGGGTCTCGTGGCAGGAACCGTGCCCGAGCACGACGACATCCTCCTGTCCACAGACCGTCTCGTCGACATCGGCGAGGTGGACCGCGACGAACTGCGGGTAACCGTTGGTGCGGGTGTCACCCTCGCACGTCTGCACGAACTCGCGACCGATGCCGGGTTGCTGTTCGGAGTCGACATCGCCTCCCGCGATTCGGCGACCGTCGGGGGGATGGTGGCGACAAACGCCGGCGGTCTCCACACGGTGCGCTACGGCAACATGTCCGCCCAAGTGACTGGACTCGAGGTCGTCCTTCCGAACGGCACGATCGTTCGGCGTCACCCGCAGGTGCGTGCGGACAACACCGGATACGACCTGCTGTCGCTGTGGAGCGGCAGTGAAGGCACCCTGGGTGTCGTGACGGCCGTCGACCTGCGACTACGGCCCGAACCCCCGCGTCGGGTGTGTGCCCTGGCCGGATTCGGATCTCTCGAGGACGCGATCGCGGCCGGCCGCACCGTGCTGGCCTCGGACGGAGTGGACGCACTCGAGCTGATCGACGGCCGAGGTTTACAACTCGCTCGCGATCACCTCGGCGCCGAGGTGCCCACCGGGCACCCGTGGTACGTCCTGGTGGAGTTCTCCGGCAACCACGATCGCACCGATGAACTGGCAGCCGCACTGTCGCAGTGCGCTGTTCGCGGAGAACCTGCCGTCGGTATCGACACGGCCGGACGTCAGCGTGTCTGGGCAGCCCGAGAAGTGTTCGCGGACCTCGTCGGACTGTTCGGGCCGCCCGTCAAGTTCGATGCAGCACTACCGCCTGACACCTTGGCCGACTTCACCCACGAAGCGGTGGCGGTGGTGAACGACCTCGTCCCCGACGCGATCCCCGTCCTCTTCGGCCACCTCGCCGAAGGCAACATCCATTTCAACGTGTTGCGCTGCCCCGACGACGCAGCCCTCTACCCGGCGATCCTCGATCTCGTGCGGAAGCACCGCGGGAACGTCAGTTCCGAACACGGGGTGGGCACGCTCAAACGAAACTATCTCGATCTCTCGTTGACGCGCGCGGACATCGCGGCGATGTGGACGCTCAAGCGTGCCTTCGACCCCGAGAACTTCCTCAATCCTGCAGTGCTCTTTCCTGATTCGTATCGGCTTCCTGATCCGGGTCGGCTTCCTGATTCGGGTCGGCTGCCTGATTCGGGTCGGTCCTAGCCGGGTGAGTCGCCCGGACCGGCCGGGCAAAGCACACCGCACAGACGAACCCGACGACCAACACCGCTGCCGGCAACCACATGGATTCGGACATGGCGGTACTGAACGGTTCACGCACGAACTCCGGGAGCTGCCTGATCGTCGATTCCTCGCCGCCGCCATCGACGCCACCGGCCGCCAGTCGCGCCGTGATGAGAGCTCCCATCGCGGCACTGCCCAGGACGGCACCAGCCTGACGAGTGGTGTTGTAGACACCGGCGCCCGCACCCGCCTTCTGTGGCTCGAGGTTGTGCGTGGCGGTGGCGGCCAGCGGAGACCAGATACAGGCGTTGGCAAAGCCGATCAGTCCGATGGGCAACAAGAGTTCCCACACCTGCGCCTGCGGGGTCATCACCGTCGCCAGCCAGCCCAATGCAATCGCGAAAAGCAGGAAGCCCGTTCCGGCGATGTACCGCGGGTGGGTGCGGTCGACCAGCCTGCCGACGAAGGGCGCGAACACACCGGTCAGGACCGCCATCGGAATGAGCAGCAACGCCGACGTGGTGGGCGACATACCCCGCACGGCCTGCGTGTAGAACATCAGCGGCAGAACCATCGCGGTGATCGCGAAGCCCATCGACATGATCGCCAGGTTCGCAAGTGAGAAGTTGCGGTCCGAGAACAGACTCAAGGGCACCAACGGTTCGTTTCGGTTCCACGACTGGTACCAGACGAATACACCGAGGATCACCAGTCCGGCCGCGATCGATGCCAGGACGAGACCCGACCAGTCGTAGGTACTTCCCTCCTGGATTCCGAACACCAGGAAGAACATGCCCGCGGCGCTCAGGATCACACCCGGAATATCGAATTTGTGAGAGTTCGTGGGCAGTGCCGGGACCAGCCGCCAGGCCATGACGAAGGCGATCACACCGACGGGGACGTTGACGATGAAGATCCATTCCCATCCGAGGCTGTCCACGAGAAGACCGCCGGCCAGCGGTCCGACCAGGGTCGCGACACCGGCCACCGCACCCCACAGGCCCATCGCCGTACCGCGACGGTCGGGCGGGAACGTGCGGGTGATGACCGCCATGGTGTGCGGAGTCATCAATGCCGCACCGAAGCCCTGGAACACTCTGGCGACGATCAGCATGGTGACCGTCCCGGACAGACCGCACCACAACGATGCGCCGGTGAAGAGCACCAGTCCGATCAGGTAGACGTTCTTCGGGCCGAAGCGGTCACCGAGCCTGCCCGTGACGAGCAACGGCACGGCGTAAGCGAGAAGGTATGCGCTCGTCACCCACACGACACTGTTGATGTCGGTCTGCAGGTCCGACATGATCGCCGGATTGGCCACGGCGACGATCGTGCTGTCCACGAGGATCATGAAGAATCCGATGACCAGCGCCCACAATGCCGGCCACGGATTGCGTTCGGTCATCTGTTCCGATTGCGCACTGCTGGTTGTCATGTGGTGCCCCCTGCTCGCGTGACGGATCGGTTGCTCTCGTGTTCACCCCTGAAGCGAACCGATTCCGCTATTTTGTCGACAAGTTCGGGAGATAGCCAGGGAGTTTTCCCCGACGCCAACTCTTCGGTCAGGTCCATGAGCCAGTCACGCTCTGCGCGTGCGAGAACCTGCAGGTACTCGTCGCCGAACCTGAAGATTCGGGGCAGGTTCGCCTCGTCCGCGAGTTTCCACGTCTCGGACACCGCCTCGATCTCGGCGGTCAATGCGTCGATGCGCCGGCGCAACAATCCGACGACGACGTCGACCGGAAGGTTGTGCGCTTCGGCCAAGGCAACAGGGAATCGCGGGTACTCGTTGATCGGTGACCGGAGCATCTCGCGGAGCGCGGCCTCGAGTGCGTCTCGGCCCGCTTCGGTGATGTCGTATGTGGTGCGCTCGGGGCGCTTCCCGTCGCGATCCGTCCCGACGATCCGCACGAATGCATCTCGCTCGAGCCTGTCGACCGCGTGATAGAGCGAACCGCGCCGAATCTTCACGAGACGATCACCACGCCGGAACTGGGCCAGTTGATACATCTCGTACGGATGCATAGGGCGTTCACCGAGCAGTCCGAGGACCGTCAGAGCCAGCGGAGTCAGAGCTGCCGCTCCCCCATCGGTCCCAGTGCTCATCCCACCTCCTGAACGGCTATTCCATCCGAAATAGTCCAGTCGGACTATACGCTCGTGCGGCTGGCCCGGCAATGCGGATCACCTCGCCTCGTCGATACCGTGAACGCCGTCGTTACCGTGGATGCATGGAACCGCACCAACTCGCCATCGCGCGCCTCGCCTGGGCACGCGCCCTCGGACTCGACGACGACGCGCTGACGACCTCGGGCGTGCGGGCCGCGAACCCCGCCCCGGCAAGGCGCATCCTCTCGTTCCTTCGTCTCGGCGACGTCTGCACTCTCATCGGGCCGGCAGAGTTGATCGAGACGGTCGATGACGAAAATCTCGAGGACCTCGCCGACCCCGCGGCACTCCTCACCCTCACCAATGACCCGTCCGCTCGGTGCACGGGCTCCGAGGTACTGCTGTTCACCTCCGACTACACCGAGTCGTCTCCCCATCCCGACGACGAACAGCCGCTGGTGTCGAGCGACCCGGCTCATTCCCGCACCCTCGCAGGCCTGTGCCCTCCCGACGATGTCACCGAATCCGCACTGGGCCACCGCGAGACGGTGTTCACCCTCCTCACAGACGACGAGACACCGATTGCCACAGCGGGATACTCCGAATTCGAGGGGTTCGTAGCCGATGTCGGCGTGCTGACGGCACCCGATCAGCGTCGCAAGGGCTTCGCATCCATCATCGGCCGCATCGCCACGGAGGACGCCCTCGACAGCGGTCTCGTTCCCCAATTCCGCGTGCACCGAGACAATTTCGCGGCTCGCGCCCTGGCGCGCAGCCTCGGCTACAGCGAAACCGGAATCCATACGTCCGTGAACGTTCAACCACATACGGAGTAGGCTCCCTGCCAGACGGCCGACGGCAGACGGAGATGATGGACCATGACCGACACCGCTCCCCAGGATGGCGATTCCACCCAGCAAGGCACCTACGTCGAGCCCGGCGCGGAGTTCAAGAGGGACACGAACTACATCGAAACCCGGATCACCGCAGACGGCCGTGACGGCTACTCGGTCGAGCCGAACCGCTATCGCCTCGTCGTGGCACGCGCATGCCCCTGGGCCAACCGAGCAATCATCGTCCGCCGCCTGCTCGGTCTCGAAGACGTTCTGTCGATGGGTGTTTGCGGCCCCACCCACGACCAGCGGAGCTGGACCTTCGATCTGGATCCGGGTGGGGTCGATCCGGTCCTGAAGATCCCGCGCATCCAGGATGCCTACTTCGCCCGAGACCCGGAGTACCCGCGGGGTATCACGGTTCCCGCGATCGTCGACGTCCCCACTGGACAGGTCGTCACGAACAACTATCCGCAGATGACGTTGGACCTGTCGACGGAGTGGAAGCAGTATCACCGCGACGGCGCCCCCGACCTCTATCCGGAAGATCGTCGCGGAGAGATCGACGAGGTTGCCGATCTGGTGTTCCGTGACGTCAACAACGGCGTGTACCGCTGTGGTTTCGCCGGATCACAGGAGTCGTACGACAAGGCCTACGATCGCCTGTTCTCGCGTCTCGACTGGTTGACCGAGCGCCTGGCCACGCAGCGATTCCTGGTGGGCGACACCATCACCGAGGCCGACGTACGACTGTTCACGACCCTCGCACGGTTCGATGCCGTCTATCACGGTCACTTCAAGTGCAACCGCAGCAAGCTCTCCGAGATGCCGGTGCTGTGGGCGTACGCGCGCGACCTGTTCCAGACGCCGGGGTTCGGCGACACCATCGATTTCACGCACATCAAGGCCCACTACTACGTGGTCCACCGCGACGTGAATCCCACCGGGATCATCCCCAAGGGGCCGGATCTGAAGAACTGGCTCGAACCCCACGGACGAGAGAAGCTCGGCGGGCACCCGTTCGGAGCAGGCACGCCGCCGCAGCCTCCGAAGCCGGACGAGGTCGTCCCCACATCGCACTGGGTGGCCTGAGATCTGGGTGGACCTGAGACTTCAGGCGCCCGGGTACGTCCCGAAGTTCCAGAACACACCTTCGGGATCACGACAGGTGAAGCCCCGCGATCCGTAATCCTCGTCCCGTAGCCCCTGCGCGATGGTGGCGCCTGCTGCCACCACCCGTTCGTACAGTTCGTCTGGATTGTCGATCACGATATAGACCGAGCCGACACCGGCGGGGAGGTCGCCGATCACCGAGTCCGGGCGTTTCGAGCCGAGCATGATCGCGCCGCCACCCGGCCAGGCGAGTTCCGCGTGATCGACCCGATCCCCCTCCCCGTACACCGCCTTCTCCACGAATCCGAGGGTGTCGACGAGGAACCGGATCGCACCACGCGCATCCGCGTAAGTGAAGGTGGGCCAGACAACAGTGTGTGCATTCGTTGTGTTCATACGTCCCACTGTCCGCCTCAACTATGGCGGGGTCTTGGAAAAATCGGTCCGGGGCCTATGAATCCTGGGCGACAGCGAGGGCGTCCGACCGCCTCCACTCCGACGGCGCCATACCGGCCATGTCACGCCAATCCTTGGCCATATGTGCCTGGTCGTAGTACCCGCAGCTACCGGCGATATCGGCCAACGTCGGAATGCGCGGGTGACGAAGCAGCCGGTGCGCCTCATGGAACCGGCCGAGCCGCACAGCGTCCTTGGGCGACACACCGTATTCCGCCCAGAATCTGGTCGCCAGGCGCCGCCGACTCCACCCGATCTCTTCCGCCACCTCGGAGACCCTGGCAGCTCCGTCCGAAACGAGCCGTCCCCACGCGCGGCGCACATCGGGCTCGACCTCGATGTCGGCGGAGCGGCGAGCGAGCACCTCGTCGCAGATGGCGAAACGTCCCGACCACGTCGGTTCGTCCGATATTCGTTCGTGCAGTTCGGTTGCGTCGGATCCGATGACGTCGTACAGATCCACCACCTGATCACCGAGTTCGGCGGTCGGCATCCCGAGGAGCGTTCGCGCACCCAGCGGAGTCAGTGAGATCTGAACTCCGTGCTGATTACCGTTGTGCGGAAGCGATACGGCGGCCATGGAGATGCCACCGGCCAACGTTTCGAAACTTCCGCTTCCGCTCGCGCGATTGACCGTCAGCGGCCCGTCCAGGGTCAGCACGACAGTGAGATAGGGCGACGGCAATCCGAGATGAACACCTGGTTCGAACCCGATCAGCCGGTAGCCGTCGTAGGAGTGCACGAACCCACGCAGCCCAGGGGTAGGCGCCGCGCTGACGCCGTCCGATATACCGCGCTCGGCCTGCACACCATCCACCCTAGGAGGTTTCGCCTACAGTCGATACCGCATACACAACCCGCGATGGGAGCAGCGATGGCCGGCAAGCATGATCAGGCGCCCGACGGACGTATCGAGAAGATCCTCGTTTCCGTCCTGGACAACGGCAGCCGTCTGCAGGCGCCCGCCGTCGCAAAGTACGTGAACTACGTACGCAGCGCGCACCCCGACGAGTCCCCTGCCCAGATCATCGAGCGCATGGAAAACATGTTCCTGAACGCGGTCACCGGTAGCGGAGGCGCGGTCGGGGCGGCTGCCGCCATCCCCGGGGTGGGCACCGTCGCGTCGCTGGCTGCGGTCGGCGCAGAATCCGCCTTCTTCCTGGAAGCCTCCGCACTGCTGAGCCTTGCCATCGCCGAAGTACACGGCATCTCCCCCGCCGATCACCAGCAGCGGCGTGCGCTCGTCCTGGCCGTGGCACTCGGAGAATCCGGAATGGAGATCGTCGAGAAGGCAACCGGAGTGGCCGCGAAGAATTGGAGCACGGCCATCACCTCACGCATACCCGGCGGGACGTTGCGGGGCATGAACAGCACCCTGGTGCGCAAATGGATCACCAAGTACGCGGCGAAACGTAGCGCCTTGGTACTGGGGAAGCTCGTTCCCGCAGGCATCGGAGCCGCCATCGGTGGAGCCGGCAACCGCGCGATCGGCAAGGGCGTCATCAAGAACGCTCGCGCCGCCTTCGGCCGGCCGCCCGCACAGTTCCCGTTGGTCATCGACATGGAAGGCGATCCGGGCGTCATCACAAGCTGAGCGCCGCCCACCAACAGAGCCGCCCACCAACGAGCTGCCCACCTCAGTGCGCGAAGTGCTCGGCCTCGGAGTGGCCGCCACCCTTCTTTCGTAGGTCGGCGCACACGGTCTCGATCGCCTCGCACAGTGAGCGCCCCAGGTCTGCGCTGAAGCCTTCCCTGACGACGATGCGCAGGACTGCGACGCTCTCCGCGTCAGGGGGCATGGTGTACGCAGGGACCTGCCAGCCCCGCGCGCGCAGCTCGTGGGAGACGTCGAACACCGTGAAGCCTGGGTCACCGGCAAGCTCGAAGGCCACCACAGGAATCGCGCTGCCGTCGGTGATCACCTTCACCGCCTCGAGTTTCGACAACCGGGTACTCACCCGAACCGCTGTGTCACGCAAGGTTTCCATGACGGCGAGATACCCGCCACGACCCAGGCGCAAGAAGTTGTAATACTGGCCGACCACCTGGTTGCCGGGCCTGGAAAAGTTCAGCGTGAACGTCGGCATGTCACCGCCCAGGTAGTTGACGTGGAACACCAATCCCTCGGGGAGGTATTCGGCACTGCGCCACACTGCGAAACCGATCCCCGGATAGGTGAGGCCGTACTTGTGCCCACTCACGTTGATCGACACGACCCGTGGCACCCGGAAGTCCCACTTCAGATCGGGGTGCAGAAACGGTGCGACAAATCCGCCGCTCGCCGCATCGACGTGTATGGGTACGTCCGGGCCACCCGCTGCGGCCATGCTGTCGAGTGCCTCGGCGATCTCCGTGACCGGCTCGAATTCGCCGGTGTAGGTCGTGCCCACGATGGCCACCACACCGATCGTGTTCCCGTCCACCGCTTCGCGTACCTGCTCCGGGGTGATCACGTACCGGCCGGGCTCCACCGGCAGATATTTCGCTTCGACGTCGAAGTAGCGACAGAACTTCTCCCACACCACCTGAACATTGCTGCCGAGCACCAGATTCGGACGGCTGGTGTCCGCGCTCGCCGCCTCGCGGGCGGCGCGCCACCGCCATTTCATCGCCAGCCCGGCGAGCATCACCGCCTCACTGGACCCGATGGTGGATACGCCCGTCGCACTCGCCGAGTCCGTGGCGGACAGGCCCGGCGCATGGAACAGGTCGGCGACCATCGCCACACACCGCGCCTCGATCGCCGCGGTCGCCGGATACTCGTCCTTGTCGATCATGTTCTTGTCGAACGTCTCGGCCATCAACTTGTCGGCCTGCGGATCCATCCACGTGGTCACGAACGTCGCCAGATTCAGACGCGAACTGCCGTCCAGCATCAACTCGTCGTGAATGAACCGGTATGCGGCCTCGGGGTCGGTGGGGGTCTCCGGAAGTTGCAATGCCGGGAACGGATCCACCGCCATACGACCCGTGTACGCGGGCGTCAGGTGCGCGCCGGAACTGTGACGTTTTTCTGTCATGTCGTTTCCCCAATCGGAGTACATCCAGCATGCCCCGCCGCAGGCGACCGTGTCCCGAAACCGGGTGAAGTAATGTCGCAGGGCAGGAATTGCCGTAACGAGGAGAGGGCACGCACTGTGACCGCACCGACCGGTCCGGCCACACCGGGTAACGGCACCGTCGCACCGCCCGTCGCGGTAAGCCACGTGTCGAAGGACTACAAAGACGTACCCGCGTTGACAGACGTGACGTTCCAGGTCCGCCGCGGTTCGATCACCGGGCTCCTCGGCCACCCGGAGTCCGGCAAAACGACCGTACTCCGCACGATTCTGGGCCTCGTGAAACCGACATCGGGCGAGGCCACTGTGAACGGGCTGCCGTTCGGACAACTCACGCGCCCAGCCCGCACGGTCGGTGCCGTACTCGATCTGCAGAGCCTGCACCCCCACCGCACTGCACTGACACACCTGTTGATCTACACGGCGGCGATCGATGTACCCGACGATCGGGCAGTCCAGGTACTCGCGGAAGTGGGTCTGGCCGAGTCTGCACACCATCGAGCCGAAACACTGTCGCCGGGCAGCCGGCTGAGACTGGCGATCGCGACCGCACTCCTGGGTGATCCGCACATCCTCATCCTGGACGAACTGTTCACCGACAGGCCGAGAGACGGCTTCACCCTCGACGACCGAGCCTGGCTGCGCGCCTTCCTGCAGAACTTCGCTGCCGCAGGCGGCAGCGTCCTCGTCTCCAGCCCGCGCCTGCACGACGTCCAGGATCTCGTCGACCATGTGGTGGTCCTCAGCCAAGGAAGCCTCGCCTTCCAGGGGAGCTTCGACGACCTCCGCCGGGCACAGCAGGACCGGCTCGTGATCGCCTGCTCCGCACCGGCTGCCCTGGCAACCGGTCTCGCGGCCCGCGGATACATCGACGCCCGATCGCTGGCAGACGGCAGACTCGCGGTGGGCGGCGCACCGGACGACGCCGTCCGCGCCAGCGCCCAGGCCACCGGCGTCACCGTGTACAACGTCGTGCGTGACCGGATCGACCTGGATCAGTTGTACCTGCAGATCGCCTCGGGACATTTCGTCGCAGGAGCCAGCGCTGCTTCCCCGGCTGGGTACGGTGTCCCCGCTTTCGGTTGGCCGACGCCCCCACCGCCGCCGGCGAATCAGATCCAACCGCCGCCCGGGTACCCGAATCACTACCCACCCCACCAGCAGCCACCCAACCGGTACCCACCCCACCAGCACCCGCAAGGCATGGGAGGACCCCGATGACCGGCGCCCTGAAGTCGGAATACCGAAAGGTCATCGGCATACGAGAATCGGGTTTGGTCGCACTGGTGCCGATTCTCCTCGGCATGTTCGCGGCGGCAATCGCCTTTCCGCTCATGCGCGCCTTCCGGGCCGACGAATTGGCCGCGAGCGATCGCTACGCCACCATCACTGCACTGGCCGCGCCGCTTGCCCTGGCCGCGCTGTTCTCGGGGCTGTTCGGCGCACTGATCGTCGGTAGCGAACTGCGTCACCGGACCCTGACGACCAGCTTCCTGACTGCCCAGCACCGCGACGTGGTGATCGGGTCGAAGCTGATCGTGACCGTGGGCTTTGCACTCGCACTGTGCCTCGTCATCGAGATCGCCGCACTTCCGGTGTTGCTCGCGTTCGGTGGAGACGATTTCCACATCGACGGATCCCTGTTCGCCCATTTGGGTTCTGCACTGCTGGCGGCCGTCGCGTGGTCGCTGATCGGCAACGGTCTCACCCTGCTCACCCGTTCGGCGACGATCGGCGCGATCGGCATCCTGGCCTGGTACACGCTCGGAGAATTGATCGTCCGGTTCATTCTCGGTGCTATCGGGGCCGACGGAATCGGACGTGTCCTGCCCGTCTCCGCGACCGCCGGGGCGATCGTCAACGCCGCCAACCCCGATCCCCTCGAATCTCTACCGTCGTGGACCGTCGGCGTGGTCGCCATGATGTTGTGGGCGATCGTGATCGCCGTGGCGGGATGGGTGCTCACCAGACGGCGCGATATCGAGGACTGACCGGGACCTCGCGCTCCGGGGCCCGGAGCCGGGTGTCGGCCGGCGCGTCTAACGTGGGACGCGATGATCCAGCAGACCGCGACCCCGGGCCTCGAAGCGCCCGGTACCCCCAGTCCGCCGGCGACGGAGTCGGGCTGGATTCGACGGTTGGTACACGAGTGCTGGGTGTACCGCCGTGTCGTGATCGGGGTCCTGACCGTCACGGTGATCGCGGCGGTCATCGACATCTCGTTCCCGGTTCTCACCAAGATCGCCGTCGATGCCGCTACCTCCGGCGATCCGGGCAATACGGTGGCGGCAGCGGCAGGGGCCATCGCGGTTCTCGCGCTCGTCCGGTTCGCGTGTCAGTACGGACGTCGCATGCTGGCCGGCCGGTTGTCGCTCGATGTCCAACACGCTCTTCGGCTGCGACTACTGGGCTCGCTGCAGCGCCTCGACGGCCGCAAGCAGGACGAGATCCGCACCGGGCAGGTCGTCTCCCGATCCATCACCGACCTTCAGTTGGTACAGGGACTGCTCGCCATGGTGCCGATGTCGATCGGCGCGCTGCTCCAACTGATCCTCGCACTGGTGGTCATGGTGTGGCTGTCGCCCCTCCTCACACTCGTCGCACTGGTGGTCGCGCCCGCTGTGGCATACGTCGTGGCCACCACCAGGCCCAAGCTCTTCGCCGCCACCTGGGCAGCCCAGCAGAGCGCCGCCGATCTGGCGCAACATGTCGAGGAAACGGTCACCGGAGTTCGCGTCGTCAAAGGCTTCGGTCAAGAAGCGCGAGCCGTCGACCAACTCGAACGACACAGCCGCACCCTGTACGCGCACAGGCTCCGCACCGCCCGCATCAATTCCCGATTCGCCCCGACCATCGCCGGCCTGCCTCAACTGGGCCTGGTGGGTGTCATCCTGTTCGGTGGTCTGCTCACAATGCACGGTTCGATCACCGTGGGCACGTTCCTCGCCTTCGCCACGTACGTCACGGCAATGGCTGCGCTGACCCGCCAGCTGTCGTCGGTGGTCGTGCTCGCACAGTTGTCGAGGGCCGCCGTCGAGCGGGTCTACGACGTGATCGACACCGAACCCGACGTGGACGACCCGCCTCATCCGTCGCCGCTGCCCGACGGACCGCTCGGCGTGACCCTGCGCGGCGTCGACTTCGGTTTCGAACCAGATCGAAAGATTCTGAGCGGACTCGACCTGCAGGTCGCTCCAGGCGAGACAGTAGCGGTCGTGGGGCCGTCCGGCTCCGGCAAGACCGCGCTGTCCTTGCTGCTCCCCCGCTTCTACGCACCCGACGCCGGCGCCATCTCGCTCGACTCCGCCGAGGCGACCACCGACATCGCTCACCTACGAGCGAGTGATCTGCGCGGTGCCGTGTCCCTCGTGTTCGACGAACCCTTCCTCTTCTCGGATTCGGTGGCAGCCAACATCTCACTCGGCCGACCGGACGCCACCGCCGAGGAGATTCGGGTCGCCGCGCAGATGGCGCAGGCCGACGACTTCATCAGCACACTCGAGGACAGCTACGACACCGTCGTCGGAGAGCGTGGCCTGACCCTGTCCGGCGGGCAGCGTCAAAGGATCGCTTTGGCACGGGCTCTGCTCACCGACCCACGTGTGCTGATCCTCGACGACGCCACCTCCGCCGTCGACGCCACCACAGAGGCGGCGATCTTCGAGATACTCCGATCCGGTCACCGCCGAACCACGCTGGTCCTCGCTCATCGCCGGTCCACCCTCTCCCTCGCCGACCGGGTCGCCGTCCTCGACGACGGCCGCATCGTCGACGAGGGCACGATCGACGAACTCGACGAGCGCTGCCCGCTGTTCCGGCAACTGTTCGCTGACGTGGAAGACGAACTCGGCAAGGAGGAACCGCACCCGACTCCGCGCGCCACCGACGATGATCGTGACGAGCCCGGCGAAACGGATCTCTGGCCGGACACAGACGACGCCGACAATTCGGTGCAGCCCTCCACCACGGCAGCCGCAGGAGGTGCGGGGCACATCGCGGGCGCACTGGGTGCGGTGGCGCCGACTCCGGAAGTCGAAGCGGCGGTGCGTGCTCTTCCTCCCGCCGACGAGATCCCTCCGGGGGATTCGTCCGCACTGCGCACGCCGGAACCGAATTTCCGGCTCGCGCGCATCCTGCGTCCCGTGCGGGCACTGCTGGCGACGGTCGTCGTCTGTCTGGCACTCGACTCCCTCGCCACGATCGCCTTCCCGTCGATCGTTCGATATGCGATCGACCACGGGATACTGACCGGGCAGGTCTCCACGCTGTGGTGGGCCGCGATCGGAGGGGTCGCACTCGTCGCCGTGGACTGGCTGATCGTCGCCGTGATGACGGTGCTCACCGCACGAACCGGTGAACGTGTCCTGTTCGGCCTGCGGGTTCGCAGCTACGCCCACCTCCAACGGCTCGGGCTCGACTACTACGAACGCGAACTCTCGGGCCGAATCATGACCCGCATGACCACCGACGTCGACGCATTGTCGACATTCATCCAAACCGGGATGTCGACCGCAGTGGTCAGTGTCCTGACCTTGGTCGGTGTCGCCATCGCACTCCTGGTCACCGATGTCACGCTGGCGCTGGTCGCACTCGCTGTCATCCCTCCCCTCGCGGTAGCCACCCTGATCTTCCGACGCATCTCGTCGACGGCCTACACGGTCTCGCGTGAGCGGATCTCGATCGTCAATGCCGAGTTCCAGGAGAACATCGCAGGTCTGCGCTCGGCCCAGGCGTACCGGCGCGAGGAGCACGCAGCCAGGCGATTCACCGAGCGCGCCGAAAGCTATCTCCGCAGCCGAATGCGATCACAGCGTGCGATATCCGTGTACTTCCCGTTCATCGCGTTCCTGTCCGACCTGGCATTGGCCGCCGTGGTGTTCGTTGGCGCCCGGCAGGTCGGCAGCGGTGACATCAGCGCAGGCGTGCTGGTCGCGTTCGTGCTCTACCTGGGTCTGCTGTTCGGGCCCATCCAGCAGTTGTCCCAGGTGTTCGACGGCTATCAGCAGGCCTCGGTCGGCCTACGCCGCATCGGCGACCTGCTGCGCACCCCCAGCTCCATCGAGACGGTTGGCGCGGCAGCACTCACACCCATCGACGGGCACCTTCGGGGCGAAGTGAACTTCGCCGACGTCGGGTTCCGCTACGCGGGCGCCGACCGTGACGCACTCTCGCAGATCGCGCTGCACATCCCGGCAGGAGCCACCGTCGCGCTCGTCGGCAAGACCGGCGCCGGCAAGTCCACCATCGTCAAACTCCTGGCCCGGTTCTACGACCCGACGACGGGCTCCGTACTCGTCGACGGGAACGACATACGCAATTTCGACCTCCACCAGTACCGCAGCCGACTCGGTGTCGTCCCTCAGGAGGCGCATCTGTTCACCGGAACGGTCGCCGACAACATCGCGTACGGCCGACCGTCGGCCGATCGCAGCGACATCGAACGAGCCGCGCGCGCAGTCGGCGCCCTCGACACGATCGCGGGCTTACGAGGTGGGATGCGTCACTCCGTCGGCGAACGCGGGCAGGGGCTGTCCGCGGGTCAGCGACAGCTCATCGCACTTGCCCGGGCAGAGCTCGTCGAACCCGACCTACTCCTGCTCGACGAGGCAACCGCAACACTCGATCCCGCAACGGAGAGAGCGGTTCTCGACGCCGGTCGACTCGTCACGACGAGGCGCACGTCGGTTGTCGTCGCGCACCGTCTTGCCACCGCAGCTCGAGCCGATCTGATCGTCGTGATCGATCAGGGACGCATCGTCGAATCGGGCACTCACACGTCGCTTCGACACGCCGGTGGCCACTATTCGGGACTGTGGTGTGCATCCCAGGCCGCGGCAGGGAATAATCCGGGGGCGAGAACCGTCATCGATGGTGACCCCATCGGATGACCATGAGGCATATCACACCTGTGTGCCGAACATTGATCGTCACACAGGCGACTGGTCTCATGTAAATAGGCGCTCTGATCGGGTACCGAAATAGAAACGAGGCGAATAACTGCCGTGAGCAGCAGCTCTACATCCCAGTTCGGACAGAATCAGTGGTTGGTCGACGAGATGTACCAGCGTTTCCAGGACGATCCGTCGTCCGTGGACGCCAGCTGGCACGAGTTCTTGACGGACTACTCCCCTGATGCGGGAACAACCGACGCGCCGAACGGCGTGAAGGGTACAACCAACGGTCAGGCTTCGCGCCCTGACTCTTCCAATGGTCACTCGACGGGCACCGCATCCAGTGCCCCTGCTGCTTCCGCACCGAAGGCCGCACCGCCGAAAACCGCACCGCCGAAGGCCGCCGCCTCCGCGCCCAAGGCAACTGCTTCCAAGCCTGCTGCTGCACCGAAGGCAGCCGCACCCAAGACCGATTCCGCCCAGGCTGATTCCGCCAAGGCCGCGGCACCCGCCGAAGACGAGTCGAAGGTTCTGCGTGGTGCGGCAGCAGCCGTCGCGAAGAACATGTCGGCGTCGCTGACCATTCCGACGGCCACCAGTGTGCGGGCGATCCCCGCCAAGCTGATGTTCGACAACCGGACGGTCATCAACAACCATCTGGCCCGTACCCGCGGTGGCAAGGTGTCGTTCACCCACCTCCTCGGCTACGCCATCGTCCAGGCCGTCAAGGCCTACCCGGGCATGAACCGTCACTTCGCGGAGATCGACGGCAAGCCGAACGCGGTCACCCCGGCTCAGACCAACCTGGGCCTGGCGATCGACCTGCCCGGCAAGAACGGCCAGCGCTCGTTGGTGGTCGCGGCAATCAAGAACACCCAGAACCACACCTTCACGCAGTTCTACAGCGCCTACGAGGACATCGTTCGGCGCGCGCGGGACGGCAAGCTGACGGGCGACGACTTCGCGGGCGTCACCATTTCGCTCACCAACCCCGGCGGCATCGGCACCGTCCACTCCGTCCCCCGCCTGATGAAGGGCCAGGGCGCCATAATCGGCGCCGGCGCGATGGAGTACCCCGCCGAGTTCCAGGGCTCGAGCGACGAGAAGATCGCCGAGATGGGCGTCGGCAAGCTCATGACGCTGACCTCCACCTACGACCACCGCATCATTCAGGGCGCGGAGTCGGGTGAGTTCCTCAAGTCGATCCACCACCTGCTCATCAGCGACGAGTTCTACGACGAGATCTTCCACTCGCTGCACATCCCGTACGAGCCGGTCCGCTGGCGCAAGGACATCAGCGAGCGCGGCGTCGACAAGAGCGCGCGCGTGCTCGAGCTGATCGCGGCCTACCGCAACCGCGGTCACCTGATGGCCGACACCGATCCGCTGCGCCTGGTCAAAGACAAGTTCCGCAGCCACCCCGACCTCGATGTCACCCAGCACGGGCTCACCCTGTGGGACCTCGACCGCACCTTCAATGT
>JAAZAD010000511.1 GCA_012514505.1 Rhodococcus sp. (in: high G+C Gram-positive bacteria) | reverse complement strand
ACGGGCAGAAGCATCCGCCGGTGATCTCGTCGCTGATCCTGGAACCGTCCGACCCCGAATTCTCCGGCGACCTGCGGGTACTCTCGCGCCTGTTGGAGCGGGAGAATCAGGCGCACGACACCCTCGGGGATGTCGCCTCGCTGATGGGCAAGCATTCGGTGACGGAGGAGGAGAACGCGATTCGCGACGTCCTCGTCGGCAAGTCGACTCTCGACGAGCATATCCGCGACGTCGAGCAGATCGCCGAGGGCGACGACCTGGACGCGTTCTTCGCGCAGTTCGATCTCGAGGAGACCGCGGACGACGCCCCCGACGCGGCTCTGCCGCAGGCGCCGCGGCAGAGCCTGTACGCCGACGATCTGACGTTCCTGGACGAGGCGCTCAAGGCGTCATTCCACGACGTCCCCCACGCGAGCCTCGACGCGGGCGGTGTGGGGTGGACGGTGCACCCGAATCATGCGGTGGCGGAGTTGACACCGCCGCGGGATCTGCGGCAGCGGCTGGGGCAGTTGCCGCAGAATTATCTGCAGCACGGCAAGGTCCTCGAACGACTCACCCTCGCCACCTCCCCGGAGGTCGGCAACGCGCAGCTCTCCGCGGCGCGCGAGGGCAAGGGCGTGGCGGGCACGACGTGGCCGGAGGCGCACTACCTGGGGCCGCTGCATCCGGTGCTGGACTGGGCGAGCGACCGCGCGTTGAGTGCGTTGGGCCGCAACCAGATCTTCGTGATCCGCGGTGACGTGGACGCGCCGACGGTGCTGCTGATGGGCACGCTGATGAACCGCCGCGGGCAGCTGATCTCGCGGGTGTTCTCGACTGCCAAATTTCCGAACCCGAACAATCCGTCGTTCTGCGTGGTCGAGACGTTGGCCGATCTCGACTTCCTCACTACCGACACGGGGCTGGCGCCGGGGTCGGCGAATCCGGGCCCGGTCGCCGGCGCGGACGCGTATAGGGCGCTGGTGCCGATCGCGGTGGACGAGGCGTCGACGGCGATGCATCTGGTGCTGGGCGCGCAGGAGGCCGCGGCGACGGAGCGCCTCGCCCGCTGGCGGCGGCGCGCCGACCGCTGGAACTCAGGCGCCGAGCAGCTCGATCTGGTCGGGGGTCAACGCAAGAAGGTGGACACGTTGTCGAAGCGCATCGCCGAGGAGCAGCGTCTCGCCGAGTCCCTGGCCCCCACCCAGCAGTTGGTGCGCCCGCTGCTGCTGATCGTTCCGGCCGATCATGTCGGATGAGCTCGTCTGCGGTGGCTCTCGACGGCCACCCACTGACCCGATATTGTGTACACACCGTTACACAACAGGAGGTTGGCGATGAGCGTGACCGTAGGGGTCCGGGAGTTCCGACAGGATCTCGCCGACTACATCGATCAGTCCGAGCCGGTGACGGTAACTCGCCACGGACGCACGGTGGGCGTTTTCATCCCCGTTCATCAGGACCTGAGAGCCGAGCTCACCGCCTACGTCGAAGCGGCGAAGAAGGCCGGGGCGTTGCTGGTCGAGTTGGGGGCCACCGAGGACGAGGTCGTCGCCGAGTTCGGGGCACTGCGCAAGGGGGAGCCAGGTACGTGACACCGACATCCGCCCATGTTGAGATCTATCTACGCGGCGACTGACCACCCGCGCAACGGACAGCGTTCCCCGCGCCCGTGTTGATCCATAGTTGTCGAACTCGGGGCCAAGGCCCCTCACCTGGAAAGGACCCGCAACGTCGTGGCGTCTTTCGATTCCATCGTCATCGGCGAGGACTGGATCAGCGAGCACTACTTCACCACCGATTCGGCGAAGGAGTCGTTCCACGGCAAGGTACTGGAGCTGCGCAAGCTGTGGGATGCGGAGAAGAAGGAAGGCCGGACGACAGTCCGCGACGGTCTGCTCGCCACCACGAAAGAGTTACAGACGGTGCTGGCCGGGCTCGCGGAGAACCCGGATGCCGCACCCGAGGCGCATGCGCTGGCGCGAAACGCGTTCGGGTATCCGGCCGCGCTGTCGACGTTCACGGGTGAGCGCGCGGGCTCCGAGTTGGAGATCCCGGACGCGCAGCTGGACGGCGTGACGAGCGTGCTGTTCCTGCAGGCGGTTCCGGTGACGTCGATCGAGGATCTGCTCGATCCCGAGACGGGGCTGTTGATCACCCCTGCCGTCGAGGACGGCAAACCGATCGAGGCGGCGTCGAAGGCTGTGTCGGCCGCGTTCCGCTCGGATGCGCCGCCGGCGTTCGTGGTGGTGCAGGCCGGGCAGTGGCTGCTGCTCGCCGAGGCGGAGCGCTGGGCGGAGGGCCGCTATCTGGCGGTGGATCTGCTGGTGGTGGCGGAGCGTCGGCACGAGGCGAAGGGCGGCGAGATCGACCGGGTCGCCGCGATGTTCGGCAGGCAAGCCCTGCTACCGGATGCGGACGGCAACATCTGGTGGTCGAGGGTGCTGGAGGATTCGGTCAAGCACACCGTCGGGGTGTCGAAGGATCTGCGCGAAGGCATCCGGCTGTCGATCGAGATCATCGCCAACGAGGTGGTCCGCCGACGCGCTGACAAGGGCCTCACCCTCGACGGGATCGACGGGCAGGACCTGGCGAAGCATTCGCTGCGATTCCTGTATCGGATCCTGTTCCTGCTGTATGCGGAGGCGTCCCCGGAGATGCGGGTGCTGCCGACGGGTGCCGCGGAGTACGAGGAGGGCTACGGCCTGGATCGGCTGCGGGAGCTGACGCTGACCGAGTTGGTGTCGGAGCGGGCGCGCACGGGTACGCATCTGTACGAGTCGTTGGCGACGCTGTTCCGGCTCGTCGACAAGGGCCACACCCCGGCGGTGAGGGAGGACGTCGCAGACGATCCGGCGCCGGGTCTGGAGTTCCAGCCGCTGCGCGCGGACCTGTTCAAGCCCGAGTCAACGGCACTGATCGACGAGGTGGGCCTGGGCAACGAGGCGACGCAGCGGGTGCTCGAACACCTGCTGCTGTCGAAGGAGAGCAAGGGCCGCAGGGGCGGAGATCGCGGTTTCATCTCGTATGCGGAGCTGGGCATCAACCAGCTGGGTGCGGTGTACGAGGGCCTGATGTCCTACACCGGGTTCTTCGCGGAGGAGGACCTGTTCGAGGTCGCGAAGAACGGTGATCCGGAGAAGGGCTCGTGGGTGGTCCCGGTGGACCGCTCCGATCACCTGGACGAGAAGGACTTCGTCCGGACGGTTGACGAGGCGACCGGCGAGGAGAAGCCGGTGCTGCACCGCAAGGGCACGTTCGTGTTCCGCCTCGCGGGCCGCGAACGTCAGCAGTCGGCGTCGTACTACACGCCGGAGGTGTTGACGAGGTTTGTGGTCTCGCAGGCTCTCGAGGAGTTGTTGGATCAGGACGGCGTGCGGACGACGCCGGAGCAGATTCTGGAGTTGACGATCTGCGAGCCGGCTCTCGGGTCGGGCGCGTTCGCAATCGAGGCCGTCCGGCAACTCGCGGCCGAGTATTTGAAGCGTAAGCAGGAGGATCTGGGCGAGCTGATCGACGCCGATCAGTATGCGGTGGAGTTGCAGAAGGTGAAGGCGCACATCGCGCTGCACCAGGTGTACGGGGTGGACCTCAACGCGACTGCTGTGGAGTTGGCGGAGATCTCGCTGTGGCTGGACACAATGGTGGCGGGACTGCAGGCCCCGTGGTTCGGCCTACACCTGCGCCGCGGAAACTCGCTGATCGGTGCGCGCCGGTCGGTGTACGCGCCGAGTCTGTTGACCAAGAAGCAGTGGCTCAAGACGCCTGCGAGGGACGTGCCTCTGGGCGAGGAGATCGGCGCCGGCATCCACCACTTCCTGCTGCCGTCGGAGGGATGGGGTGCGGTGATCGACACCGCCGAGGCGAAGACGTACGCGAAGGACAGACGCGACGAGCTTGTTACTTGGCGCAAGGGCATTCGTGCTTCCCCTAGTAAACCGATTGTGAAGCGTTTGCAAGCGTTGGCGCAGCGGGTGGAGACGCTGTGGGAGTTCACGCTGCGCCGGCTGACGATCGCGGAGTCGGAGATTCGCCGCGACATCGACTTGTGGGGGTTGCAGCGTGAGGAGCAACCGACGGGCGCGGTGACGCGTGAGCAGATCGAGCGGGTGCTCCGCGACGAGGACGGCGCGTACCGCCGTCTGCGGCGGGCGATGGACGCGTGGTGCGCGATCTGGTCGTGGCCGCTGACCACGGAGATCGAGCCGCCGGATTGGGATCAGTGGGTGGGTGGCCTGGAAGCAATCCTGGGTGTGCCGCCGAAGGCCGGGAAGTTCGAGAAGTACGGCCAGACGAGCCTCGCCGGCGACATGAACTGGCAGGAACTCGACGTCGCAGAGGACACCGACCGCACGTTCGCGCAGGCACTGTCGATCGAGAAGGCGCTCGACGGCTTCCCGTGGCTGCAGATCGCCGCTGACATTGCCGACATGCAGGGCTTCTTCCACTGGGAGCTCGACTTCTCACCTGTGTTAGCGCGAGGCGGGTTCGATCTGCAAGTGGGTAACCCGCCGTGGGTTCGTCCCCGATCCGACATCAATGCCCTGCTTGCGGAGGGTGATCCGTGGTGGCAGCTCGCTTCCAAGCCGACACAAGAACAGGTCAGAGCGAAGCTCGACACGACCCTTACGCTCCCAGGAATACGCAACCTGTTCCTGCAAGCCACGGCCGAGGTCGCATCGACGGCGGCGTTTGTGGGTTCAGCGAACGAGTACCCGCTGCTGGCAGGCCTACAACCAGATCTCTACCGGTGCTTCATGACGTTGACCTGGCGAAACGCCAGATCGACAGGTTCGGTCGGCCTCATCCACCTCGAATCCCACTTCACCGACGAGAAGGCCGGCAGCCTCCGCGCCGAGACCTACCGACGGCTACGCAGGCACTGGCAGTTCATCAACGAACTCAAGCTATT
>JAAZAD010000510.1 GCA_012514505.1 Rhodococcus sp. (in: high G+C Gram-positive bacteria) | reverse complement strand
GCAGGAACGGCATCGTCTCCTCTCCGACCTCCATGTACATCAGGTCGCTGTGACACAGTCCGGCCGCCGCGACGTCGATCACCACCTCGCCCGGGCCGGGTTCCGGTTCCGGAACCTCGTTCAACGAGATCGGTCGCCCGGCTCCTTCGAACTGCCATGCCCTCATATCCGCACCGCCCTCATGCTCTGCTTCTTCGATCGCACCTCTTGCAGGCCGACACCTGTGACATTACTGTTCTCACCAATCGGAACGTCATTCTTGAAACAAAGATTGTGAGAATGTGCACAGGGAACATGGATCGAGTCGCGGTGCAGTTCCGAGCCGACTGCAGGACAACAGAATCGCCGACGATCGGAGAACGTCATGAAGGTGGAAGTCGATCCTCACCGCTGCCAGGGACACACACTGTGCGCCATGGCCGCGCCCACGCTCTTCGAACTGAGCGACATCGACGGGCACGCCACGGCCGTCGACACCGAAGTACCCGCCGACCTCACAGAATCCGCACGCGAGGCCTACCGCAGCTGCCCCGAACAGGCGATCTCCGTTCTGTGACACCACCCGACCGCACCACCATCCATCGGACGCACGAGAGGGCAACACCGTGAGCGCTGACGAGGCCGTCGTCGACACCGAGCACCGGACACCGGTCTATCAGTTCGACAGGCACGCACCGGACTACCGGGGCCGATTCTCGGAAATCACTACCGAGATGCACTCGAAATGCCCCGTGGCATGGTCCGACACGCACGGAGGTCACTGGGTCGCCGCAGGCGGCGAGGCAGTATTCACCCTCGCACGCTCGGCGAACATCTCGAACGACCACGACGTGAAGGGGGTACGGCGCGGCTACAAGGGCATCATGATCCCCACGGCCGTCCGGGCATCCGGCGTGCGCGGTGGGATCCTGGAGATGGACGACCCCGAACACCGGGAATTCCGAAGCGTACTCAATCCGTATCTGTCTCCCGCTGCCGTGAAGAAGTGGGTTCCCCTCATCGACGAGGTGATCCGCGCGTGCCTCGACGAGAAGATCGAGACCGGCAGCATCGACTTCATCGACGACATGGTGAACATCGTTCCCGCCGTCATCACCCTCGCGATGCTCGGGATTCCGGTCGCCAAGTGGAACGTCTACTGCGAGCCCGTCCACGCCGCGATGTACACGCCGCCGGACTCGCCCGATGTCCACCGCGTCGCCGAACTGCACCGGTTGATGGGAATGGATCTTCTCGCCAGCCTCCACGAGATCCGGGAAAACCCCCGTCCCGGAATGGTCGATGCCGTCGCCCGCGCCACCATCGACGGGGAGACACCCGACGATCTCGAACTGCTCGGTGTGCTGAGCCTGCTCATCGGCGGTGGTTTCGACACGACGACGGCGTTGACCTCGCACGCGCTCGAGTGGCTGTCGCAGAACCCCGATCAGCGCGAAATCCTCAGCGCCGAGCGGGACACGCTGCTGGATTCGGCAACAGAAGAATTCCTGCGCTTCTATTGTCCGTCGGCCGGGGACGGCCGCACGTTCTCCGCCGACACCCAACTCGACGGCGTCGAGTTCAAGGAGGGCGAACGCATCTGGCTGTCGTGGGCGATGGCGAACCGCGATCCCGAACTGTTCACGGATCCGAACGAGATCGACCTGGAACGCAAGGGCAATCGGCACTTCAGCTTCGGACTCGGCGTGCACCGCTGCATCGGATCCAATCTGGCGCGAACCATGTTCAAGCGGATGCTGATCGCGGTACTCGACCGGATGCCGGACTACCGCTGTGACCCCGAAGGCACGGTCCACTACGAGTCCATCGGCGTCATCCAGGGCATGAGGCAACTCCCGGCCACCTTCACACCGGGTGTCCGCCTCGGCGCCGGGCTC
>JAAZAD010000509.1 GCA_012514505.1 Rhodococcus sp. (in: high G+C Gram-positive bacteria) | reverse complement strand
CTGCAAGCCCTCGACTTCCGCAAACGCGTCCAGTCGTCGCTCTCCTGCGACCTCCCGGTCGAAGCGATCCTCGGTGGCGCCAGCCTGAACGAGGTCGTCGATCTGATGCAGGTGGCGTCGTAGGGGCGGGCTGCTGATGCTCGCCGGCCCTCGATCGGATGCTGCTCGCTTACGCCGAGTGCGCGTATTGACACGGATCGAGGTCGACAGCTCTCCTCACCCGGGGGCCGGAGCTCCGGCCTCGGCGATCCGCACGACCAGCGTCGGCCGTTGCTCGGTCGGTCCGTCGGTGCCCTCCAAGTGATCCCACATGTCGTCGACCACCGGTTGCAAGAGGATTCGTCCGAACGCGCGGACCATCAGCTGCACCACCCGCGTGGACGCCTCGATGTCGACGCCGGGTGCGGGCCACGTCGGTTCTGGTGAATTGATCTGCTGGGCGCCGAGGTTCGTGAGTCGGGCCAAGAGCTGATTGCGCTCCGTTCCGAGGATCGAACGGCGGACGTATCCGCGGATCGCGGGAGCGCTCGCCAAGAGATCGGCCACCGCGTCATCGCGTGCCGCAGTGCTGCGCGGAGCCGCGTCGATGGTCTCGGCCAGGGTCTGGACCACGTACTCCTCGATGGCCTCCCGGAGTCGGTCCTTGGTTCCGTAGTGGTGGACCACCAGTCCGACCGTCACCCCGGCTTCATCCGCGATCCGGCGCATCGATGTGCCGTCTTCACCTGCGTCCGCGTAGAGCGCGAGCGCAGCGTTGCGGATGCGTGCCTTGGCCGTGAGGTCTTCCCGGCGTGGGCCCATGGTGGCGCTCCTTCCTGCTGGTTCGGGAACTGAAACTGGATTCATGATAAATCCTTGTACGGACGCCTAGTTTGCTGTACATACGTATAGTAGTGACCACGGGAAAGGGAATACTGATGGCAAACGACGATGTCAGCGGGTTCTTCGCGGACGACGCGGTGGTGGGTACGGTCCGAACTCTCGGGACCCACACGGTGACCGAGCAGGAGATCGTCGACTTCGCCGGGGCGTGGGATCCGCAGTTCTTCCATACCGACGCTGCTGCGGCGCAAGGGAGCGTCTTCGGCGGGCTCATCGCCAGCGGAATCCACACCCTCGCCGTCTACCAGCGGCTCGAGGTCCAGTCACGCAATATGCACTGGCATGTCATCGCGGGTGCCGGCGTCGAAGGTCTGCGCTTCCTCCGGCCGGTGCGGCCCGGTGACGCGCTCACCGGCGCCTCGACTCTCACTGCGTGCCAACTGGAGCCGGATCGGCGACGGGGCTTGCTGACGTTCGACGGTCAGCTCGTCAATCAGGACGGCAAGGTCGTGATGGACATGACGATGGCCGCCTACCTGCACATGCGTGAGCTCATCGGACGGTCCCTGTGAGCGGCACTCGACTCCACGTGGACCGAGAGGGGCCGGTGGCGCAGATCGTCCTCGACGGTCCGAGCACGCTCAACGCCCTCGGCGTCGACACCCTGACGGCACTGGAATCCTGGCTGACCTCGCTTGATGCGAATCAAAGCATCCGGGCGGTGATCCTCACCGGTGCCGGGCGCGCCTTCTGCGTGGGCGCCGATCTCAATCGTCTCGGCACGGATCACGAGCGCACGATGGCGGCGGCCAACAGTCTCATCCAGGCCATCCGAGCGATGGACGTGCCGCTCATCGCAGCAGTGAACGGACTGGCCGTCGGCTACGGCGCCTCGCTTGTCGCGACTGCCGACCTGGCCATCGCCGCGGAGTCGATGCGCATGCAAGCGCCCTTCACCGCTCTGGGACTGGTCCCCGACGGAGGACTGACGCACGCCCTTCCCGCCCTGGCCGGTCGGGCGTTGGCGGGGGGAGATCGCACTCGTCGGTCGTCGACTCGACGCACGGGAGGCGATGGCCGCGGGTTTCGTGGGCAGCGTGGTACCCGATGCCGAACTGATGGACGGCGCGTTGGCGCTGGCCGCTGCCGTGGTCGAACGGCCCAGGCGGGCAATCGCATTGACCAAGCACGCCCTCAACGCTCACGACGCTGAGGCAATGGCCGCGGCCCTCGAACGCGAGGGGAATGCTCAGGTCGACCTGCTCGCGTCCGACGAGTTCGCTCGTCGCTCAGCACGTTTTCGAGCCGTCGACCCGACGCCCTCATCCCGATAGACCGAACTCCTACTCAAACCAACGAACACGAGGAACTGTCATGGCAACACTCGGTGGACAACTCGCACGCGCGGCATTCTCGCACCCTGACAAGACGGCGCTGACTTTTGGCGACTCGGTGCGTAGCTACCGGCAGGTCGACGACGAAGTGAATCAGCACGCTCACGCCTTGGCTGCGCTCGGCGTCTCCCGCGGAGACCGGGTGGCGCTGATGTCAGGCAACTCCGACGCCTTCATTCTGGCGATGTATGCGGTGTTCCGCCTCGGGGCGATCTTTGTGCCGCTCAATCCGCGCGCGGCAGCCCACGAACTTCGCCACTTGATCGCCGACTCGGGTGCCACCGTCCTGCTGCTCGGCCCGGGCATGAATGACGTGGTCCACCGATTCACGGAACTGGAACCGGTGGAGCAACAGCTGCAGGTTCTCGCGTTGTACGACGACGCCGAACTGCCGAGCCTGCCCGCCCTGGCTGCCGACCACCCGGTGACCGCGCCGGATGTCGAGGTGGCCGAGGACGACGACTGCATGATCATCTACACCTCCGGGACCACCGGCCTGGCGAAGGGAGCGCTGTTCGACCACCATCGCCTGCTGTGGGTGGGCCATTCGATTGCGTCCCTCGGGATGACCACCTCCGACCGTCACCTGCACGTGGCGCCGATGTACCACTGCGCTCAACTCGTGCTCTACGTCCTCGGCGGGTTCTCGATGGGTGCCTCCCACGTGGTGATGCCCGCGTTCGATCCGCGTGAGGTGGCCGATGCCCTGGAACGGCACGCGATCACCGTGTTCCTCGGCGTCCCGACGATGTATCAGCTGATGCTGCAACTTCCCGACCTCGCCGAACGGGACTTCTCGGCATGGCGGATCGGCTTCTTCGGCGCCGCGCCCATGCCGCCGAGCGCCGTCGCGAAGCTGGTCAGCACGCTGCCTGAGGTCGACTTCTTCCAACTGTGCGGCCAGACCGAGGGTGGTCCCACCGGAATCTACTCGACCCCGGACGACGTCCGCGCCCGGCCCGACGCCACCGGCCGCTGGGCGATTCCCAACACACAGGTGCGCGTCGTCGATCCGGAGGGCAACGACGTCGCGCCGGGAGTTCCCGGTGAGATCCTTCTGAGCGGCGAGACGATCATGAAGTCGTACTGGAACAATCCCGGGGCCACGGCCGACACCCTCCGCGACGGCTGGCTGCACAGCGGCGACATCGCGGTCGTCGACGAGGACGGCTACATCACGATCGTCGACCGGCTCAAGGACATGATCATCACCGGTGGTCGCAATGTGTATTCGGTCGAGGTGGAGAACGTGCTGGCGGCTCACCCGGACATCGCCGACGTGGCAGTGATCGGTCAGGCTCACGAGACCTTCGGCGAGACAGTGACGGCCGTGGTGACTCCCGTCGCAGGCAAGGAGGTCACGCTGGAGGATCTGCGTGCGTTCGCCGCCGAGCATGTCTCCGACTACAAGCTGCCGCGCACCCTCGTCATCGCCGACATTCCGCGGAACCCTTCGGGCAAGATCCTGAAGCACGTCATCCGCAAGACCCTCGTCGGCTGAGTCGGCCGCGTCCGCTACCCGTCGAAACCGGAAGCGCTGGTGTCACGCATCTCATGAGCACTACGGAATCCAAGGCGCTGAACGGCGTTCGCGTCGTCTCCCTCGCGATCAACCTGCCCGGACCCCTGGCCGCATCGCGCCTGGCGGAGATGGGAGCGTCCGTGACGAAGGTCGAGCCGCCGTCTGGGGACCCGCTTCGTGCGGTGGTTCCGGGCTGGTACGCCGAACTCGTCGGCGATCAGGAGGTCGTCGAACTCGACCTCAAATCGACGGCCGGTCGTGCGGAGTTCGAAGCTCGATTGGCTTCCGCCGACGTCCTGCTGACGTCGATGCGCCCCTCGGCACTGGATCGACTCGGTCTGGCCGACAGTGCCGAGCGATACGGACTCGTGCTGATCGAGATCGTCGGATACGCCGGCGAGCGCGCTGACGAGGGCGGTCACGACCTCACCTATCAGGCGGTCCAGGGAACGGTGCTGCCGCCGGCGATGCCTCTGGTGCCGACCGTGGATCTGCTGGGTTCCGAACGTGCGGTGAGCGCGACGCTCGCTGCGTTGATGCTCCGTGCCGCCTCCGGTGCGGGCGTACGTCGGCGGGTGGTGCTCGAGGACGCCGCAATCGTCGCGTCGGCGTCGGTGCGGCATGGATTGACCGGGCCGGGTGACGTTCTCGGCGGGGCCTTGCCTTCCTACGGGATCTACGCGGCGTCCGACGGGCATGTGGCGGTCGGAGCGGTCGAACCTCATTTCGCCGAGCGGCTGGCCGTTCACGTCGGCGCGACGAAGGGGGAGCTGACTGCGGCTTTCGCCGCTCAGGGCACGACGCACTGGGAGGATCTCGGTCGACACCACGACATTCCGATCGTCGCGGTTCGCGACCCGCGCGAGAGGTAGCCGACGAGCAAGGCCGCGAAGCAGTGACGAGGCTAACCAAACTAAGGCTAGACTTGCCTTTCTCGAGTTTGGTTGAATACTCCTCATGTATGACGACGAGCACATTGCGCAGCCCGAGGCTGAAGAGGCCGCACCCGGTGGGGCGTCCGGATCTTCGGTGAGCTGGCCGACCGTGATGATGGCGGCCGGTATCTCGGCGATCATCTCGGCGATCGTTCTGGCGATCGGCATGGTGGGGCTGATGCTCAGTGATGT
>JAAZAD010000508.1 GCA_012514505.1 Rhodococcus sp. (in: high G+C Gram-positive bacteria) | reverse complement strand
TAGGTACCGCCGTGATCGCGGCGGTAGTTGTCCTGTCCGGGTGCGGGACGGGCGACGGCGAGGAAACTACGTCGACGACAGCAGAGGCCACAACTTCCGCCGCCGAGCAGCCGGGCAATCCGTGGGACCTGCCCCTGGAGCAGCGGCCGGCTCTGTTCGACCCGTGTGCGGAAGTGCCGATCGAGGTGATCGAGCAAGGGCTCGGCAGTCCGGTTAGCCCTGTAGCCGCATACGAAAATCACCTCCCCAAAGATCTCATGTCCTGCGGTTGGAGGTCAGAGAATGCTGAGCTCACGATTCTCACAACGTGGAAATCGCGAGAGGACTACCAAGCCGACCGCTCCTTTGATGTCTCTAGTACCCACGAAGAACTCAATGGGCGCGTCGGGATGAGACTGTTGGACGCCATCGGGAATCCAGATGAAACATGCCTCCAGTTGTTTTTCACTGAACGAGGTACAGCCTGGATTCAATTCCACATAACTGACCTATATTTGGAATTTGAGGGGCAACGGCGCTCTAACGCTTGCGAAGTAATGGAACAGGTTAGCCAGCCAATAATGGAGCATCTACCGAAAGGCGACTTCCAATGACCGTTTTGCTTGAGCCCGAGGTCTCGACCCTCTGTTCCCAAGCGTGTCAACGGTTCGCCGCCTCAGCCATCGAACTGCGTAAATCCGATGATATTTTCGGTCAACGCACAAGTTCGTCCACCTTTCCCACAGCGCGCCAGTTGGACTCCGTCTATGGGCTCTTCGCGGATGAAGATCTCAGTACGCTCCTTACGGGGTTTATCGACCAAGCCAAAGCAATGGCTATGCTTTTCGAGGCTGCTGGAGGGTTGATTGAAGCCCAAGATGAGGCGTTAGCTGCGGCGTTGACGAAAGCGGCGGAAGAGCCTGCTGGGTTGCAGAGTGTGGGACTTATCCACGGCACTGGGGATGAGGGATTCATTCTCGATGATCAGTGCGTGATGGCTGGTTACGGGCGGGTAGGGCACGAGGACGTGTCGGCGTCGCCGTTGGAGTACATCGCAAAGTGTTCGGAGGCGTTGCAGCCGCAGCAGTATCTGGACATCCAGACCAAAGCCACGTCGGTCGCAGACGGACTCAGTGACGCAGCGACCACGCTGCAGGGCGAGCTGAACAGTGTGCTGGGCCATGGGTGGCAGGGCGAATTCGCCGAGAGAGCGACCTTCTCCACCCGCGGGCTGATCCAGTCCGCGCACGATCTGTCGGAGTCGCTGCGGCAGGTCGCCGACAAGGCCGCGGGCGCCCATCACGGGTTCGAGGCAACCCGCATTTCTATCGCCGAGTACGCCGCACAGGGACGGTCGGCCGAGTTACGGGCCACCATGGCGAACTCGGTGCAGGGCCCCGTTGTCGGTGAAGCTGCTACTGTCAGCGTCCGCGCCGCCGCGGAGCGTCAGGCGGCCGAAGAACAGGCGCGGGCGATCGTCAACACCACCTACAGCCCGTCGGTGATGGACGCCAATCTCGACGACATCGACTTCACCTCCGCCTACCGCGTCGTCAGCGGCGCCGCACTGGGTGGACCGTCGGGGATCGATATGGACCGGATCTGGAACACCGACGACCTCCCCCGCCCCGCACCGGCAGCAACACCCAGTGCTGCGGCCATCGCGGCGTACGCCAGCATCGCACCCGGCGAAGCAAGTGGAGCTGGGGCCGCGGGCGGGGCCGGGGCGGCTGGCACAGGTGTAGTCGGAACTGCAGTCGGGGCGATGCCCTCAGTCGATGCGGCGACCGAGCAGGCGTTGCTGGCATCACGCGGCGACTCTGGTGCGGCGGCGTTGGCCGGGCCTGGTGGTGCCGCGGGTACCGGTGGAGCGGGCGCCGGTGGCGCGGGTGGTGTGAACGCGGCGACGACCGCG
>JAAZAD010000507.1 GCA_012514505.1 Rhodococcus sp. (in: high G+C Gram-positive bacteria) | reverse complement strand
CGCGCAGGTAACGAGTTCCTGTTCCAGCAGCTCGCCCTGCAGAACATCGAGACGCTGAACTCCGTGTTCGAGGGCGTCGAGCAGCGCAAGCGCAAGATCGTCGTCACCTGCGCCCACTGCTTCAACGCCCTGGGCAACGAGTACCCGGAGGTGGGTGGCCAATACGAGGTCGTGCACCACACGCAGCTGCTCAACCGCCTCGTGCGGCAGAAGAAGCTGATTCCGGTGGCCTCTGTGCAGGAGGACGTCACCTACCACGACCCGTGCTTCCTGGGTCGTCACAACAAGGTGTACGACGCTCCCCGTGAGCTGATGGCCGCGTCCGGCAGCACCCTGAAGGAAATGCCGCGTCACGGTGAGCGGTCCATGTGCTGTGGTGCCGGTGGCGCCCGCATGTGGATGGAAGAGAACATCGGTAAGCGCATCAACGTCGACCGTGTCGACGAGGCGCTCAGCACCGACACCAAGAAGATCGCCACCGGCTGCCCGTTCTGCCGCGTGATGCTCAACGACGGTGTCACCGCACGTCAGGAATCGGGCCAGGGCGAGGGCGTCGAGGTCGTGGACGTCGCGCAGTTGATGCTGTCGTCCATCACCCGCCTCGAGCCGGACGCGTTGACCGAGAACATCAAGGTCATCCCCCGCGAGAAGCCTGCCGAAGCCGCCGAGGCCAAGGCCGAGACGGTCGAGCAGGATCGGGTCGAAGAGGTCGAGGAAGCAGCCGAGGCTCCGGCCAAGGCTGCACCCGCCGGTGGCGGACTCGCCATGAAGGGCGGCGGAAAGACACCCGGTGCGAAGGCGCCCGGCGGCGGTGGCCTGGCGATGAAGGGCGGCGGCAAGACGCCCGGAGCCAAGGCGCCCGGCGGCGGCGGACTCGCCATGAAGGGCGGCGGAAAGGCACCGGGAGCCAAGGCTTCCGCACCTGCCGACGCTGCCGCTTCCGACGACGAGAAGCCGAAGGGACCGCCCGCAGCCAAGGGCGGGCTCGCCATGAAAGGCGGCGGGAAGGCACCCGGCGGCGGTCTGCAGATGAAGGGCGCCGGTAAGGCTCCCGGAGCGAAGGCCCCCGCAGCACCGGCCACGGCAGACTCCACCGAGGCCACCGCCTCGGAAGCTCCGGCAGCGGAGAAGCCGAAGGGACCGCCCGCAGCAAAGGGCGGACTCGCCATGAAGGGCGCAGCAAAGGCACCGGGCGCACGCAAGCCCGCACCGGCCGCCGCAGCACCCTCGTCCGACGCAGGCGAGACCGAGGCACCGAAGGCAGAGGAACCGAAGGCGGAGGCCCCCAAGGCTGAAGCTCCCAAGGCGCCTCCGGCCGCCAAGAACGGACTCGGTTTCAAGGGCGGAGCGAAAGCACCGGGTGCAGGTAAGACTGCTCCTGCTGCTGCCGCAGCACCGGCCGCCGAGCCCAGGGAAGACGAGCCGAAGGCAGAGCCCGAGGCCCCCGCAGCCGAGAAGGAGGCCCCCACGCCTCCCCCGGCCGCCAAGGGCGGGCTCGGCTTCAAGTCGGGAGCCAAGCCGCCAGGCAAGAAGTAAGACATGAACAACTGCGCCCCACCGGGATTCCGGTGGGGCGCAGTTGTTTGTCGCCGGCATAAACCGGGTGGCGCTGGTATCGGTAGCGCCTACGCGGGGCCATTGGAGAAGATTGGGTCGAGATACGAGGCCACCAGGACGATCTGCTCGTCGAGGTTCTCCTCGCAGGCGTGCTCGAGGCGTTCCTTGCGACGCCATGCCGCCCATTTCGCTTGACCGACCTTGTCGTATCCCGTCAGGTGCGCCGCGACGGGTTCCAGCGTCACCCCGCGAAAGCGAGCGACCGCCCGCGCCGATCGCAGCAGTTCGTCGGCGTCGACGCCGTGGCGGGCGAGCTGAACTATGTCCACATAGTCGCGCCACCGAGTGCTGGTGATGCCGCGTTCGAGGATGGTGACACCCTTCTCCGCGATCGTGGTCTCGGGCGCGTACCCGAGGAGCGTGATCGGATCGCCGAGCACCCGATCGATGCTCACGCGCCGGGGTGGGGGCACGATCGGATCCCCGGTGGACACGTCCCATGCAGCGACGCCCTTCCACGGGCCGATCGATACGGCGACTCGCATGCGCAGGCCCGGATAGTCGGCCTGTTCGCGGATCTCCTGCACGTCGATCGTGTCGAGATCGAACGCCACGCCGTCGTCGATCCGGATCGCTGCGATGTCACGGACTACGCCGGCGAGGTGTTCGGATGTGACGTCCGCCCTCACCGCGTTCGCGTCGACGTCTTTCGTCGGGCGCCGCGCCCCGTAGGCCGCCAGCAGGATGCCGCCCTTGAGTACGAAGTCGTCCGCATGCGGTGTGCGCGTAAGTCGGTCCAGGAACGATTCCAGAGTGTGCCGGATGAGGTATTCCTGTGTCGGCGCACCCGCACCGCTTCTAGCGGTGGCGGACCGCGCCGCAGACTGGATGCGGCGGAACGCTTCTTCGCCGATGTTCAACCCAGTATCTCCAATGCTTGCAGGACAGGGGATTTCGCTCGAGGTAGGTGGGATGCGAGTTCCATCAGTCGGGCCGGTTTACCTCCGCGACGCAGCCATTCCTTCAATGCATCCCGCGCCAGTTCGTACCCGACCTCGCCGCGAAGCCGGAACGCATCCACGATCGAGCGCTCCGGCGAGTAGATCCAGATCATCTGATCCGCCCCCGGTATCGGGATCTCCTCGCGTCCGATCTCGAATGTCGCCCGATCGAACTGGTGCCACGCGATCGACGCGTCGCCCGCCGGTGTCCTCACCCCTCGGGGGATCGCGACATCCAGAGCAGTGGGGATTGCATCGGTCAGATCGTGGTGGGCAAGCGCCGAGGTCAAGCAGATCGTTGCCGCGGGGCGGCGGGTCGCAGCGACGAGCCAGTCCCAGTCCGCAGCCGACGACTCCGCAGGCAGGTATACGCCGCGCGCTATCCGCTCCAGCCGCCCCGAATTCGCCGCGCGATACAGCGCGCTGCGCGACAGGCCGACTTGCTCCGGCGCGCTCGGTCTCACAGTAGTCACCGTCACCACCTCGGTTTGGAACGATACGTCTACACGTAATTGTATCTGATGACGTATTGCACCGAGGTGAAAGCTGCACGATGACTCACCGCTGGCCGGGCAGTCGACCACCAAGGCCGAAGCTCCCAAGGCGCCCCAGCCGCCAAGAACGGACTCGACTTCAAGTCGGGAGCAAGCCGCCAGGCAAGATGAATACGTGGACGGTGCAACGACGATCGAGATTCCGGTATCAACGGGTACTCGCCGGTATCGCCACTTGGCACGGCCCGCTGTGCTCGTTCGTCGTACTCGTCGCCGCCGAGGGTGCAGGCCACGGGTGCGTCCCGCCATGCTTGTCGATCCGGCGATGACTCGGACCGGACGCGTTCCAGTGGCAGTGGGACGGGTGCCGGGGTGTGGGACGTGACGCAGCCGCAGTCCGGCCCGCAAGCGCCGGAAGGGGCGGGTTCGGCCAGCTCGTTGCGGAACCCGGCGAGGCGCGCCGAGAAGGCTGTCAGTTCCGCGATCCTGTTGTCCGCGTCGGTCATCCGTTCGGTGACCATCGGAAGCATCCGCTGCCGCACTGCGGCACAGACTCCCTGCTCCCAGACCCCGAGCAGCTCCCGGATCTCGTTGAGGGGCAATCCGAGGTGCTTTGCCGAGGCGATGAACGCCAACCGCTCCACGGCCTCGTCGCCGTAGACCCGGTAACCCGACGCGGTCCGCTCGGCCGAGAGCAGCCCGGCCGTCTCGTAGAACCGCAAGGTGGTCGCCGGAATACCGGAGACCTCCGCCAGTTTCGAGATCCGATAAGTACTCATGACACGACGGTAAACCTTCGAGTCGACTCGAAGGTCAAGTCCGAACATTCTCGAAGATGCTGGTAACAGGGTCACGAAATCGAACGATTAACCACGTAACAGCGGAGTTCGTGCCGCTGACAGGCACGACCGCTGCCCCGTTCCAAGAAGGGCAGGAACACATCATGAACATCCAGCGGAGAAGCGGGAGATTGGTGGCGGCGGTCGTCCTTGCCGGAGGCGCCTTGGTGGGCGGCGGCGTGGCAAGTGGGGCGCCACAAGGGGGATGCTTGACGCAGGCCGAATACGATCAACTCACCGCTGATCGCAGCGCGGCAGCCGACCAAGCGCAACAGGTGAAGACGGACGCACGGACGCCGGAATCTCCAGGCGGAGCCGAGGTCACAGCCGAAGAACAGGCCGCGATCGCCGACGCCAACGCCGCACACACCGCGGCCACCGAGGCGGTGAACAACGCGACAGTGTGCGAGGACAACCCGCCCACAGAACCGCCTCCCACCGACAGCGATGGCGACGGTGTTCCCGACAGCGTGGACGAGTTCCCCGGCGAGCCCCCGCTCCTGGGCCCGATCGTCGAGGTGGGCGGAAACGGTTCAGCGGTGCAGTTGGTGGTGCACAATCCCAACGATCCGAAACAGATCATCTCGACCTGCGGGCCGACCGGGGTGCGGGACGGAAACTTCCTTCCCGAGCAATGGACCTCGGGCGGCGCGTCGATCACCTATTACGAGGAGATGCTCCCCGACGGCAACTACACCGTGACCGTGCAATGCAACAGCAAGGGCGGGCAGTCGACGAGCGTGCCAGTCAGTTTCACCGTGGCCACCGATGCCGGGATGCCCATCCCGGCAACACCGCCACCCCCGGCCTCAGATGCCCCTGACGTGAATGTGCAACAGAACAACATCGACGTGACGGTTCCCCCGAACCCAGATCGCACCCCGCTCAGGTCGGTGCCGTCCGGTCCACTGCACGTGTAGGGGACTCGGGCCGTGAAGCGCGCACTCGCGGTGGGGATTACGGCGACGGCACTGGCCGTCGGAGCGTGCGGCGCTGACTCGCAACCCTCCGACCCGTCGTCGTCCACGAAGATGCCCGTCACCGAGACTGCTGAACCTGTACAACCGCTGCAGGTTGAGTGGGCTCCGACGACCATCACGCTGCCCGGCGCGGACTCCGCAACGATCGTCACGATCGCGACCAACAAGGACGGCGTGCTGCTGCCCCCGGAACGGCTCGACCGCATCGGCTGGTGGGAGGCGTCCGACATGCCAGGTGACAGGGTGGGCGGCACGATCGTGATGACCGGCCACATCAACGGCAACGGTCAGGTCGGGTTCGCGAAGAAGTTCATCGGCCTACAGATGGGCAACGTGGTCACCCTCAGCTCGGCCGACGACGCCGAGGCCAGGTATGTGGTGCAGGCAGTCGAGCACTACGACAAGGCGTCCGGAAAACTACCGACCGAGCGGCTCAATCGCCTCCAAGGTCCAGAACTGTTGGCACTCATCACCTGCGGTGGCGAGTTCGTGGGCGCACCATTGGGATACGCGGACAACATCATCGCCTGGGCGACACCGGCGCCCGCCTGACCTGCTCCCCGACGAATGTCACACCGGTTCACCTGGGCTGAACGTGTGCGACATTGGCCGGGGTGGGAGGTGGACGCGGAAGGTGGAGCCCACCCCTTTCGTCGAGTCCACCTCGACGCGGCCACCGTGCGCGGCCACCAACGCCGCGACGATCGACAGGCCCAATCCGCTGCCACCCGATGCCCGGGTGCGCGAAGCGTCCGCCCGGTAGAAGCGTTCGAACACCCGCTCCTGTTCCTCGGCCCCCAGTCCGTCGCCTGTGTCGACGACTTCGAGCACTACGTCATCCTCGGTGGTGCCGACTCGTACCGTCACACGAGTGTCCGGCGGCGTGTGGGTGAGGGCGTTCGTGACCAGGTTGCCGAGCACCTGCCGCAACCGTGCGTCGTCGCCGAGAACCTCTGGGGTGCCGGGGCCGTCGATCACCTCGAGTTCGATGGTGCGGTCCGGTTCGACCGCCCGAGCCCCGTGCACCGCGTCGGCGGCCACCGCGAGCAGATCCACCGGGACCCGCTCCAAGGGCCGTTGCGCATCGAGCCGCGCGAGCATCAACAAGTCTTCGACGAGCAACCCCATCCGCCGGGCCTCCCGCTCGATGCGGTCCATGAGCCGGTCGGTATCGGTGCTCGCGCCCTGCCGGTACAGCTCGGCGAATCCGCGGATGGTGGTGAGCGGAGTGCGCAGTTCGTGGCTGGCGTCGGCGACGAACCGGCGCATCTTCTCCTCCGAACGGCGCGCCGATTCCTCCGACTGCGCTGTCGCCGCGAAGGCCGCCTGGATCTGGCTGAGCATCCCGTTCAATGCCACCGACAGCCGGCCGATTTCGGTCCGCGGATCTCGTTCGGGCACGCGTTCGTGGAGATCGCCACCAGCGATGGCGACGGCAGTCCGTTCCACCTCGCGCAGCGGCCTCAGGCTCCGGCGCACCACGAACCCGCCCGCCGCGGCGAGAGCAAGAAGAACGACCGCACCGATAGTCGTCTGCAGCACCACGAGCCGGCGGACGGTCTCCTCCACTTCGGACAAACTCATTCCGACAGTGGTGACGACCCCGTCGGGGCCTTCGGTTCTCACCACACGCCAGCGCACGTCGCCGCCGCCGACGGAGCCGACGGTCACCGGACCGTCTGTCGGTTCCGCCGGTACCTCGGGTGCGGCCGATTCGTCGTTGACCACCAACCGAACCTCACCGTCGGGGCCAGTGACCTGGACGTAGAACGGGCTCGGCGGCCGCTGCGAACTCGGAGCGGCCGGTGGCGGTGGCGGCGGCAGCCCCCTGGGACGCGCCCACGTTTGTGCCGCGGTGCCAAGGTCTCCGTCGATGCGAGTGAGCAGAGAATTCTGCAGCGCAGAGGTGACCGCGACACCGGAGGCGAGCAACCCCAGACCGGACAACACCAGCAGGGCCGCAACCAGCGTCCACCGCAGCGGCAGCCTACGGAGGCGAATCACGTGCGTGGCTTCCGCATCACGTAGCCGACTCCGCGGACAGTGTGTATGAGAGGGACGTCGCCAGTGTCGATCTTGCGTCGCAGATAGGAGACGTAGGACTCGACCACACCGACCTCGCCGTTGAAGTCGTAGTTCCACACATGCTCGAGGATCCGGGGTTTGCTCAGCACCGTCCCCGCGTTGACCATGAAATACCGCAGCAAAGTGAACTCGGTCGGCGACAGGTATATCGGCTGGTCTGCCTTGAACACCTCTCGGGTGTCGTCGTCGAGTTCGACATCCGCGAACCTGATACGCGCGCTGCGCTCCGCCTCGGACGTCTTACCGGCACGCCGCAGGATCGTCCGTAGACGAGCGATCACCTCCTCGAGGCTGAACGGTTTGGTGACGTAGTCGTCGGCGCCGAGGGTCAGGCCCGCCACCTTGTCGTCGACCGAGTCCTTCGCCGTCAGGAACAGCACCGGGGCGTCGCTGCCGTCGGCACGTAGCCGCCGCAGCATGCCCATACCGTCCATCCCCGGCATCATCACATCGAGAATCACCGCGTCGGGCTGGAATCGTCGGGCCCGGTCGAGCCCCTCGGCCCCGTTGGCCGCGGTCTCCACCTCGAAGCCCTGGAACTTCAAGCTCACGGACAGCAGCTCGACGATGCTCGGTTCGTCGTCGACGACCAGTACACGGGCTTCGGGAATGCGGTCGCTCACGTTGCCGATTCTTTCAGGCGAAGCTGGCGAACACCTCGAGGTTGTCTGGGAAGTTCCTGGCAACAGGTTCCGGTCGATTCCCAGCTGATTGCCAGCAAGACCCCATGAATCCTCGAGGTGACCGGGGTGTGCTGTGTGGATGACCGGAGACGTCCCCACCGAGCCCACCGGATATCAACAGACCGCGAGCAAGCTGCACGCCTTCAACCGCTACGAGATCAAGTACTTCGTCGACGAGATGAAGGTTCCCGAGCTCCGCCGCGAGCTCGCCGCCCGAATGGACACCGACCCGCACTCCCCGCACGGGAGTTACCCGGTGACGTCGCTGTACTACGACACTGCCGACTTGCGGTTCTACTGGGAGAAGATCGAAGGGCTGAAGTTTCGGCGCAAGCTGCGGCTGCGCCTGTACGGCAACCCCGACAAGTGCGCAGACGACACACCCGTCCAGGTCGAGATCAAGCAGCGTGTCAACCGCGTGACCCAAAAGCGGCGCACCGCAATGCCTTACGGTCTCGCCCGAGGCTGGGTCAACGGACGCGAAGAAATCGATTGCCACCCCTCTCAGCGCCCATTCGTGAACGAAGTCTCCACCTTGGTCGGCAATCTCGATCTGCGGCCGATCGTGACCACCGGGTACCGGCGGGAAGCGTTCGTCGGCCGCGGCGCGGACCTCGGGTTGCGGGTGACGATCGACCACAAAGTGCACGGACGTGACCGCGACTTCCACTTCGCCTCGGGCGCACAGAACCGGTTCATCGTTCCGCCGAAATTGGCCATCGTCGAACTCAAGGCCAACGAACGGGTGCCCTACTGGGCGACCGATCTGACCGCCAGGCTCGGCATGTCGGTCATCCGCATCTCGAAGTACTGCCAGTCGGTCCAAGCATTCGGACTTGCCCCACACTCCCGGATCGGAGCGCCCGAATTGCTTCTCTCCGAAGGATTCGACGCGCCCGTCCCCGCCCTCCACGACCACGCCTCCTGAACAGGATCTCCATGAATTTCGACTTCCAAGATCTGAGCGGAACATTCACCACATTCGACATCATCGTGTCGTTGTCGCTGTCGTTCGTGCTCTCGGCCATCATCGGCTGGGTCTACCGCTACACCCACAAGAACGTCTCGTACAGCCAGTCCTATGTACAGACCCTCGTCATGGTGGGCATGGTCATCGCCCTGATCATGCTGGTGGTGGGATCCAACATCGCTCGCGCGTTCGCACTAGTAGGTGCGCTGTCAGTGGTGCGATTCCGCAACGCCATCAAGGAAACTCGCGACGTCGGCTTCATCTTCCTGGTGATGGCCATCGGTATGACCACGGGCACCCGGTTCTATGTGCTGGCGATCGCCGCCACCATCGCGATCTGCTTGGTGCTGGTGCTGATGAACAAGTTCAACTGGTTCAAACTCGACGTGCAGCGCCAGGTCGTCAAGGTTCAGGTCCCGCCGGAGCCGGAGTTCACGTCGATCGTCGAGGACGTGCTGATCCAGTACTGCACCGACTTCGAACTGGTCTCCACCGAAGCGGTCCGGTCCGGCGCCCTGACCGAGCTGTACTACACGGCGCAGTTGAAGAAGGGCAAGAAGCCGAACGAATTGATCTCGGCCTTGAGTGGGGTCAACACCGGCCAGCGCGTCACCGTCCTGACCGGATACGACCAGACCGACATCTGATGAGCGACATGTCCATACGGCGACCGCCGCGGCGCCGACTGCGGCACCGGATCCCCACGTCGCTGCGCCGGCACTGGAAGCTGCCGGTCGTGTTGGTGGTGTTCGTGATGCTCCTTGCAACCGTGTTCGGATCGTCGAGAATACACCCGTACATCACCGGCGACGCCACGATCATCTCCTCGGAGATCACCGACAACATCACCGGAACGGTGGACCTGTTCGACGCCACGATCACGCACGAATTGTCGATCGAGATCACCGACGTCGAGTACGACACCATGATCACCACCTTCCAAGACACCGGCAACAAAAGGTGGGTGACCGCCGACGTCGTCATCGACGGCACACGGGTTGAAGACGCGTCCGTACGACTGAAGGGCAACTCCACCCTCATGGGGGTCCGAGGCACCGACCCCTCCGACATGACACCACCGCCGGGATTGGACATGCCAGGAGGATTCGCGCCGCCCGAAGCGTTCGACCCCACGCAAGGTCCGCGGGGAATGGGTGGTCCGATGATGGCGCAGGCTTCCGCCGACGACCCGACGTCACTTCCGTTGCTCATCAGCTTCGACGAGAACGCCGGCGGCCGGGCCTACCAGGGCATGACCGAACTCGCGGTCCGTCCCGGCTCGCCGGTGATCAACGAAGCGATGGCGCTCTCGCTGACTGCAGACACCGGCCAGCCCACCCAGCGGTACGCGTACACGGTGTATTCGGTCAACGACAGCGCCACCACCACGAGGCTGGTACTCGAACATCCCGATGACACGTATGCCAACACGTTGTTCGACACCGACGGCTACCTCTACAAGGCGGACGCGTCCTCGCGATTCGAATACGTCGGCGGCGATCAGTCTTCCTACGCCGATCAGTTCAAACAGATCAACGCCGTGGACAGCGGCAACCTTCAACCGATCATCAGCTTCCTGAAGTGGATGGACTCGGCGAACGACGAGGAATTCGCCGCGCACCTGGCCGATTGGGTCGACGTGGAATCGTTCGCCCGGTACACCGCCACCCAGAACCTGCTCACCAACGGTGACGACATGGGTGGTCCCGGGCAGAACTACTACCTCTGGTTCGACCTGGAAACGCAGAAGCTGTCGGTCATCTCGTGGGATCTGAACTTGGCGATGCAAGGTGACACCACGGCAGGCCCCCACGACACGGTGTCCATGGGGGTCGGCGGGGGACCCGGTGGAGGCGCACCGGATGGCGGCGGTCCACAGGTCGGCAACCCCCTCGAAACCCGATTCCTGGCATCTGCTGCATTCACCCAAATCTACGAGGACGCCTATTGGGACCTGTTCGAGCAGATGTACGGAAGCGGGCGGGCACTCGAAATTCTGGACACCCTCGCCGGGACGGTACCGGTCTCCGACGGACTTACCGCCGAAGCGTTGCAGACGGAGATCGACTCCATGCGCTCGTGGATCGAAGAGCGCACCACGAGCCTGAACGAACTACCCAGTTGACGGCAGTTACACGGCGGGTGCGGCAGGCCTTTCGGCAGCCGGATCGGCCGCGCTGGGCACGTCCGGTAGCGGGTATTTGGCCAGCAGTTCGTCGCGCTTCGGCGGGTGGATGTTGACCCGCGAGATGTCGTAGTCGTAGTGCGCCAAGAGCCGCGGGTCCATCACCTTGCGCCACAGCGACGGCACCAGGCACAGCCACATCATCACCGCATACCCGGCCGGCAACTGCGGGGCCTCGGGCCTGGTGCGCAACGTTTGGTAGCGACGGAGCGGGTTGGCGTGATGATCACTGTGCCGCTGCAGGTGGTACAGGAAAAGGTTGCTGCACAGGTGATCACTGTTCCAGCTGTGCCGGGGCGAGCACTTCTCGTAGCGTCCGTTCTTGCGGCGCTCGCGCAGCAGACCGTAGTGCTCGAGGTAGTTGGCGGCCTCGAGCATCGCCACAGCGAACACTGCCTGGAAGGCAAGCCACGGGGCCACCGCCCACCCGAACACCGCGATGAGTCCGCCGAACAGCACGACAGTCATCGCCCAGGCGTTCAGCACGTTGTTCCGTGGACTCCAGACGCGCTGCCCCTTCCGCGTCAACCGCCTGCTCTCGTGCTGCCACGCCGAGCGCACGCCGCCGATCACCGAGCGGGGCAGGAACTGCCAGAACGTTTCACCCATGCGAGCGGATGCGGCGTCCTCGGGAGTCGCCACCCGCAAGTGGTGACCGTGATTGTGCTCGACGTAGAAGTGGCCGTACGCAGACTGGGCGAGAGCGATCTTCGCGAACCAGCGTTCGTGTTGGGTGCGCTTGTGGCCGAGTTCGTGCGCGGCGTTGATCCCGATGCCCGCGACCACACCGACCGTGGCTGCCAACGCCAAACGTTCCGGCCAGCCCATCGGCGCAGTCACCCACAGGTAGCACGCCGTCACCAGACCCGCGTACTGAGCGGGGAGGAACAGGTAGGTGCACCACCGATAGAATGCGTCGTTCTCGAGGGCCGCCGACTCTTCGTCGGTCGGGTTACTCAGGTCCGGTCCCGTGAGCAGGTCGACGAGCGGAATCACAATGGCCATCAGCAACACACCGAATGCCCAGAAGAGGCCAGGACCCACCGATTCGACGAGGGCCCATCCCAGAAACGGACTGAGGGGCACGACTGCGCCGCAGAGCCACAGATAACGCTTGGCCTTCGCTGGCGTAGAACTTGCCTGCGAGCTGGCGTTTACGTTCGATGCCCCCACGTTGTCTCGTCCCTATCCACATGCCCCGACGGCTCATTACCGGTCGGTACTTTAGCACCTGAGCAGGCGGCGTAGATATGTGACAAGTCACCCAATTCGGACGTCGTACTCCCCGCGGGTCATCAACTAGTGATGCGGGTCACAGTTGGTGGCCCGCACCGGCCCTATCCGCGGCTGGGCTCCGGTGTGCGTCAGGGGATCTACTGAGAGAGCAGGTCGAGTTCACGATGCAGTCGCGCGATGCGTTCTGCAGGGGATTCGGAACCGGAGTCGACGGCCGTGAGGAGCAGGGCTCGGACCATCGTCGACAGCGGGAGACCGCGACGTTCGGCGAGGTCCTCGAGTGTGGCGTATTCGTCGTCGTTGAGCCGCACTTGCAGCGTCTTGCTGCGACCATGCCCGCGGGTGACCTTCGCCCCTGGGGGAATCGGCGCGTCAAGGTTGGCTTCGGAATCGCGGGATTCTTGATCCAGCACGTCACGGAGTTCGCTCATAGCTGGTTCCTTCTCGTTGGAGCGGCACGTCATGCTTGCAGCCACGCTCCGTGCAGTCCGGCGGGAACGCGGATCGGAAGCCGCACCTTCGCCAGTGGTCCGGATGACGGGTCCTCGGCCGGCAACACGAAGAACCACGATTCGCCCGCGGCGAGGTCGGTGCCGATAGTGCCCCAGTACTCGTGATCGGCGCCCGGCATGAAGATCGGCTCCCCTACCGAGCAGCCGTCAGGCTTCCAGTGCGCCTCGGAGCCGGACTCGGTGTCGAAGAACCACAGCGAATCCATGTCACCTTCCCGGCCACCGGACTTACCCACCGTCGCCACCGCGCGATGCCGGCGGGTGATCTGCCGGTCGTCGACTCTCGGGAACTCCATGTCCCGATCGCTGACGACATCTCGTGCCACGCGCCCCGAAGCGGGGTCGATGACGGCACGAATCAGCGCGGCCTCGCACGGGCGTGGATCGCCTGCGAGCAAAGCGGGGTAGGGCCATTCGACGTAATCGACACTGACACGACCGTCTGGGAGATCGAAGGCATTGGCGAAGTGCCACACCCAGTAGGCCTCGTGATCCACCCATCGGACTGCGCCACCGTCACGTGGAATCATGGCGATACGTGTTCCGTCGTCGGGCCGCCAATCGAGGATCGATCCGCCCGTCATCGCCGCCTCGATGTCGAACACGAGGGGACACACCATCAGCACGATGTAGCGCTCGGTGAGCGCCATATCGTGGATCATGATCGACTTGTCCACCCCGGCAACAGGTGTGGGCTTGCGCACCACAGAACCGTCGGCGCCCACCACCGACCACGTGAGATACGGCGCCTCGAGCAGATAGTTGAACAGCACCATCTCGCCGTTGACCGGGTCGATCTTCGGATGCGCGGTACTACCGATGGCCAGCGCACCGTCACAGGTCTCGCGCCCCAGCGTCCGTAGATCTGCTGGATCCAAACCGAAGGGCAGGGTGGTCTCGGCCATCGCCAGAAGCCGACCGCCGTGCCGGACGATGTTGATGTCGGGCAGTTCGCGCTGAGTCCCGGCGAGTTCGGGGCCTACCTCGTCTTCGCCGGGCGTGTAGAAATCGGTGACGCCCGGCCAGATCGCTTGTCCGGCAGCCTCTTCTGCGACCACCATCGGAGTGCGGACGAAACGGTTGGTGTAGCGGGCCGTGCCGTCGTCCAGCTCGATCCGGTGCACCATGGCATCTCCGTCGAGCGGATAAATGTACGTCCCGATCGGGTCGAAACGCGGATTCGGGCCATTGCGCAGATACGCACCGTGCAAGTCGCGGGGAAGTTCACCGACCACTTCGAGACCGCGGACGTCGACTTCTTCACGCTGCGGCTCGAACAAGCCCGTCAGATGTGCGTGATGGGCGACGTCGACGGGCGCGGGACGGGCGGCCGGACCGGAATCTGTGACACTCATCGGAACACCTGTCAGGTCGATGAACAGTGCCAATCCACGGTAACACCGGGCTTGGCCACCGCGGATCGAAACTACGGGCTCGCAAGCTGTGCGCCACCCAAGCACGCAACGCCGAGCGCGATCACACCGATGGGCAACTCCGGGAAGCGTTTCGCGGCAACCGCCAGCATCGCACCCGATGTCGCAGTGGATACGGCCGAGAACACCGACCGCCTGCCGACGAGCGCCGGATCACCACGAACGGCGGCAATCGACGTGGCGGCGAACCCAGCGGCGAGCACACCCATCGCGACGCTGTAACCGGTGTCCAGATCGTGCACGCTGCGCGTCAATCCGCCATCGAACATTCGAACCGGAGTGGCGTCGGCAAGTTCGTGGACGGACCGCTCCCCCTCGCTCGGTGTGCCGAAAACGTGCACGACAGCAATATGCGCAACACCGACGAATCCCAGCAACCCAGCCCCGAGCACGTGCAGTCGCGCCGGTAGCTGGTTGGCCATACGTGCGTTCGTATCGAACATGATCCGACCTCCCGGTCTCGAAACGTCCGTATATACGGAACTCTAATATCGGAACTATGGTTCCGTATAGTGGTTGGGGTGAAATCGACTCAGCCCGGACGGCCCCGCGACGATCGCATCGACCGCGCGGTACCCGCCGCTGTCCGCGAACTTCTTGCCGAGATCGGGTACGGACGCTTCACCGTCGACCAGGTGGCGAAGCGCGCGGGAGTCGGCAAGGCGGCCATCTACCGACGCTTCGGGTCCAAGGCCGAGATGGTGTTCGCTGCGGCGGTCCACGACGTCGATACCGGACCCACCACCGACACCGGCGGGCTCGAATCCGACCTACGCGCGCTCCTCGGCGAGGTTCGCGACATCCTGACCGACCCTGCCGCCCAGGCCGCACTCCCCGCCCTCATCGAGACCCTCTCAACAGACGAATCCCTGCGCGAGAAACTGACGAACACCTTCCTCACCAGCGAACTCGCCGACATACGCGAGATCTGCGATCGGGCAGAGGCACGCGGTGAAATCACCGGACCGGCAGATATCGACGTCGCCCACCTGATGATCGTCGGCCCCCTGATCACGGCTCTGTTCGTCTTTCACGTACCCATCACGGACGATCACCTGAACCGCATCGCCAGGTCGATCTACCTGACTCTGACCGCAACGCTGCAGTCGACCACCTAGGAGTCGACTCAGTCGGTTACATGTAACGCCCGCCCCTGTGCGTGGTCTCCGAGTGCAGAGACTCGTTAACCGCTCACAGCGGGGAGCGGACGTGGGACCATGAAGCTATGGACGACCCGTGGGTCGTGGTCGAGACCGAGCGCGGCCGAACCCGGTTCGGTCCGGGCACCTCCGTACGCATGGGCCGGGATCCGCAGTTGGAAATCACCATCGTCGACTCCGTGGTGTCCCGCGAACATGCCCGCCTCACCTGGGACGACGGCTGGCTGCTCGTCGATGCCGACAGCAAGAACGGCATCTACGTCGACGGTGAACGCCGAAGGGAGATTCCCGTCAGAGGCCCGGTCCGCGTACGCCTCGGCGACGCGACCGAGGGGCCGGTCGTGCGGATCTCCGTCGAGGACCCGGACGCCACGCGACAGGACGTGGGTGGCCGATGGGACGAGTCGACGGTCAGCGTCGATGTCCCGCAGCCGACCCCACACGCGTCGATCCCAGCCGGTTCCCTCACTATCGGCCGGTCACCCGACAACGACATCGTCGTCAAGGACGTACTGGCCTATATCGCCGTCACCACCTGCACCTGTGTGCTGGTCGGACTGGCGTTGTCGTCGGTGGCGCGCTCGAACGAGCAGGTACTGCCGATGCTGGTGGTCACGATCATGGCGCAGCTGGTGATGTGCGGAGGGTTGATCACGATCACCGGACGCGCGGTGCTCGAACAGTTGGCGTGACTCTTCCCGTCCCGCTGGGGGTTCGCGGCGGCCGCCTCGACAGTAGACCTGGTCACGAATGCCACCGGCACCGAGCCGGACACACTGTGGCAACACACCGCATCGTGGTGGCTGCTCAGCATCGCCATGCTGCTGCTCATCAGCCTCGTGCTCGCTGTCTTCACCCACACCAGGCTTCGGCTGCGGGCGCTCCGCGCCCGGTGAGCGGTTAAGGAGTCCCCACACTCGTTAACCACTCACAGGCGCGGAGCGCCTGTTCGAAACCAGGTTGCACACAGATGGGATGATGAACGTCGTGAGTACACCGGAGCATTTTCACCGTCGTCAGCCGCAGCGCACGTTGGAGCAGTCGAGCAAGCTTCAGAACGTCGTGTACGAAATTCGCGGACCGGTACACGCGCACGCCGCTCGTCTCGAGGCCGAGGGGCACCGCATCCTCAAGCTCAACATCGGCAACCCGGCCCCGTTCGGTTTCGACGCACCGGATGTGATCATGCGCGACATGATCGCTGCGCTGCCGGTTGCGCAGGGGTACTCGGAGTCCAAGGGCATCCTCTCGGCACGGCGCGCGATCGCGACTCGCTACGAGCTGGTTCCGGGGTTCCCCGAACTCGACGTCGACGACATCTACCTCGGCAACGGTGTCTCCGAGCTCATCACCATCACGATGCAGGCGCTCCTCGACAACGGGGACGAGGTGCTGATCCCGGCGCCCGACTACCCGTTGTGGACCGCGATGACCAGCCTTGGCGGAGGCACTCCCGTCCACTACTTGTGCGACGAGAGCAACGGCTGGAACCCGGACATCGCCGACATCGAATCGAAGATCACCGACAAGACCAAGGCACTGCTGGTCATCAACCCGAACAATCCGACGGGTGCGGTCTACTCGATGGAGGTGCTGCAACAGCTGGTGGACCTGGCCCGCAAGCACCAGTTGCTCCTGCTCGCCGACGAGATCTACGACAAGATTCTCTACGACGACGCCAAGCACATTTCGTTGGCGACACTCGCCCCCGACCTGCTGTGTTTGACGTTCAACGGCCTGTCGAAGTCGTACCGTGTCGCCGGGTACCGCGCGGGCTGGCTGGCGATCACCGGCCCCAAGGATCATGCCAAGGGTTTCCTCGAGGGCATCGACCTGTTGGCGTCGTCGCGGTTGTGCCCGAACGTGCCGGGCCAGCATGCGATCCAGGTGGCGCTCGGTGGACATCAGAGCATCGAAGAACTGATCCTTCCTGGCGGGCGTCTGCTCGAGCAGCGTGACGTCGCCTGGGAGCGGCTCAACATGATCCCGGGTGTCTCCTGCGTGAAACCACGGGGCGCGCTGTACGCGTTTCCGCGCCTCGACCCCGAGGTCTACGAGATCCACGACGACGAGAAGCTGGTCCAGGATCTTCTGCATCAGGAGAAGATCCTGGTCGTGCAGGGCACCGGCTTCAACTGGCCCGATCACGACCACATCCGAATCGTCACTTTGCCCTGGGCACGAGACCTCGCGGTGGCGATCGAGAGGTTCGGTAACTTCCTCACGAGCTACAAGCAGTAGAGTACGGACCGGGAAGCGATACGCACGTCGCTCGAGTGTCACTTTTGGGGGATGGGAATGGCCACCGACCGCGCCGGATTCGGGCAGTTCGTCTACAAGCGTCGGCGATTACTGAATCTGACACAGGACGAGGTGAGCGCAGCGGGCGGACCGTCGGATGCCGCACAGACGCGCGCCGAGAACGGAACCGGACCCGCTCCGAGTATCGAGACGCTCCGCAAGCTCGACAAGGCGTTGCGGTGGGTGCCGGGCAGCGCGGCTCGCGCTCTCGAAGGTGGCGTGCCGACACCGTTGGAGGACGAGGCAACCGGCACCGAAGCGAGTGGCGGCGAACCCCGTCGGCGCCGCGCGCAGCAACGCCCGCTCGCGCTCGGACCTTCGCAGATCCCGCTGGACCTCGAAACCATCATCGAAATCCTGGGACCGCACGCAAGACTCAACCGACTCGCCGAGTCGCGCACAGACGTGCCCGAACTGGCCGATCTCGCCGCCGACCTGAACCGCGTGGTCTCCAAGATCACCGGCGCCTATGTGACGCGCCTGCTCGAGGTCAACGGTGGACCGACCGGGCCGCGGCAGCCCCTCGTCGAGTTCGCGTTCGGAGAACTGCTCGAGGTGCCACCCGAGTTCGCCGACCCGCGCGAACACGAAGAGGCCCTGTACCGCCGCTTCCTGTCTGGCCGCGACCGCGACCTCGACGCAGCCACACGTGAGCGATTCCGCCTCCGTTGGGAGGAAGCCGTCGCGAACGCCGCCGATTGCGATCCGCACGCTGACACAGACCTGGACGCGGAGGTCAGCGCATGATCATCACCCCGCTGTCCGTACGGGTCAATCGGCTGTTCGCATTGGCACACGCCGACAACGCGCCGGAACCGTCCACCGCCCAGGTAGCCGCCGATCTCGCGGCGATTCTGGGACGTCCTGTCGACCCGGACGCCGTACAAGCGATCCGTGACGGCGTCGACCCGGACGGCGAGCCGGCCGTCCTGTCCGCGCTGGCCGCGTATTTTCACGCACCGGCTCAGTACCTGTCGGACGAGGACTACCACGAGTACGACGTGCTGATCCGGTTCAAACTCGCGGTACGCGATGCCGGTGTGAATCATCTGTCGATGCGTGGGAGGTCGGTCCGACAACCGAGCCTGTCCGTACGCGACATGGAGCGGATGATCCCGCTGCTGCGGAACCTTCCGGATCAGGCGAGTACCGACTCCCGGTAGTCCACCCAATTGCGAGCCATGCGGCCGGCCCGTTCCCACACGTGGGCCAGCCGAGACAGCTCTCGCGCTTCGCTGCGCAAGTCCACCGACGTCGACATGATGTGATCGTGTCCCGTCACGGTCGGCACGACCGAATCACGACCGCCGTCCGGTTCCTCTCCCCCTGCGCGGGCAAGGCACGACAGGTGCAAGCCGATGGCGATACTCAGATCACGATCTTCGCCCGCGGGCGGAAAGCGACCGAACTGCGGATACTCGGCCAGGACGAGCATGGCGTCACGAATCTCGACACACATCCGGTGCAGCGCCATCGCAGGAGGGAGGGCGCTGCGGTCGGCAGGACGCAGTTCGAGTACCACTTCGGGAACCGCAGCGGAGAGGGTCTGCCACAGCGGTGTGAGTCGCCGTCGCATACGCGAGTCCGCATCGAGACCGAAACCGATCAGCGCTTCGCGCACCGCCGGCCGCACAGCGAAAATGCACATTGCGATGAGGAGGAACATCGTCGGGATACCGTTCACCGCCACCCTGAATTCGGTGAAGCCGTTCGTCACACCGAGCGCACTCATCACTGCTGCTGCCACCATCGAGGTCGTGTCGATCGCGGCCACACACGCAAGCGCGAGCAACGCGCCGAACACGCGACGGTCGGGGCGGTCGGTGGTGCGACGCAATCCGCTCACCGAAATGCCCACGATCGCGCCGGCGAAGGTCAGCGACGGAATTGCGTAGATCCCGAAGTACGCGGGGTACTGCCAGCCGCCGAACGTCTCGATACGTTCTCCGGCCGAACTTGCGGGCGCACCCAGGGCAAGCAGTGCCAGTCCGAGCACTGCTGCGCCGAGCATCGATGCCACGTGCACACCCGGCCAACGCTCCGGCCCCAGCACCCATGCCACCACCAGGCTGAACAGTGACGCGAACGCCAACATGATGACGGCATTCCCGAGGTGCCGTGACATGCCGAGACCGAACGCCGTGTCGAGAGGTTGGTGTACCCATGATCTCGACAGCAACATCGTTATCGACGCCAGCACCAGAAAGGCGTTCTGCCGGGAATTCACCGCTCCGTGGCGCGTCCAGATCAAGCGGACAGCCGTCGTCCCCCACACCACGAACAGCAGCACGCCCGTGACGAGCGGGGGCAGGACGTCCACCGTCAGAAACTTCCGAGGATGCGGCCGGTCCGCTCGTCGACATTCGCCGTACGCCGGCTCACCCGCGACATGATGTGGGTGGCGAGAAGTTCTGCGTCGTACTCCTGCTCGCTCGAGTAGTTGGACCGCCCGAATGCGCCGAGGACGGCGGAGGAGCCGACGACCGGTTCCAGACCGCGCAGACGGTCGGCGTCGAGTGTGGTGTCGCCGATTGCATCGTGGTCGTGGCCGAGTTCCATGTGGGCGATCTCGTGACACACGATGTGCGTGGCGTGTACGTCCGATGTGTCGTCGGTGTAGACGATGACGTCGTCCGAGACGCGAGCCAGCCACATGCCGTAGTGGTTGCTCGGGATGAGGCGGTGCGGGACCGGAGCGAGCCGAATGGGTCGCCCGCGGCGCCAGGCCACACTCGCTACGAGCGAATCGCGGTCCACGACGGAAGGCAGATTCATCCGCGCAAGTACTGCGCCGATCCGGTCCTTGCCGCCGGGCTGGTTCACCGTTCACCTCCTGAACGGCAAAGCCTATGCGCTTACAACTCGGGAAAGTACGTCAGCCCGGTCTTCGAGTGGAAGTGCGATCTCCGCCTCTATGACGACACGGTTGCGATTTCGACCACCTGCTTGACGTTTACACCGGATGTGTATGTAAAGTTGGCGTCAGGCACTTCGGTGCCCCCGAGCACCTGACGCCCCTCCCCCCCCTGTGGTCGTCAGGTTGGTGGCGGGGTCAACCCCCCTGTACCCCGCCACCCAGCTCGACTACCTCAGAGCGCGAAATCCACCCCTCGTTCGGGAACTTCGCGGCGGCTCCGTACAGCGAAACACTGCGTGGAGATCGATCCCCCTCCTGACCGACCTTCCGGAACAAAGCACGAGCCCCGTAATGCCATGCTGCGTGCGGGGTTCGAACGCGGGACGCGCACCTGGACACGCGTCCTGCCGTTGCCCCGATATTTAAGCACATTGGCGACACGTAAACCACACCAGAGCAATACCGACGGAACGCGTAGGTCGCACAGCTGAATCGGACTCCGAATCGGACACTGCCCGACAGGACCTGCACCGGTGCGCGGCCGAGCCCACCACTACTCTTTCCTGGTGCCGACACTCACCGCTGCCCGGGCCACCCAACGATGACCGGACATGGACATGGACATGGACATGGACACGGACACGGGCACGGACACGGACCTGCGCCGCTCGGTAAAGCCGCGGCCACGGTTGTGGTCGCCCTCCTCGGACTGATTGCACTCGCGGTCACCATCGGCGCGGTGCTGCTGTGGCCGAGCACCGAACAATTCCAGACCCAACTCCCGTTGGGCGACGAAGTCGTCACCGAATCAGGCACGGTCACATCCGACGATGTCGGCGTCTGCGGAAGCCCGTCTGCCAGCCGCGCTTTCACCGGTGAGCCGATACCGCCGGCGACCGACGCCTACACGTGCCAGCGCAGCATCGTCGACATCAATTCCGGCCCGGATGCTGGTTCACGCACCCTCCTCGAGATCGTCTCGACCCCTGGGCAACCCACCCTCGAAGAGGGTGACGAGATCCGCATGCTCCGGGCGCTGGACACCAACGGCGACGTTCGGTACTCGTTCGAGGACTACGCACGAGGCCTGCCGCTCACCCTGATCACCATCATTTTCGCCGCCGTAGTCATCGCCGTCGCGCGCTGGCGTGGTCTGCGTGCACTGGTAGGAATCGGTATCGCGTTCGGCGTCCTCGTTGTATTCATGCTACCGGCCCTCCTGGACGGAAAACCGGCCATTCCCGTTGCCCTGGTGGGTGGTTCGATCATCCTCTATGCCGTGCTGTATCTGGCCCACGGCGTTTCTCTGCGCACCAGTTCCGCCCTGCTGGGGACACTGGTCTCGATGATGCTGGCCGCGATTCTGTCGTACGCCGCAATCGACCTGACGCGCTTGACCGGGCTGTCCGAGGAACAGAACACGAACGTGCAGGCGTACATCGGAACGGTGAGCATCACGGGCTTGTTGTTGGCCGGCTTCATCATCGGCTCGTTGGGTGTGCTCAACGATGTGACGATCACGCAGGCGTCGTCTGCATTCGAACTTGCCGAACTCGACCCCGAAGCGAATCGCCGCCACATCTTTGCATCGGCCATGCGTGTGGGGCGCGACCATATCGCCAGCACGGTCTACACCCTCGTCCTCGCGTACGCGGGTGGTGCGCTGCCGTTGTTGCTGTTGTTCAGTGTGTCCGGGCGTTCGATTCAGGACGTGTTGACCAGTGACGCCGTCGCCACCGAAATCACCCGATCGGCGGTCGGCGGTATCGCACTGGCTCTTTCGGTGCCGCTGACCACGGGAATCGCGGTACTCCTCGCCCGTCCGTTCGGTGACGCTCCGGCCACAGTCAAGAAGTCCGGTCGCCACGCACGTTGACCTTGCCGGTCAGCGCGGGAAGCGCGGAATCTCCGGCAGCTGGATGGGCGGCGGCAGCGTGATCGGCGGCAGCCCTGGAATGGTCAACTCGGGAGGCGGCGGGGGTGGGGGCGCAGTCGGCTCCTCGATCTGAGCGGGCTGCGGCTGTTGCGTCCGAACCGGGGCAGGTTCGGCCGACGGTGGAGGCGGCGGAGGTGGCGGAGCGGTTGTGGTCGTCACCGGCGGACCGGTGGGATCAGCCGGAACCGCCTCACCTGTCGTCGTTTTCGGGATCATGCTCATGCCCACCGCGACACCGATACCCAGCACGCCGAGAACGGCGAGGCTACCGATGACTGCCACCGTATTGCGCTTACGCGGATCACTGCTGCGCTCGGGTTCGGACTCCGCGAGCAATGCACTCCAGTCGGGTTCCGAATCGGGTCCGTTCCCGACAGGTTCGGCGGCCGGTGACTGCGTTGGCCCCTGTGCGCCGACGAGCAGCGCCGCCCCCTGAGCGGCCACCAGTTCCGGCGACTCCGGTACGACGACGGGAAGTGCGATCCACGACTCGATGACCGAGCGAACCACGGGAACATGAGCCCCGCCCCCGACGAGGACGACGACGTCAGGCAGTCGCGGTGCCCGTGCAATCACCTCACGGACCAAACGGGCGGAGGATTCGACGGGAACGGTGACGAGTGATTCGAACACGTCCCGGGACAGGAGCAACAGGCCGCTGTCACCAGGCACGCACACCGCGCCTCTGCTGGACAATTGTTCTTTGGCGCCCCGGCACTGTGCGTCGAGCGCCCGTGCCTGCGCTTCGGTGGTCGGTGCCCGCAACCGCCCGCCGGACACCTGCTTGTCTCGCACCATGCGATCGAACAGGTCGCCACCGACGACGTCCGTGCGCAGAGTCTCGAGCACATCGCCGCTCGCGCGATCGACGACACTGACGGTGAGGCCGGAACTGCCCAGGTCATAGATCAGCGGGGTCGACGCCGTTCCGAGGAGCCCGGCATGTTCGAGGGCTCGCATGGTCGCGCGAATTTCCGGAACCAACTGATAGTTGCTCAGGCTTTGGCGGGCCATCGCCGCGTGGACGGCCCCCGCCTGCACGTCGTCACGGTAGGCGACGCCCGTCCGGTGCACCTGCCCTGAATCTGCGTCACCGGTGAGCACGACACCGATCGATTCGGCGGCCAACTCTTCGGGCCTGCCACTCTTGTCGACGGGTTGCGACATCGTGCGCGGCCCCTGGAGGTCGCCCGTTCCGGGGTGGACCAGGTGCACCGCACTAGCGCCCACCGATACTCCGAGAACCGAACTCATGGACCGCCCCGCTCGACTGCGCAGGGTTCGATGCTGGATTCCCCCCGCTACCTGGTCCGGAACACTACCGAAAGAAGTGCCCGGAATTCGACCCCGTTACCAGCATGAACGTAAAGATGTTCGGTGTCGTTCATCACCCGCGACCGAGGCCTCGGTATTCCCACCCTGCCTCACGCCAGGCCTCACCACTCAAGCAGTTTCGGCCGTCGACCATCACGCGGCGGCGAACCACGTCGGCGAGGTCGGACGGTTGCAGCTTCGCGAATTCCGGCCATTCGGTGAGCAGGAGGATGGCATCGGCGTTGTCGCACGCCTCGGTAGCGGACGTCGCGTAGTCCAGCGTGGGGAACAACCGACGTGCATTGTCGAGGGCTTTGGGGTCGTACACGCTGACGACCGCCCCATGCAGTTGCAGCATCCCCGCGACGTTGAGCGCGGGCGAATCCCGGACGTCGTCGGACTCGGGCTTGAAGGCGGCGCCCAGGACGGCGATGTTCGCCCCCAGCACGGAACCCCCGCACGCTTGGGCTGCGAGTTCGACCATGCGGGTGCGGCGACGCATGTTGATGCTGTCCACCTCACGCAGGAAGTGCAGAGCCTGGTTGGCCCCGAGCTCACCGGCACGGGCCATGAACGCGCGGATGTCCTTGGGGAGGCAACCACCCCCGAACCCGAGACCGGCGTTGAGGAAGCGGCGACCGATACGTGCGTCGTATCCCAGTGCGTCGGCAAGTTCGGTGACGTCCGCACCGGTCGCTTCGCAGACTTCGGAAATTGCGTTGATGAACGAGATCTTGGTGGCGAGGAAGGCGTTCGCCGACACCTTGACGAGTTCGGCGGTCGCAAGGTCGGTGACGAGGAATGGCACCTGATTGTCGAGCAGGTCGGCGTACAGCTCGCGGAGCTGCTGCTCGGCGCGGCCCGGACGGTCACGGTCTACACCCAGAACGAGACGGTCCGGACTGAGCGTGTCTTCCACAGCGAAGCCCTCACGCAGGAACTCCGGATTCCACACCACCTCGACGTCGTCACCTGCCGGGGCCAGTCGGCGGGCCCGAACACCGAGATCAGCGGCGGTTCCCACCGGGACTGTGGACTTGCCGACGATCACCGACGGCCGATCCAGCCGCGGCGCCAAGGTGTCGATCACCGAGTGAACGTGACGCAGATCGGCCGCGTACTCGCCCTTCTTCTGCGGGGTACCGACACCGACGAAGTGCAGGTCGGCGAACTCGGCTGCCTCGTCGTACGACGTGGTGAACCGCAGCCGACCTGCATCGATGTTGCGTCGAAGCACCTCCGCGAGCCCGGGTTCGAAAAACGGAACCTCGCCCGACGAGAGTTTCGCCACTTTGCCGGGATCGATATCGACGCCGAGGACATCGTGTCCGAGCTCGGCCATGCAGGCCGCGTGGGTTGCCCCCAAATATCCGGTTCCAAAGACGGTGCAGCGCATGTCACTTTGATATGCCGGGCAGGTGATCAACACGGATACCCGACAGGAGTGCGCAGCCAACAGCACGTGTACATCCGGTGCGGTGCGTATTCGGCGCCCGGGACCCGAGACCTTATGCTTTCGGTCATGCATGTTCTCTTCGTCTGCAACGAAAACGTCTGCCGGTCCGCGACGGCGGAACGGATCACCGCAGCCTTCGCCGAGGAGTCCGGTGCCACCGATCTCGTCGCGTCGAGCGCAGGAACGCAGGCAACTGCAGGTAAGCCCATGGAGAAGACGGCAGCGGCCGTCTTGGAGGGATTGGGTGGAGACCCGACCGGCTTCACCGCTCGTGCGATCACCGAGAAGATCGCCGGCGACGCCGACCTCGTTCTGACGATGACGGAGGACAACCGGGACGACGTGCTGAAGCTGGCGCCCTCGCAGTCGAAGAAGACGTTCACCCTGAAGGAAGCCGCACGGCTCGCGGAGGCGTCCGGCGCGACCACGGTCGCCGACCTGGATGCAGCACGCACGAAGCACAAGGCGTCGACGAGTCCTGAGAACGTCGCGGATCCGACCGGGTCGGACGAAGACACCTACTTGACCGTCGGCTCGGAAATCGCGGAGCTGGTGGGAGCGTTGACGCGGTCGGTGCGCTCCTGAGCTGAATCTGCTGGACCGAATCGTCCTGAGCAGCTCGGCGATCGACCACCAGAATTAAAGTGGCCCCGCCAAACCGGGGGGGTGGGTTGGCGGGGCCGGCGCAACCAGCCGGGGGGGTTGGCTGGGCTTGCCTAACCCACATTAGACGCAAGATCGTGAAGATGCACGTATTTCACTTGATTCATTTTCGTAACGGCCCAACTCGATCACCTGATCTGCCCGCGCAGCCTCGAGTGCATCGTGAGTTGCGACCACTACGGTCGCCCCGCGAGCAGCCTCTTCGCGGGTGATGTCGCTGATCACGCGGGTGGCGTGTGCGTCGAGGCCGGCGGTCGGTTCGTCGAGAAGAACCAGCCGGCCGCGCTGAACGAGCGCCTGCGCCAAGAGGACGCGCTGACATTGCCCGCCGGACAACGACGTCAATCTCCGATGCGCAAGATCCGAGACGCCCAGCCTGTGGAGAGCGTCGTCGACCACCTTGCGGCCCTCGCGGCCGGGGCGCCGCAGTAGACCGAGCTTCTCCCACCTGCCCATCGCGACCACGTCTCGGGCCGTCAGCGGCAGGCGGGCGCCCACTGCGCGGCGCTGTGGGACGTAGGCCACGGATTCGGGAACGCCCGTCACCACACCCGATCGTGGTGCGACAACACCTGCGAGAACCTGCAGGAGAGTCGACTTCCCCGACCCGTTGGGTCCCATCAGGGCGGTAACTGTCCCCCGCTCGAACCGCGCATCGACGTTGTCGAGCACCGCGTCTCTGCCGTACCGCACAACCAATTCGCTTATGACAATCATTATCAATTACTTTAACACCATGCAGTGGCTACTCGATCCGTTCGCGGTCTCGTTCGTGCAGCGGGCGCTCTTCTCAGGCATGCTCGTGTCGATCCTGTGCGCACTGGTCGGGACCTGGGTGGTACTTCGCGGCATGGCATTCATGAGCGACGCCGTCGCGCACGGAATGCTGCCCGGTATCGCGGTCTCGTACCTCGTCGGCGCCAACCTGCTGGTCGGCGCCGCCGTCAGCGCGCTCGTGATGATCTTCGGAATATCCTGGGTGTCAAAAGATTCCGAACTTTCCGAAGACACAGGAATCGGTCTGCTGTTCGCAGGAATGCTCGCTCTCGGCGTGGTGATCGTGTCGCGGTCGAGTTCATTCGCGGTGGATCTCACCGGGTTCCTCTTCGGGGACGTGCTGTCGGCAACACAGACGGACGTATGGTGGCTCGTCGCAGCCACGGCACTCGCGGCCGCCGTTTCTGCGCTCTGTTATCGCCCGTTCGTGGCGCTCGTCTTCGACCCACGGAAAGCGCACACCCTGCGACTGGGCCCACGCGGTGCACACGTGGCAATGCTCGCCTTGGTCGTACTCGCCGTGGTCGCGTCATTCCAAGTTGTCGGGACACTCCTGGTGTTCGGCTTGCTGATCGCCCCCTCGGCCACGGCGTACCTGTTCGGCCGATCCATCGGTCAGACCGTCGGCATCGCCGCACTACTCGGATGGTCGGCGACCTTCATCGGCCTCCTCGTGTCGTGGCACGGCGACACGGCGGCAGGGGCGACGATCGCCGGCATCGCCGTCCTGCAGTTCTTTCTGGCCGGCGCCGCTCGGAGCGCGCTACGAACACTACATTTACGATAATGATTCTCATTACCAACAAATGGAGAAGATTGTGCGCCGCTCCCCCATCCTTCGTCTTGCCGCCGCCACGGTGGCCTCGTCGATACTCGTCGCCTGCGGAACCACCGACCGACACGACGCGAGCCCCAGCCGAACACCTGTAGCCGGAAGCGATCTCGCCGCAGAGTCCGGTTCGACCGAAGTCGCCGGACCCAGGCCCCGCCTCGTGGTCTCCGACGCGAACTCGGGGCGAACGGACGTCCTCGACCTCACCTCCACCGAGACGATCGCAACCTTCGACCTCGCGCACTCCGCCGCGTTGACCACCGTGAACGACCGCTACGTCTACGCCGTCAGCGCCGACGACTCGGTCCACATCCTCGATCCGGGATCGTGGACCGTCGAACACGGCGATCACACTCACTCGTATACGAAGCCGCCCGCCGTACTCGGCCGACTCGAAGGGGTTGGACCCGCCCGAGTCATCGCGGGCGACCGCAAGGTGGCGACCTTCTTCGACGGACTGGGACGGGCCGACGTCACCACCTTCGACGCCTTGTCGGACGGCGCAACAGATACCGCGCTGTCGATCGCGGTAGATGCACCCCACCACGGAGTCGTCGTTCCGGTCGGCAACCACTTCCTCGTCTCCCGTTCCACCGAAGATCCCGGGGAGTCACTACCCGATGGGTTCGAACTGCGCGACAGCAGCGGAGAATTCGTCAGCGCCTTCGACACCGCTTGCCCACAGATGGACGGCACGGCGGTGTTCGACACCCACGTTGTCGTCGGTTGCGACGACGGACTCTCCATCGCGACGACCGACGGTTCGGGATGGACGTCCACGAAAATCCCCTACCCCGACGGAATCACGGAACAGACCCGACCGACTGCATTCCGTCGACAGGATTCGACCCCCGTGATTGCGGCCGTCGCCGGCCCACCCGCTACCAACACCGGTGTGCTGACGTTCGACAGCGCCACCACGAACTGGACGCACATCGTCACACCCGACCGCGCCCTCGACGCCCATCTTTCCGGCGACGGCAAGACGGTGTTCGCCGTGCTCGCGGACGGCACCTTCCGCGTTTACGACAGCGCGACAGGAACCGAGATCGCCTCCCGGCAGGTACTGTCCGAACCTTTCGACGCGACCGACGCGTCGCAGCCGACACCGCAGATATCAGTCTCCGGCACGCGCGCCTACGTCACCGACCCCTCGGCAGAGCGGATACAGGAGATCGACTACCGGGACGGCGCCCGCGTTGCCCGCACACTGAACGTCGACTTTCCGATCGCATCGGCCAGCGTGGTGGGCGAATGACTCGCGCGGCAACGTTCCTGCTCGCTCTGGCCGCGGCCGCCGCGATGGTGGCCGGCTGCTCGGGAACAGCAGGAGCCGACCGACCCACCGTGGTGGTCACCACCAACATTCTGGGCGACGTCACACACAACATCGTGGGAGACGACATCGATGTACGGGTGCTGATGCCTCCAGGCGCAGATCCGCACTCCTTCCAGATCTCCGCCGCGCAGGCCGCACGAATCGAATCGGCCGACCTGCTCATCTCCAACGGACTGGGCCTCGAGGAGGGGATCGCGCACACCGTGCAAGCCGCACGATCCGAAGGGGTTCCGATCCTCGAGGTGGCACCGCAGGTGAACCCGATCCCGTTCGACACCCATGGCGACTCTGCCGCGCTGGACCCACATTTCTGGACCGATCCGGATCGGGTGGCTGCCGCCACCGAATCGATCCGCGACGCGGTGGTTCGGCACGTACCGGGCGTGGACCGAGCCGCCATCGACGATCGAGCCGACGCTTACGTGGACCGAATCTCCGACCTGACGACAGCGATGACGGCACTGTTCGATTCCATACCCGCCGAGAGCCGTCGACTGGTGACCAATCATCACGTATTCGGCTATTTCGCGGAGCGGTTCGGGTTCGAGGTGATCGGCGCGGTGGTTCCCAGCGGGACCACGCTGGCGTCACCGAGTTCTGCCGATCTGGCCGAGCTGTCGGAAGCGGTGCGCACATCGGGAGTTGGCGCGATATTCGTCGACTCGTCGCAGCCGTCGAAGTTGGCGGATGTTCTCGCAAAGGAGTCGGGAGAACGCGTCGAGGTGATCGAACTCTTCACCGAATCCCTCGGAGACGCCGGATCGGGCGCATCGTCCTACCTCGAAATGATGGAAACCAACGCAACCAGGATCACCGAAGGGCTCAAATGAGTTGTTCACATGCGGAAATGCGCATTAACAACTTTGACAATCATTTCCATTAAGGCTTGACTCTCGCTCATGACAACCAGCAAACGAACCCGAATCCCGGCCGCAGTGCTTGCCCTGGGCACGTCGGCAGCAGTGCTGGCGGGCTGCTCGACCGGCAACGCCGTCGACGCGTCCGACACTGCCGGTCCACGGCTCACCGCAAGCTACGACGGCGGAATCATGGTCCTCGACGCAGATACCCTCGAGGTGGTGGACACCGTCGAAAACATCGACGGATTCGTCCGCCTCAACCCCGCCGGCGACGGACGCCACGTACTCGTCAGCACCGGAAGCTCGTTCACCGCCCTCGACACCGCCGAAGCAGAACTGACCGATGTGAGCTTCTCCGCCGAAAAGCCGGGTCACGTAGTGCGCCATGACGGCAAGACGGTGCTGTTCGACGACGGCACGGGATCGATCCGGGTCTTCGACCCCACGACACTCTCGGAAGGGATGCCCGAAACCGAGGAACACAGCACCGAGGAGGCACATCACGGCGTGGCGGTGGAACTGTCCGACGGGACGCTACTGACCACACTCGGCAACGAGGAAGAGCGACAGGGAGTCGTCGTCCTCGACGAACACGGCCACGAAACCGCCCGGAGCGAGGAATGCCACGGCGTGCACGGTGAGGCAACAGCCGCGCGCGAGACAGTGGTCTTCGGCTGCGAGAACGGCGTCCTCGTCGTCACGGATGGTCTCATCACGAAGATTCCGGCAGCGGACCCGTACGGACGCATCGGCAACCTGGCCGGCGACGAGGAATCCGCGATCGTCCTCGGCGACTACAAGACCGACCCCGATGCCGAACTCGAACGTCCCGGGCGAGTGTCGCTCATCGACACGGAAAAGCATGAGATCTCGTTGGTGGACCTGGGTACCAGCTACAGCTTTCGGTCACTGGGCCGCGGTCCTACCGGGGAGGCAATCGTCCTCGGTACCGATGGCGAGCTGCATGTGATCGACCCCGAGACGAAGACCGTGACACGCACCGTCCCCGTCATCTCACCCTGGTCCGAGCCGGAAACTTGGCAGTCCCCGCGCCCCACGCTCTTCGTACAGGGTGCCACCGCTTACGTCACCGACCCGGAGACCAAAGCGATCTACGCGGTGAATCTCGATGCAGGGCGGGTCACGTCGAAGGCGACACTTCCGGAGACCCCGAACGAACTGACCGGCGTCACGGGTTGATCCAACCCACTGTCGTCCGGTGGGAGTGCGGGCACACCGCAACCGCCTGCACTCCCACCGGTTTGGGAACGATCACAACACGCAACTGCGCAACGCCCACGAACTGGGGGTGTGCGGCGGTACGGTCAGAAAGGTGATTGGACTACCGGGCAACATCTCAGCCTGTCTGTTCGACCTCGACGGTGTGTTGACGGGTACTGCCGTTCTTCACAAGAAGGCATGGAAACAGACGTTCGACGGTTTTCTGGCGGAGCGAGACGGTGAGGATTTCGAGCCTTTCACCGACAGTGACTATCAGAACTACGTCGATGGCCGTCCTCGCGCGGACGGAGTTCGCACGTTCCTGGAGTCGCGACGGATAGCACTCCCAGAGGGCGCGCCGGACGATCCGCCCACCGCCGAGACGATCAACGGTGTCGGCAATCGCAAGAACGAACTGTTGCTGAAGGTGATCGACCAAGAAGGTGTCGACCCGTATCCGGGGTCGGTGCACTACATCAAGACCGCGTACGACCAAGGGTTCAAAATTGCGGTCGTCACCTCCTCCGCGAACGGCAAGGCGGTACTCGAGGCCGCCGACCTCACTCGATACGTCCACATCCGCATCGACGGTGTCGTCATCACCGACCGTGGATTGCGGGGCAAACCGGCACCGGATTCGTTCCTCGCGGCAGCCGAAGCGCTCGCTGTGCGGCCCAACGATGCCGCCGTTTTCGAGGACGCTCTCTCCGGCGTCGAGGCAGGACGGGCCGGCAAGTTCGGGTACGTGGTCGGCGTGGACCGGGTCGGCCAGGCCGATGCTCTGCGCGAACACGGTGCGGACATAGTCGTCACCGACCTCGAGAATCTGATGACGGGGTCCGTATCCGATGGACGCTAAGGGTTACGAGATATCACCGTGGGAACTGCGGTGGCGCGGTCTCGACCTCGAGGCGCTTCACCGCACCGAGTCGACGTTCGCCGTGTCCAACGGCCACATCGGTATCCGCGGCAGCTTCGAGGAAGGCGAACCTCGTGGGCTTGCGGGAACGTACCTCAACGGCTTCTTCGAACAGCGCGAACTCCCCTACGCCGAGGCCGGCTACGGATATCCGGAGGACGGTCAGACCGTCGTCAACGTCACCGACGGCAACATCATCAGGTTGCTGATCGGGGACGAGCCCCTCGACATGCGATACGGCGACGCCCCGCATCACGAGCGTGTGCTGGACTTCCGGTCGGGCACCCTGCGGCGCACCACGGAATGGGTGTCTCCCACCGGCCGTCGCATACGCATCCGGTCGGAGCGGCTCGTGTCGTTCTCTTCACGTGCGGTCGCCGCGATCCGCTACGAGGTCGAACCCCTCGATGGGGAACTCGAAGTCGTGTTGCAATCGGATCTGCTGGCCAACGAACCGTTGCCGACGAAATCCGACGATCCCCGGGTGGCGGCTGCCCTCGACCGGCCCCTTGTCGCGGACTTCGCGGCAGCGAGTGGTTATCGGGCGGTGCTCGCCCACCACACCCGCGCATCCAACCTGTACATGGCGGCGGGCATGGACCACGAGATCGAACTGCCCGCCGACGCCCGCTGCAGCATCGAGACCGAGGAAGACCTGGCCCGACTGACGGTGGCCGTCGACATTCCGGCAGGGAAGAGTCTGTGTCTGACCAAATACCTGGCGTACGGCTGGTCTGCCCGACGCTCCGTTCCTGCCCTTCGCGCCCAGGTCGACGGCGCACTCGCCGGTGCGAAAGAGACTGGTTGGAAGACCCTGCTCGAGCGGCAGCGTGCGTACCTGGACAAGTTCTGGGCAGTGGCGGACGTCGAGATCGAAGGCGACGCCGAACTCCAGCAGGCCGTGCGGTTCGGACTGTTCCACGTGCTGCAGGCCGGTGCCCGTGGTGAATCGAGGGCGATCCCTGCGAAGGGTCTGACCGGTCCTGGATATGACGGGCACGCCTTCTGGGATACCGAGACATACGTATTGCCCGTGCTCACCTATACATTGCCCGACTCGGCTCGCGACGCCCTGCGCTGGCGCCACACGACACTGGACAAGGCAAAGGCGCGCGCACAGCAACTGGGCCAACAAGGTGCTGCGTTCCCGTGGCGATCGATCAACGGACAGGAATGCTCCGGCTATTGGCCGGCGGGAACGGCCGCATTCCACGTGGGAGCAGATGTCGCGGCCGCGACTTCTCGCTATCTGGCTGCCACCGGGGACACCGAGTTCGAGACGGAATTCGGTCTCGAGATACTCGTGGAGACGGCACGCCTGTGGGGCTCGCTCGGTCATCACAACTCGGAGGGCGAGTTCCGGATCGACGGCGTGACCGGACCGGACGAGTACACCGCGATCGCCGACAACAACGTGTTCACCAATCTGATGGCCCAGCAGAACCTGATCGACGCGGCCACGCTCTGTTCCAAGCACCCCGATCTCGCCCGAGACCTCGGTGTGGACGACGAGGAAACGGCGCGGTGGCGTGATGCCGCCGAGCACATGCGTCTCCCCTATGACGACGCGCTGGGTGTTCACCAACAGTCGGACGGGTTCACCCATCACGCCGACTGGGATTTCGAAGCCACCCCCCAGGACACCTATCCACTGCTGCTCAACTACCCGTACTTCGACCTGTACCGCAAGCGCGTGGTCAAACAGGCCGACCTGGTCATGGCCCTGTATCTGCGCGGCGACGCGTTCACCGACGAACAGAAGCTGGCGAACTTCCTGTACTACGAGAGCATCACCGTGCGCGATTCCTCGTTGTCCGCGTGCGTCCAATCGGTGGTCGCGTCCGAAGTGGGAGATCTGCAACTGGCCTACGACTACCTCGCCGAGGCGGCACTCACCGATCTCCACGACCTGCACGCAAACGTCTCCAACGGGCTGCACATCGCATCATTGGCCGGTACATGGCTGGGATGCGTCGCAGGGTTCGGCGGAATGCGCGACTACAACGGCAACATCACCTTCGCCCCCAGAATCCCGGAACAACTGAATCGCTTGGCATTCCACATGCGCATTCGCGGCAGTTGCGTCTCGGTGGAAATCCGTCAGCATTCCGCGACCTACACCCTGACGTCCGGCAACTCGATCCCGTTGTCCCATCACGGTGAACCGTTCACCCTCGACGAAACACCGGTCACCCATGACATTCCGGAACCGCCACAAATCCCGAGAATCCGTCAACCCCACGGGCGAGCACCCACTCGTCGCGGCTGACGCACCCCGCTGTGGAACCAAATAGATTCCAGCAGTGACGATTTCACTCTTGCTATCCGAGTCGCGTCGGAGTGGACGAGCGTGTACACCTAGATTCATGACAGGCGTGACTGCGTTACAGATGCCGAAGATCCGTCCACCCCAAGCCATTTCACGTTCAACAACTCGCACCACTTCGGTCCCATAATGTTCACCCAAGTGGACGTTCGTCTAGTAGCAGAGACGCCTCGAGCATAGTAGTAATGGAGCACCACGGCTTCAGAACACTATGGCGCCGACCCCGCGCAGCACGAGTTCGCGATCGCCGCGCACACCACCGACCGTCCACGCCGAAGGATGCGCACATGCTGACGCCGATGTCCCCACTCGACTCACTGTTCCTCATCGGCGAGGCACCGGAGCGTCCACTGCACGTCGGCGGTGTCCAGATCTTCCAACCACCGGAGGGCGCGGACGCACGCGACATTCGAGACCTCCTCGATTCGGCAACCGAGGTCGACTTCGACGACCTCGCCCCACGGATGGCGAAGCGACCGCGGCGAACGCTGACCACCCTCGGCCAGTGGGCCTGGGAGCCCGATACGCGCATCGATCTGGGACACCATTTCCAGAAGGAAGCGCTGCCAGGCCCGGGCGGAGACCGCGAGCTCATGCAGTTGTGCTCCCGTCTGCACAGCACGCCGCTCGACCGCAGCCGCCCACTGTGGGAAATGCACTTCATCGAAGGCCTCAGCGGTGGCCGATTCGCGATCTACACCAAGATGCACCACGCGTTGGCGGACGGTGTCACGGCGATGAAGATGATGCGGCACTCCATGAGCGAGGATGCCGACGAACGCGGGATGCGTGCGCCGTGGCAGCGCCGCTCGCCCGAGGAGAGCGCAACACCGGACGGCCCCGGACGCGGCATCCGTCTTGTCGACCTCCCCGGCACCGCCGTTCGAACGGGCCTCAACCTGCTCGGCGAGGTTGCCGGCACCGTCCCCGCCTTCGCCGACACCGTGTCCCGCGCGGTTCGTGACCTCGGCGGGGCAATGTCGGTATCGGCACCTGCCACGATGCTCAACGTCCCCATCTCCCAGGCACGGAATTTCTCGGCGCGT
>JAAZAD010000506.1 GCA_012514505.1 Rhodococcus sp. (in: high G+C Gram-positive bacteria) | reverse complement strand
TTGAGGAGACCCTCGGCGACCGCGCCGACTTCCCGGTCGACGCCGCCACCACCATCCGTCGACGCCTCGGCTGGGACGATCCCCGCACGCTGCCCAGCGCCACGCGGCGGGGTTGGTTGCGTCGAGACGGCAGTTTCGACCCGAAAAGTCGAGACGGAAGGGTCGGAACTGCCGTCTCGAGGAGCAGCTCGTTCGTGGGCGCCATTACTTGACGCCCCCATGATCGAGTGCGGCCGGCGTTAGAGGCGCGTCCAGGCGCAGCCGGAATGTCCGTCGACGTTGACGCCGACGAGCTGCCACCCGGAGTAGCCGTCGCGGAAGATCTGCCACTCTTCGACGGGCCAGGTGTTGATCCGGTCGCCTGCGAGCGCAGCGCTCTCTGCGTTCGGCGCGGGGAAGTGGTCTGCGGTTGCGGGATCACCATGGAAGGCCACCGAGATCGGGCACGCTCCCCCGAACGCCGCGAACGGAGCCGTCTGCACGGGCCACAGCTCCCCATCCGGGCCATCCGCGCTGATCGTCACCGTGCGGGTTCGCTTGTCACTGCCGGGGTCACCGCATTCGGTGTAGCTCTCCTCCCCCGAGCGGAGGTGGAACTCGTGGATCTCGAAGCCGCCGTCCACCGCCGTGACGCTCTCCACGACGATGTCGCAGTTGCCGAGTGCTGCAGGCACACGCACCTGCACCGCCACACCATCCTGATCGGCCCACAGGTACCAGGCCGTGCCCAGCTCCACCCCGCCGCCGACGACATCGAGCGCGCTGACCGGAACGATCGCGTCAAGGTCTCCATCACCGTCAGCGTCGCCGTACACGATCGCGTCGACACCAATGGTGTACTCAACCGTCTCGATGATCGCCGGCCCGCTGGCGAAACTCAGGCCATCGGTCGGGATCATCCGCCCGTGGTGCGAGAGAGACCACTCCACCGCGGCGAAATCCACGTCTTCAATCGAGAAGTCGGGAGCTTCCTCCTCGGGCGGACCCGGCGCAGCCCCCGGAGCGCTCGTGCAGCCGACGAGGAGCAGGCCGAGCGTTGACAGCGACAGCGCACGCCCTGCCCACGACTTCCGTGAAGATGCCACCCGTTGCTCCTTTGCTCGGCCACCGGCAGTACCTGCCTGCTCGTGGAGTTACGCCGCCGCCGCTTACATTCAGCACGGCGCATACATAGACTATTGCCCAACTATGGGCCGACCCGAGGATGCGTCGCCTCAGCCCTTCCCGATTGGAGAGCTGCCATGCCTGCTGCATACGAGAGCGGCCGTGCGGTCATCGCACCGTGGTGGCTGTATCTGATGCTCTGGATCGCCTTCGCGGGATCTCTCGCACTGATCCCCGCGACCTCCCAGCTCTTCACGCACTGGGGTGGTGACGGATCGGGGGCGCTTCCCTGGGTCTGGATCGTTCCCGCACTGGGTTCACTCATCACCGTGATCGTGCTCACCGCGAAGCGGAACAGCATGAAACTCGCGGCGGAATACGAGGGGGCGTAGCGATCATGGGTGTGGGAGACCGCGACATCTGGCTCGATCGGCAACTCGCGCGTGACGACGCCGCTGAACTCGCCCGCGCGGGGAGAACCGACAAGGCCGACAATGTGCTCCGCAGCCGAGGACTCAACCCGGCCTACGGCTCGGCGGAGTCCGCGGGGCCCGGAGTAGGCACCTACCTCCTCGGCATCGGTATCGCCGCCGTCGCGCTCTGGCCGGTCGTGATCGGCTTCATGGGGCTCGTGAGAGACGGCGT
>JAAZAD010000505.1 GCA_012514505.1 Rhodococcus sp. (in: high G+C Gram-positive bacteria) | reverse complement strand
CCGCGCTCAGGCTCCGGAGAAGGCAGCATGGGGCGTCGCCCTCGGCCTCACCATCACCCTGGTGTGGCTGTACGTCGAGATCCTGCGCCTGCTGAGCTACTTCAACAGCGACTAGGGGCGAAGCCCAAAAAAGACCCCCGGGTGTATTTCCCCGGGGGTCTTTTTGGGCTTCGCCCCTGTGAGCGGTCAACGAGTCCTGGGACTCCTTACCCACGCACAGGGCGCGGAGCGCCCTAGCTCAGGCGCTCGAGCACCATCGCCATGCCCTGACCGCCGCCGACACACATGGTCTCGACGCCGAACGTCTTGTCCTGCTCACGCAGGTTGTTGAGCAGCGTGTTGGTGATGCGGGCACCGGTCATACCGAACGGGTGGCCGAGGGCGATGGAGCCGACGGAGACGTTCAGCTTGTCCTCCTCGATGCCGAGCTCACGGGCGGAGCCGAGGACCTGCACTGCGAATGCCTCGTTGATCTCGAACAGGTCGATGTCGGAGATCGACTTGCCCGCGAACTTCAGGGCGTTCTTGACGGCCTGGATCGGGCCGAGGCCCATGATCTCGGGGGACAGGCCCGACACACCGGTGGAGACGACGCGGGCGAGCGGGGTCAGGCCCAGTGCCTTCGCCTTGGTGTCCGACATGATGACCAGCGCAGCTGCGCCGTCGTTCAGCGGGCAGGCGTTACCGGCGGTGACGGTGCCGTCGGGACGGAACACCGGCTTCAGCTGCGAGATCTTCTCGTACGTGGTGCCGGCACGGGGGCCGTCGTCGGTGGAGACTACGGTGCCGTCGGGCAGCGTGACCGGGGTGATCTCCTTCTCGAAGAAGCCACGGCCGATGGCCTCTTCAGCGCGGTTCTGCGAGCGCACGCCCCAGTGGTCCTGGTCCTCACGGCTGATGCCGGTGAACGACGCGACGTTCTCCGCCGTCTGACCCATGGCGATGTAGGCGTCGGGGAGGAGGCCTTCGTCGCGGGGATCGGTCCAGGCGACGCCGCCCTCGGCGAGCTTCGCGGTGCGGGCCTCGGCGTCGGCGAACAACGGGTTCTTGGTGTTGGGCAGGCCGTCGGCGTTGCCGGTGATGAAGCTGGAAACCGACTCGACACCTGCCGAGATGAACACGTCACCCTCGCCGGCCTTGATGGCGTGCAGCGCCATGCGGGTGGTCTGCAGCGAGGAAGAGCAGTAGCGGTTGACGGTCACGCCGGGCAGGAAGTCGTAGCCCAACTCCACGGCAACCACGCGGGCAATGTTGAAGCCGGACTGGCCTGCGGGCTGTCCACAGCCGAGGAGCAGGTCGTCGATCTCCTTGGGGTCGAGCTCGGGAACCTTGGCCAGTGCCGCGGCGACCATCTGTGCCGTGAGGTCGTCCGGCCGGATGTCCTTCAGGGATCCCTTCATGGCTCGGCCGATCGGCGAGCGGACTGCTGAGACGATAACTGCCTCGGGCATGGAAACTCCTTAGTTCTGTGTCTGGTTTCGAGCTCTGTGTCTGGTCTCACCCGACAACTTACGTGGCAGCAGATTCGGCCGGGATAGCCACCGTGTCCAGGGCGCCCTCGCTGCGGACGACGCCACGTTGCCGGACGAATCGGTCCACTGCGGATGCCACCCGAGAGCTCATCTTCTGCGCCTCTGCAGTCTCCGACACTTCCGGTAGTTCCGGCAATGGGCCGCCGTGCCACAGTCCGAGTGCGGTTGCGAGCACCGGGACTATTTGTGCCGCAGCCAGTTCGTAACCGGCGGCCGAAGGATGGAAGTGATCGGCGGAGAACATGGTGTCCGGTGCGGCCAGAAATTCGGGGGCGAGCAGGTCGGCCAGCGCGACGGGGTGCCCACCGGCGGCCAGGACGGCAGACTTCTGGGCGCGTGCCAGACGCAAACCCCAGGTGCGCACGATCGTGCGCAACGGTTGCGGAATCGCGGTGACCACCCCCAGGTCCGGGCATGTTCCGACGACGACGACGCAGTTGTGCCTGCGGAGCCGGGCCACGGCCTCGCCGAGTCGGTGAGCCGATGCCCGGATCGAGTTCTTACGGGTCACGTCGTTGGCGCCGACGAGGATCACGGCGGCGTCGGGCGGTGGTCCGGCGATGAACATGGCGTCCACCTGGCCCCGAAGACCACGTGATGTTGCGCCACCGATCGCTTTGGTGCTGAGACGTACTCGCTGTCCCGTCTCGTCTGCCAGACGACGGGCGATCTGTACACCGGGGACCTCGTCGGCACTCAGGCAGCCGACACCAGCGGCCGTGGAGTCGCCGAAGATCATGAGATGGACGTCGTAGGGCACCGAGCGCCACCAGCGTTCGGGCGTGACGACCCCCGGCGCGTACACGCCGTCTGCCTCGGGTGGTTTGGCGATGTTTCGACCGATCACGCCACGGGCCGCAGACGCCTGCGACATCAAATAGTTGTAGGCCGCCCAGGAGAGGGTGCCGGCACCCGAACCAGCGACCACCGCCGCCGTCCCCGCCTTCACTCCGAGCTGCCATGTGCTCTTGGGCACTGGTCTCACCTTTCCGCTACCGGGATTGTCTGCACGGTTCGTTCGCGGGCTGCGTGAGTCTCAATCTAGTCGGACCAGAAGCTGCGTGCCGGACGTCTGTGAGCACGAGCGGACACGATCTGGGAACATGGACCCATGCGCATCGCGGAACACGTCGTTGACCTCATCGGCAACACTCCTCTCGTCAAGCTCACTTCTGTTATCGGTGAGAACGCCGGAACCGTTGCAGCCAAGCTCGAGTACCTCAACCCGGGTGGCAGCTCCAAGGACCGAATCGCCGTCAAGATGATCGACGCGGCCGAGGCGTCGGGGGAGTTGAAGCCCGGCGGAACCATTGTCGAGCCCACCTCCGGCAACACCGGTATCGGACTGGCGCTGGTTGCCCAGAAGCGCGGTTACAAGTGCGTGTTCGTGTGCCCCGACAAGGTGAGCGAGGACAAGCGCAACGTCCTCAAGGCCTACGGCGCCGAGGTCGTGGTGTGCCCGACGGCGGTGGCACCCGATCACCCCGACAGCTACTACGCCGTCTCCGACCGGCTCGCCCGTGAGCTGCCCGGCGGCTGGAAGCCCAACCAGTACTCCAACCCGGGCGGCCCCGAGAGCCACTACGAGACCACCGGCCCCGAGATCTGGGCAGACACCGACGGCAAGATCACGCACTTCGTCGCCGGAGTCGGTACCGGCGGCACCATCAGCGGCACCGGCAAGTACCTCAAGGAGGTGTCCGGGGGCAAGGTGAAGGTCATCGGCGCCGATCCCGAGGGATCCGTCTACTCAGGCGGAAGCGGACGCCCGTACCTGGTCGAGGGTGTCGGTGAGGACTTCTGGCCCTCCGCCTACGACCCGTCCATCCCGGACGAGATCATCGCCGTCTCCGACGCCGATTCCTTCGAGATGACCCGCCGCCTCGCTCGCGAAGAGGGACTCCTCGTCGGCGGATCGTGCGGCATGGCCGTGGTCGCCGCACTCGAGGTCGCGGAGCGCGAAGGCCCCGACGCGGTCGTCGTGGTGTTGCTCCCGGACGGTGGTCGTGGGTACCTGTCCAAGATCTTCAACGACAAATGGATGTCTTCGTACGGCTTCCTGCGCACCCCCCTGGACGGAAAGACGGACGAGAAGACGGTCGGCGACGTGCTGCGCGGAAAGTCCGGCGAACTTCCCGACCTGGTGCACACGCACCCGTCGGAGACGCTTCGCGACGCCATCGAGATCCTGCGCGAATACGGCGTCTCGCAGATGCCCGTCGTCGGCGCGGAGCCGCCGGTCATGGCCGGTGAGGTCGCGGGCAGCGTCACCGAGCGTGAGTTGCTCAGTGCGGTGTTCGAGGGTCGCGCACATCTCGCGGACTCCGTCGAAAAGCACATGAGCAAGCCGTTCCCGTTGATCGGTTCCGGTGAACCCGTTTCGGCCGCCACGAAGGCGCTCGGCGACAGCGACGCACTCATGGTCGTCGACGACGGAAAGCCCGTGGGTGTCATCACCCGCCACGACCTTCTGGGGTTCCTGAGCGCCGGGGCATAGACCTCGTCGATCAACGGGCCACTCCTCGCGGAAGAGGAGTGGCCCGTATCCGCGAGTGAGAAAATTTCGTGCGCCACCCGACGAACAGGACCGCCCGATGCGCAGAGCAATGATCGTTCCCCTCACAGCGTGCGCGATCATCGCCGCCGGTTGCTCCTCCAGCATCGACGGCACGCCCGTGGCGGCGAAGGGCGTCGCCGAGTCGATCGACGCATCGGAGACGAGTACCTTGTCGCCGACCGAGCCGGAGGCGGCCGCGTCACCGGCATCGAGTAAGCCGACCGATTGCGACTCGCTGACCCGAGCGCTGGGTCCACTCGTGTCGGACCGGCCGGACGTCTCGGAACAGACGTTGCCTGGGTACGGCCATCCCATGTGCGTGTGGTCCAAGGACTCATCGAGTATGGCCGGGGCACTTACGGTCATCGTCAGGGAAGAAGCGCACGACGCCGCCGTGCTTGCAGAGATGCCCAACGTCGGCGGCACGGTACCCGATCCGCGGGCGGACGCGCTGGGAGGCGTGGTTCTCGATGTCGTGGGGCTGGCACTGCTCACACCGACTCACAACATCATGGCCAACAGCATGGATACAGGCGTCGACGACGCGAAGAAGCTGGACGTGCTGTTCGCGGTCGCCGAATACCTGGCCGAATAGTCCTCGATTAGGCTGGACGTCATGAGTGAGCAGCGCAGCAAAGCGGACAACATCAGCTGGCAGGGTTTCTCCACCAAGGCGGTTCATGCCGGATTCGACCCGGACCCGCAGACCGGTGCGGTCAACGTTCCGATTTACGCAAGCTCGACGTTCGCGCAGGACGGTGTGGGCGGCATGCGGGACGGCTTCGAGTACGCCCGCACCGGAAACCCCACACGGCGTCCACTCGAGGCGAACCTGGCAGCCCTGGAATCGGGCACGTACGGACGCGCCTTCGGTTCGGGTATGGCCGCCACCGACTGCGCTCTACGGGCCACGCTGCGGCCCGGCGATCACCTGATCATCCCGAACGATGCCTACGGCGGAACCTTCCGGCTCATCGACAAGGTGTTCACGCAGTGGGGGATCGAATACACGCCGGTCCCCGTGACGGACGTCGACGCGGTGCGGGCGGCCATCCGGCCGGAAACCAAGCTGGTGTGGGTCGAGACGCCCACCAACCCGCTGCTGAACATCGGTGACATCGAGAAGCTGGCCGACGTCGCGCACGAGGCCGACGCGAAACTCGTCGTCGACAACACGTTCGCGTCCCCGTACCTGCAGCAGCCGCTGCAGCTCGGCGGAGACATCGCGCTGCACTCGACCACCAAGTACATCGGTGGCCACTCCGATGTCGTCGGCGGCGCTCTCGTGACGGACGACGAGGAACTGGACAGCGCCTTCGCGTTCCTGCAGAACGGTGCGGGCGCCGTGCCCGGCCCGTTCGACGCATTCCTGACGTTGCGGGGCATCAAGACGCTGGCGTTGCGCATGGAGCGGCACAGCGACAACGCGGAGAAGATCGTGGACGTGCTCGCCGGCCACTCGGCGGTATCGCAGGTGATCTACCCGGGTCTCGACAGTCACCCCGGTCACGGTGTGGCGGCCAAGCAGATGCGGCGGTTCGGCGGCATGATCTCGGTGCGCCTAGCCGGTGGTCGGCAGGCTGCCCTCGACTTCTGCTCGCGTACCGAGATTTTCACGCTGGCCGAGTCGCTCGGCGGCGTCGAATCGCTCATCGAGCACCCGGGGGCCATGACGCACGCTTCGACGGCGGGTTCCGCCCTCGAGGTTCCGGACGATCTGGTGCGTCTGTCCGTCGGTATCGAGGACGGTGCAGATCTCGTGGCCGACATCGAGAACGCACTCCGCTGACCGGTATTTCGGTACACATTCACCGTTGAAACAGCTTCCACGCGGGTTACTCTGACCCGCGTGGAAGCTGTCACTCTGGATCGGATCAGGGCAGCACGGGAACTGTTGGATCCGGTCATGCGTCGCACACCGGTCATCGCTTCACGAGCGTTGTCGGAGCGCAGTGGTCATCAGGTGCTGCTCAAATGTGAGAACTTGCAGCGCACCGGCTCGTTCAAGCCGCGGGGCGCATACAACCGGATCGCCAACCTGTCGGACGTCGAACGCGTGAAGGGCGTGGTGGCTGCCAGTGCCGGCAACCACGCACAAGGTGTGGCCTGGGCGGCCACCGAACTCGGTATCGAGTCGACGGTATTCATGCCCACCGGCGCCCCGCTGCCCAAACTGGTGGCCACCCGCGCCTACGGCGCCACAGTGCATCTGGTGGGGGAGTCGGTGGACGATGCGCTCGTGGCAGCGAAGGATTTCGCGGCGTCGACGGGGGCAGTAGTGATTCATCCCTTCGATCACGAGGACATCGTGGCCGGCCAGGGCACGGTCGGACTGGAAATTCTCGAGCAACTACCGGACGTGGGCACGGTATTGGTTCCCGTCGGTGGTGGCGGTCTTCTCGCAGGAATTGCTGCGGCGATTTCCGAACTGGCGCCCCGCGTTCGCATCATCGGGGTACAAGCGGACGGTGCGGCTGCGTGGCCTGGATCCCTCGCCGCAGGGCACCCCGTGGCGCTGGAATCCATGTCCACGATGGCCGACGGAATCGCGGTCGGCAGGCCGGGTGATGTGCCGTTCGCGCACGTGTCGAAGCAGGTCGACAAGATCGTCACGGTCAGCGAGGATGCGCTGTCGCGGGCGCTGCTGCTCTGCCTGGAGCGGGCGAAGTTGATCGTGGAGCCGGCAGGTGCGGCTGCGGTGGCGGCGCTGATGACGATCTCGGAGGACGACCTCGGTCTGACCGGGCCGGTGTGTGCGGTGTTGTCCGGCGGCAACGTCGATCCGCTGTTACTCACCCACGTCGTCACACACGGATTGCGTGCGGCCGGTCGCTATCTCGGTGTGCACGTGACGATTCCGGATCGACCGGGTGGTTTGGTGAAACTGCTCGAAGTGGTCAGCGACCACGGCGCGAGCGTGGTGGACGTGGTCCATTCGCGCACTCGTGGCGCACTTGCTCTGGACGAGGTCGAGGTGTTCCTCACTATGGAGACGAGGGGCCGCGACCACCGGCAGGACATGCTCGATGCCCTCACATCAGCCGGCTACGTTGCCCGGATGCAAGATTGACTTTGCGGGCTAACTCGGCCAGCCACCGATCGTGACCACGCGAAACTCCTGATCGACGAGCCGGGCCGGAAGCTCGAGCCGGTCGAGATAGTCGATCGCGCCGCCCGCCATGCCGACCGCAGTGGTACTGGCCATGTGGGCACGCGTACACGTCTGCGCGACGACGGAGACGGTGCGCCATTGCGGAACCGATTCGGGATGCAGCGGTTTGACGGTGCTCGCCGTGGCAACCCCCGCGCCGGACGGGATGGAAATCTGGCAGGTCGGGTCGCCGGGTAGGTCCTGGACTTGAACCTGCCACCGCTCCGAAGGCGTGGTTCCGGCTGCGGCGATATCGCCTCCGAGAGCCACTAGCACGCCGCATTCGAGGAGTTCGGCGGTGGAGGCGGCGCAATGGTCGGCCGCACTCGCGCGGGCCGTGGCCGACAGGTCCAACTCGACGCCATCAGGCAGGTGCAGGTCGGTGCCGTCGACGGTGATGCCGCGCCAGTCCGCCCCGGTGACGGTGGGGCCGAGCGTGCCGTCGCCCGCCTGTGCCGCGGCAAGTGCATCGGACACGAAGCGAGCGAACATCGGGGTCACGGTGTTGTGTCCGGGTCGCAGGTTGCGAATCTCGGAGTCGGCCCGGTCACGGTTCGTGGCGACGTCGGCCGCCGACAGGTATCCGCGGATCAGGTTCGTTGCCGAATCCAGGGCTGCCGCGTCGGTGACGACGACCCTGGCGTGGAGTCCCCAAACGGACCACTCCTCGGCGTGACGTGGGGTCACGATCCGCTGGACAACGCGTCCGCAGGTCCGAAACCGGCGGCGATGAGGGGAGTGGCGGTGGCCGAGTCGTGCGGGGAGTTGTCCGACGCGGAATTGTCGAGTGCGATACTGCCGCCCGCGACGAGGCCGACGAATCCGGCGGAAGCCAGAGCAAGGCGAACGGGAAGGAAACGCGAGGTCCGTCGTTCTTCGGTCATGCCCACCACCATCCTCTGTGAACCTGTGTGGAGCCTTTGAAGGTGCTGGGGATGTGCCGAGAGTGTCGCCCTCCTGCTCGTGACCGCGGCCGCTTGCAGGATACTTTCCTGGCAGGTGAGAGGCCTCTTCTCGTCATGATCAGGACATCCTGTGAATACCGCAGAATTTCCAGCGGAATCGGTGCCCCACCCGTACCGTGAGGGCACTCGGTTGTTGCACCGGGGAGAAGGAGTTACGGATGTCAGTGGATGCAGCAGCGATCATTGTGGCGATCACTACGGCAGCGGGGGCCATTGTGCAGGGAGCGGATCTTCCGCAACCCGTCAAAGATCAGGCGATCGAGGCAGTTCAAAATGCAGAGCAAGCGTCACCCGATGTTCAGAAGCAGGTCGAGGACGCGATAGCAGCATTACCCGATGGAGCACGCCAACAAGCCGAGCAGATGGTGGCGGACGTCGGAGGGGTCGTGAAGGACGCGACCGACCCCTACATTCCGGAGCAGGAGAAGTCGCCGCCGAAGCCGGGCGAACCTGGGCGTGCAGCGCCGCCGCCCGCCATCTCGGGGAATGCTGCGCCGGGCTACACCGGCCAGGCGCCTGCGACTGGCGGTGGCCCGTCGCTGGTCCCGTTCGCTCCTTCGCCGATCGGGTCCACGGGTTCGGTCGGGCAGGCGTTCTCCGATGTTCCTGGGCTTCCGTTTCTCGGCGCCCTGGGATCGCTAGTTCCCGCAGTACCGGCGGCCTTCCCCGGGGTGTCCCTCGCGCCGGTAGGTGCGATCGCAGTGTTTGCGCCCTGGATCCGCAAGGCTGGGTCGCTGTGTGAAGGCGTCAAACCCACCACCATCGCGGCTCTGTACTCCGTGGGAAGCGGGTTCCGGTACGGACCGGCCGCGCCGACGAGTCCATCGGGTGCCCGCGGCCCGGGCCAATTCACCGACGCAGAGTGGGCCAAGTACGGAAAAGACGTGGACAGCAACGGCACGGCCGACATACTCGGTGTCGCCGACCCGGTGATGGCGTCCGGACACATGCTGTGTGACATGTTCGGCCAGGTCGAAGACTTGAAGGCCGACGGTGCAGTGAAGGGCGATTCGCTGGATCTGACTCTCGCCGCGTACGACGTCGGCATCGATGCGGTCCGCGGTGCCGGTGGCATTCCTGCCGCAACGCCGGGGCACGATCCGCAGCCGTTCGTGGAGCGTGTTCGTTCGCTCGAAGAGTCGTTCGGCCGCATGCTGGCACCGTTCTTCTACGGCGGCGCGATCGTCGACGGCGTCAGTAACGTCATCGACGCCGCCATGCAGTACATCGGCCTGCCGTATGTGTGGGGCGGTGGCAGCATCCACGGGCCGTCGATGGGCGGTTTCGACTGTTCGGGACTCACGTCGTACGCCATGTATGCGGCGACCGGGATCAAACTCCCGCGGACCTCGGAAACCCAGTGGCGAGTCGGTGTCGAGGTTCCCCTCGATCAGGCCCGTCCCGGTGATCTGCTGTTCGGTAACTGGGGCCCCGGAGGACCGGGCCACGTCGGCATCTACGTAGGCAACGGGCAGATGCTGCATGCCCCCACGACAGGTGACGTGGTGCGCATCGGGCCGTTACTGAACAACATGAAGGCGCGCCGGATCATCTGAGCCGCCGAACAGGAACGCCGGCCCGGATCAATGATCCGGGCCGGCGTTCCTGAGTGTGAGGCAGGGTTGATCAGGGGCGGTACGGTTCCGCGCTGACCAGCGTCACCTGCATGGTGTTCCCGTTGGGCAAGGCGTACTTGCGGGTCTCGCCGACCTTGGCCTCGAGCAGTGCGCTGCCGAGCGGCGAATTGGGGGAGTAGACCTCGAGCTCGTCGTGGCTCGTGCCCTCTTCGCGGGTGGCGATGAGGAACGTTTCGGTGTCCTTCTCGTCGCCCTCGTAGTAGACCTTGACGACGGATCCGGGCAGTGCGACACCCGACTGGGTGGGAGCCTCGCCAACCTTTGCGCTGTTCAGCAGCTCCTGAAGCTGACGAATGCGGGCCTCCTGCTGGCCCTGCTCTTCGCGCGCGGCGTGGTAACCGCCGTTCTCCTTCAGGTCGCCCTCTTCGCGGCGTTCGTTGATCTCGGCCGCGATCACCGGGCGGTTGGCAATGAGTTGGTCGAGTTCGCTCTTGAGCCTGTCGTGTGACTCCTGGGTAAGCCAGGTCACCTGGGTCTCGGTCATCTCGATCACTCCCTCGTAGTTGGAGCCGCAGGCTCCCTCGACGGGTCACTGCATATGAGCAATGACCAACGGCACGACGGCGGGGCCGACTGAAGTCGCGTCGAAGGTCCGTCCTGCCGTCAATGCAGCAATACACGGTCCCAGCCGGAACCGTGTATTCGACGATTCTAGCACGCGTGGAGTGTGCGAACGCTCGATCGCTGTATGTTCGCTGTGAGGTGAACGTGTTTCAGCGAGGTGCTTCGAGAGGCGTCAGGTACTCGGGTACGTCGAAGCTGCAACCGTAGAGATCGCCCATTCCCGGATCACGTGAGGTGATAACCGGGGCAGTGATCAGGACCGTCCCGTCCGTGCCCGCGGGGACCAGCACTTCCCGGCGTCCGGTTTCGGACCCGTCCTTCGAGCGCGCTCGAACGAGGCACACGGCCTCGCGTGAAGGGTCCTCCCGCGTCACCTTCACAGTGACGTCCAACCGCGAGTCGTCGATGATCTCGTACGACATGACGTCGGATTCCATCTCGTGCACGGCGAACTTCTGGTAGGCGAAGTACGCGCCTATGACACAGACCACCACCACGACGGCCCCGACTATCACGGCCATTGACCTGCGCGAACGCGCAGGCGTCGAGGTCGAGGAGTATCTGCCTGGGGGTAGCGTGCTCGTCATTTGTCTGCTCTCAGGCCACCGGAACGGGGGCACGGCTGCAACGGGAAGTATCGAGTGGAACTATAGAGGAGTGCATTGGTGCGCAGCCGACGCGGCACACGGCCGGGCCGGCGACAGGCGAAGACGAGGTGAACGAACACGTGAGCGGATTCAGGCTCATGGCCGTCCATGCCCACCCCGACGACGAGTCGAGCAAGGGAGCTGCGACGACGGCCCGTTACGCCGCTGAAGGACACGACGTGATGGTCGTGACTCTCACCGGAGGTGAGCGCGGTGACATCCTCAACCCGGCGATGGACATTCCCGGTGTCCGTGACCGTATCCATGCGGTACGCGAGGAAGAGATGGCGGAAGCCGCTCGCATCCTGGGGGTTCGTCATCGTTGGCTGGGCTTCGTCGATTCGGGACTGCCAGAGGGTGACCCCATGCCGCCGCTGCCGGAGGGATGCTTCGCCTTGGCGCCGCTGGAGGAGTCCACGGAGGCGCTGGTGCGAGCGATCCGTGAATTCCGGCCGCACGTGATGACCACCTACGACGAGAACGGTGGTTACCCGCACCCGGATCACATTCGCTGCCACGAGGTCTCGATGGCTGCCTACGAAGCTGCCGCCGACCCGGACAGATTCCCCGATGCGGGTGAGCCCTGGGAAGTGCAGAAGGTGTACTACTCGCACGGCTTCATTCGAAAGCGACTCGTGATGTTCCAGGACGAGTACGAGCGTCGTGGCGAAGAGTTCCCGATGGCCGAGTGGCTGAAGAAGTGGAAGACCGAACAGGGTGACCTGATGGCACGGGTGACCACCCAGATCACGTGCGGTGACTACTTCCCGCAGCGTGACGACGCGTTGCGTGCTCACGCTACGCAGATCGACCCGAACGGCTCGTTTTTCGCGGTGCCGTTGGACATTCAGCAGAAGATCTGGCCGACCGAGGAATTCGAACTGGCGAAGACCCGAGTTTCCACGTCGATTCCAGAGACGGACCTGTTCGCAGGTATCGAGGAGGACGGACAGAAGTGAACACGCTCACGATTGCGGTGCTGGCGCAGGCGGACCCTTCGGGGCCCGAGTTCGGCAAAGCCTCCCCGGTTGGTCTGCTGATTCTTCTCGCGTTGCTCGTCGGCGTGATCCTGTTGGTGCGTTCGATGAACAAGCGTCTCGGAAAGCTGCCGGATACGTTCGAACCGGAACACCCGGAAGCGGATCAGGAAGCTGACGAGGGAACCGACAAGGGTGCGATCCCGCACACCCCGCCTGACAAAAGGGACTAGTCCCTGTGAGTGGTTAGCGAGTCTCTGGACTCGTCGACCACTCACAGGGGCCGAAGGCCCCTCACGGGATGTGAATATGCGGAACGACCCGAGTCACGGTGGTCGACGGGTCCGCATGCCACCTCAACGGTCCTTGGTTCGGCTCCCACGCGGCCAGTAGTTCGGTGACTTTCTCGGTCATCTCGTGGCGCAGACGGTCGAACGAGTCGTCCGGGTGGTCGCCGACGTACCCGAGGAGCAGCCACCACGCCCAGGCGACCGCGCCGGCGTTCGCCACGAAATCGGGTATCACCGCGATGCCGCGGGACGTGAGGTCCAGTTCGGCGTCGGGTGTCGTCGCGGCGTTGGCAGCCTCCACGACGACCTTCGCGTCGACGAGCATGCAGTTGTCGCCGGTGATGGCGTACGACACTGCGGCCGGTACGAGGATGTCGACGGGAACGTCGAGCACGACGTCTCGGGGCAGTTGTTCGACTCTCGCCGGGACGTATGTGCGGTCGATCTCGCCGTACTCGTTGCGGGTGTCGAGGAGGGCCGGAATATCGAGGCCCTGCGGATCGAACAGGGTTCCTGCGGCGTCGGCGATGGCGACGATCGTCATTCCCGCGTCGTGGAGGTACCACGCTGCCGCCCCGCCCATGGTTCCGACGCCCTGGACGGCAACGGTGGTGGCCTCGACCGGCCAGCCCCAGTGTGACGCGGCGGCGAGGCATGCGGTCGCAACGCCGTATCCGCCGATGACGTCGCCGAGCAGCCCGCCGCGGGCTTTGGCGTTGAGTCCGGCCAGCACCCGGTCCGCGGTGGCGTCCGGATTCACGGCTCGCTCGATCGCAGCGTGGTAGGACTGCCGCATGCCGAGGTAGGCGAAGACTTCGTCGATGTGCTGTTGCGTGACGCCCAGATCTTCGGCGGTCACCCAATGGCGGTCCAGGAACGGGCGCATCGCGTCGAAGTAGCGGGTGAGTACCTCGCGCGCCCGCGGATCCTTGGGATCGAAGTCGACGCCACCCTTCGCACCGCCGACAGGCAGGTCGAACGTGGCGGTTTTGGCCGACATGCCCCGTGCGAGATCTTCCACCTCGCTCATGGTGCAGCCCTTGCGCATCCGGGTGCCGCCGGTGGCGAGGCCCGCGACGAGGGTGTCGACCACGAGATAGCCGAGTGCTCCGGTGACTTCGTCGGTCCATTGAATCCGAATGACCGGTTGATGACGCCTCGGCGCGGTGTGCTCCGTCGTCGGAGAGATTGTCGTCGGAGAGGTCGGCGCAGAACGAATGCCGTCAGGCGCCGATGGATCAAGGGGAACCGGGGTGCCGTACGTTTCCAGCGGCTGGTCCGCAATGGTCATTGTGATCGCCTCCTGACGTCGTTTTCGCGTATGCGTAAACAAGCCCTCTGTCGGATTCCCGGCAAGGGCTCTATATGTCATTCAAGGGGCGGCCGTTGTAACGAAAGCGGTCGCTGACCACAGCATGCGTGTAGTTCGGGCACCGCGTCCAGTTACCTTTTGTGGACCTGTTCGTTCAGGAAGTCTGGACTATCGCGCACAGTGCTCCAACCGCGCTTATCCTGCAGATATGGACTTGTCGCTGCACCGTCTCAAGCTGCTGCGAGAGCTCGAGCGTCGCGGCACGGTGACGGCTGCCGCGCAGGCCCTGAATTACACGGTCTCGGCCGTGTCGCAGCAGCTTTCTCTCCTGGAGCGGGATGCGGGCACGATCCTTTTCGAGAAGCGTGGCCGGCGTATGGTGCTGACCGAGGCGGGCGTCGTGCTTGCGGAGCACGCGGAGGAGATACTTGCCGCCGTCGATCGTGCCCGAGATGCGATGGAAGAGGCCCGCGGCGGGGTTGCCGCGACGTTGACCGCGGGCGTGTGGGCGTCGGTGTCGACGGGTTTGTTGCCGACGGCGCTGAAGATCCTGGAGGCCGAGCATCCGGGCATCGAGGTTCGGACGAAGGAGCTGGCGCCGGAAGAAACGGCGGGAGCTGTCCGCGACGGCGATCTCGATTTCTCGTTCGTCATCGACTATTCGAACTATCCGATGCCCTGGGATCCGCAGCTGACCCGGCAAGTCATTGCCGTCGAACAGATGCACGCGGCCCTGCCCCCCGGCAGTCATGACGGGACCCCCATGCTGCTGAAGGACCTTGCGGAGCAGCCCTGGATTCTGTCCGGTCCACGTTCGCATTTCGGCTGCGCCGTGCGGATGGCCGCGCACGCGGTGGGATTCGATCCGAAGATTCGTCACGAAGTGGGCGAGCAGACAACAGCATTGGCCATGGTGGCAGCCGGACTGGGCGTGACACTGGTGTCGGATCTGGGTCTGCACCTGCGCCCCGACAACATCACCATCGCGCCACTCGACGACCAGTTCTTCCGCACTGTGTCCGTCGCGCATCGCACCACCGGCGAAGTCCGCGCCTCGCTCCAGCTGGTCATCGCAGCCGTCGTCGCCGCAGCGAAAGAATTGGGGCTCGATGACGGGACGTTCGCGTAGCAACCCACGCGCAAGGTAGTACCGGGCCTCGCGCCGCGGGATACTGGGGACCATGTCCAACCTCCTTGCTGCATCTACCAGCCCATACCTGCTCCAGCACGCCGACAATCCGGTGCACTGGCAGCAGTGGGGCGAAGCGGCGACGCAGGAGGCCAGGGAACGCGATGTCCCGATCCTGCTGTCGATCGGGTATTCCGCCTGCCATTGGTGCCACGTCATGGCCCACGAGTCGTTCGAGGACGCCGCGACGGCGGCCATCATGAACGAGAATTTCGTGTGCGTGAAGGTCGATCGTGAAGAACGGCCGGACCTCGACGCGGTGTACATGAACGCGACCGTTGCCATGACGGGGCAGGGCGGTTGGCCGATGACCTGTTTCCTCACTCCGGACGGTGCCCCGTTCTATTGCGGCACCTATTACGCGAAGGAACCCCGCGGCGGAATGCCGTCGTTCACCCAGCTCCTCGAGGCGGTGGCGGGCACGTGGCGTGACCGTCGCGGTGACGTCGACACGGCGGCAGCTTCAGTTGTCGCGGAACTCGAGCGCGGCGCCAAGGGTGTGCCCGGGGGCGGCCCGGCCGTCGATGCAGTACTGCTCGACAAGGCGGTAGCCGCGTTGGTGACCGACGAGGATACGGTGCACGGCGGGTTCGGCTCCGCGCCGAAGTTCCCGCCCGGTGCAGCAATGGAAGCGCTGATCAGGCACTACGAACGCACCGGCTCGGAATCGGCGCTCGAGGTCGTGGAACGGACTGCGTCGGCGATGGCGCGTGGCGGGATCTGCGACCAACTCGGCGGAGGCTTCGCCCGCTACTCCGTCGACGCGCAATGGGTCGTACCGCATTTCGAGAAGATGTTGTACGACAACGCGCTGCTGCTGCGGGCGTATGCGCACCTGGCGCGCCGAACCGGGTCGGAGCTGGCGTTGCGGGTCACGGAGGAGACCGCCGAATTTCTGTTGCGTGATCTGCGAACCGAACACGGCATGTTCGCATCGGCATTGGATGCGGACACCGAGGGCGTCGAAGGTTCGACGTATGTGTGGACACCCGGGCAACTCGTGGAGGTGCTCGGCGCCGAAGACGGGGCGTGGGCCACGGAACTGTTCGCGGTCACCGATGAGGGCACCTTCGAGGAGGGTGCTTCGGTGCTGCAGTTGCCGGTCGATCCTGAGGACAAGCAGCGGTTCCACCGGGTCCGCGCGACCCTGTTCCAGCACAGGCAGACTCGGCCGCAACCCGGACGAGACGACAAGGTCGTCACGGCGTGGAACGGTTTGGCGGTGACGGCTCTGGCCGAGGCCGGTGTCGGGCTCGGCCGGCGAGAGTGGGTCGACGCTGCCGCAGAGTGCGCGGGGACATTACTCGAGGTACATCGCGTGGAGGGCCGCTTACGGCGTGCATCGTTGGGCGGGGTGGTCGGACCGTCCGATGGGGTTCTGGAGGACTACGCCTGCCTCGCCACAGCTCTACTGTCCGTGTACCAGGCGACCGGGGAGGGCCGCTGGCTCCGCGATGCGACACAGCTGCTCGACCATGCGTTGGCGCGTTTCGAGGATTCGTCGGAACCCGGCAGTTGGTTCGACACGGCAGACGACGCCGAGACTCTTGTGACGCGGCCACGTGACCCGGTCGACGGTGCAACTCCGTCCGGTGCATCCAGTATCTGCGATGCGCTGCTGACCGCCGCCGCCCTCACGGAGGGTGAGGCCTCCCAGCGCTACGGATCGGCGGGCACGAATGCGCTGAACAGAATCTCGGTGCTGCTCGATCGGGCGCCTCGTGCCGCGGGGCACTGGCTTGCGGTGGCGGAAGCATCGGTGCGCGGTCCGGTGCAGGTCGCGATCGTCACGAACGGCTCCGGCGAATTGCTCGACATCGCCCGTCGGGATGCGCCCGGTGGGGCAGTGGTGCTTGCGGGAGAACCGGATTCGGCGCCGCTGCTGGCCGGCAGGCCGCTTGTGGACGGTGTCGAGACCGCATATGTGTGTCGTGGATTCGTCTGTGATCGTCCCGTCACGACCGCGGTCGAGCTGAGAGCGATGCTGGCCGGGTAACCGGGTTCAGCCGATATCGCGCTGACGAAAACCGAGGAACCCCGCGACGATCAACACCAAGGCCAATGCGGTCAACAGTGCCGCCGCGCCGACGGTACCGGAGTCGAGTGGGCCGGGTAGCCGTGGTGTGTGCTCGAACGGCGACAGGTTGGTGGCGACATCCGGCAACCTCAGCGTCGGCCCCAGAATCGTTGCCACTGCGCACCCTGTGAACACGATCCAGACCAGGGCGGTCATGCGGGGCAGGACACCGACGAGAAACACGCCTATGCCGAGCAGAAGCCACACCGCTGGAAGGTGCGCCAAGGATGCGCCGATGAGTCGCGGCACCGCATCCAGTTCTCTACTTCGGATGGTGTGCGCGAGGCCCATGCCCAGCCCGCCCGCGACCAGGATCGCTGTGGACGTGATCAGGGCGACCGTGAGATGGCTTGCCAGCCAATATCGCCGGGACAGTGGTGTGGCGAGAAGGGAGTCCGCGCGTGCGGACTCTTCCTCGGCACGAGTGCGAAGCACGGCGTTGAGTGCGCCGCCCGCTGCAAGGACGGCAAGGAGTACGGCTGTCATGGCGAAGTAGGAATCGATCACGCTGCCGGCGCCGAATCCTCCGATCAGATCGAGCATGGCCTCCGACGTTTCACTGATCCGCCCGGCGTCCACGCCGATCGCGCCGAAGGCTGCGCCCAGTCCGACTGCAGCGACGCTCCAGCCGATCAGAGCGCCTCGGTGCAACCGGAACGCAAGGCCGACGGGAGTGGCGAGCGCCGCGCTTCCTGTCGGACTCCCCGGGCGCGGGCGGACGAGCCCCGCGCCGAGGTCCCGCCGCGCCTCCACCACGAGGGCGGCGGCCAGCAGGACGCCTGCGGCGACGAGACACACGAGCAGCGGCCACCAACGATTCGACGCGAATGGATGGCTGGCCTGTGCCCAGCCGAGCGGTGAGAACCACGAGATCGCGGAGTTTCCGGTGGCGTCGCCTACGGCTCTGACCGCGAAGGAAACACCGAGCACACCGCCGGCGATTGCATAGGTGCCACGAGTGTGTTCGGTGACCTGGGCTGCCAACGCGGTGATCGCCGCAAAGAGAACGCCGACCGCGGCAAGAGCGCCGCCGTACACGGCGGCCCCGGTCCACGCTGCACCGAAAGCAGTCATTGCGAGGGCCGCCCCGACTCCGATGACGAGGTTCGTCACCGTGGCCACGACTGCGACGGAGACCAGCATCGAGTGTGTGCCGAGTGCACCCGACCGCAGTAGTTCGAGACGACCCAACTCCTCCGCTCCGCGGGAATTGCGTGCGACGAGAACGATGTTGAAGGCCGCGACCGCCAGTGCGACGTACCAGCCGGCCTCGAAAACAGCGATTCCACCCAGCGTCGTCAGTCCGGTGGGCGGTCCGTTCAACGCGTGCCCTGCCGTGACCGTGCTCGAGATGGCGGCATACGACGCACGGTCCAACGCAGTCGGATACAGCCCCGCGATCCCGGCGGTCGCCCCCGCGACCACGGCGACGATGGCGATCGACCACGTGGCGATCATGGTCCGATTCAATCGGGCGACCAGGCCGAGCGTGACCTTGGTGTTGGTGACGGTACTCATCGCGCAGCGACCTTGGCGTCGCTCGAATAGTGGTCCAGGAAAAGGTCTTCGAGTTTCGGTGGCGAACTGGTCAACGCGGTGATTCCGTGTGCGGCCAGCGCCTCCATGACGACGTCGAGTCGATCGGTGTCGACGGTGAAGGTGAGGCGATTGACTCCGGCATCTCCGATGTGTGCGACGTCGTGGACGCCGGAGAGGTCGTCGAGCCTGGCTACCGCGCGGGTGGTGGTGACGTCCACACCTGTTCGGCCGAGTCCGCGTAGTGATTCCAGCGATCCGGTCTGCACGGTGAGTCCGTCGCGGATGATGCTCACTCTGCTGCACAGTTTTTCCACCTCGCTGAGGATATGGCTCGACAGGAGCACCGTGTGTCCCCGTGCGGACGATTCAGCCACGCATTGGGTGAAGACGTTTTCCATCAGCGGGTCGAGGCCGGAAGTTGGTTCGTCGAGGATCAGCAATTCCGGGTCTGTTGCGAACGCGGCAACCAGCGCCACCTTCTGCCTGTTGCCCTTCGAGTATGTCGATCCCTTCTTGCTCGGGTCGAGTTCGAATCGCTCGATCAATTCGTCGCGCCGACGTTGGTCGACGCTGCCACGCAGACGGCACAGCACGTCGATCACTTCTCCTCCGGTCAACGACGGCCAGAGGTTGACGTCGCCGGGGACGTACGCGAGGCGGCGGTGGATGGCGAGCGATTCCCGCCACGGGTCGAGGCCGAACACTCTGGCGGTACCGCCGTCGCCACGCAGGAGTCCGAGCAGGATGCGGATCGTCGTGGATTTTCCGGCTCCGTTCGGTCCGAGGAATCCATGGACCTCGCCGGGGGCGACCGTCAGGTTCAGCCCGGACAGGGCACGGAACCGCCCGTAGTTCTTCTGCAGATCGCGGGCTTCGATGACGGGTGCGTTGCTCGTGCTCATGGTCTCCTCGCTCGAACGAAGTTCTGAGAGTGACTTTCTTATGAGAGTGACTCTATTCCGACGCGCCGCGGATGTGCAAGTGACTTTCAGTTTTCCTCGGCCCTGAGTAATCTCGGCGATGTGTCAGATATCGATCCGAACCCCACCCTCGGTTTGAGGGAGCGCAAGAAGTTGCAGGCGATGCGCCACATTCAGGGCGTCGCGCTCGATCTCTTCGATGAGCACGGCTATTCGCGCGTCACCGTGGAGCAGGTCGCGGCCGCGGCGGATGTGTCGCCGAGTTCGGTATATCGATACTTCGGCACCAAAGAAAAACTCGTACTGCACGACGAGTACGACCCCCAGCTCCTCGCGATGCTGGCGAAGGAAGGGCCGCCGATCGTGACGGTCGGAGACGTGCTGTCGATGATTCGCACCGCGGCGGCTCTGGTGATCGGGCACCTCGAACCGAACGAGCTCCGGCAGATCGAACGGCGGATGCGCTATGTCGTGACCGAACCGGACGTGCGTACCGGGATGGCGCGTGACGCGGAGGGCATCGCGGAGCAGTTGTGTGTGCTCCTCGCCGAGCGGGCCGGAGCCTCACCGGACAGCCTCGAGGTGCGGGTGGTCGTCGTGTCGGCCATCTGGGGATTTCTCGGGGCCGTGGACCAATGGGTCAGGTCGGATTTCGGAGAGTCACTGCACAGTCTCATCGACCGAACGATGGAGATCCTGTCTCGTGGCGGTGACGTAGTGCTGGCCGGTAGTGCCTGACTAGACCACAAGCCATACCGCGACGTAGTGACACGCTGCGGCGATGACGGTGGCGGCGTGAAAGAACTCGTGGTGGCCGAAGGTGCGCGGCCACGGGTTCGGCCATTTCACCGCATACAGGATCCCCCCGATGCTGTAGAGGATGCCGCCGATCAGCAGCAGAATCATCGGCGCGAAGCCGACCTGCCGTGTCATCTCGGGCGCGACCGGGACGATCGCCCAGCCCAGAATCAGATACAACGGCACACCCACCCAGCGCGGCGCCGTCGGCCACGCCATTTTCAAGGCCACCCCGCACAGTGCGCCCGACCAGACGACGATGAGGAGAATCCGTCCGGTCTCGGAGGGCAGCGCGAGAAGGCCGAACGGGGTGTAACTGCCGGCGATGAACACGAAGATCGTGGAATGATCCGCGCGCTTCATGCGCGTTCTGCCCACCACGGTGTTCCAGTGGATGCGGTGATAGGCGGCGCTGACGCCGAACATGGCACACACCGTCAGGCTGTACACAGCGGCGGCCACGGTCGCCTCGGTCGAGACCTGAGTTGCGTTGGCGGTGAGAACTGCGCCCGCTGCAACGGCGACCACCAGTGCCCACAGGTGGATCCAGCCGCGCAGTCGTGGTTTGGCGACGGGGGCGTCGATCTCGGGTGCGGCCACGGTGCCCAAGCTTACGGTGAGTGGGCCGAACCTCGAATCGAGTCCGGCGTAGTGTTTCCTCTCATGGTGATGTCGCGGTGAGAGCACGGGGTCTGCTGTACAGCATCTACGAGAAGCGACTCCTGCGTCGGCTCGACGGACTTGCGCATCCGCGGCACATTGCCGTCATGTGCGACGGGAATCGCAGGTGGGCCCGGGAAAACGGATTCACGGACGTAGCCCACGGGCACAGGATGGGCGCCCTCAAGATTGCCGAGCTCCTCGGTTGGTGTGACGCGGCAGGGATCGAAATGGCCACCATCTACCTGTTGTCCACCGAGAACCTGCGACGCGACCCCGAAGAACTCGACACACTCCTCGAGATCATCACCGACGTCGTGGAGGAGATCTCGGCACCGGACAAGAACTGGAGCGTCAAAATCGTCGGCGCCCTCGATCTGCTGCCTGCCGAACAGGCCCGCCGGTTGCGCGAAGCCGCAGCGCGAACCGAGGGTCGAACGGGCACGCACGTCAACGTGGCGGTCGGGTACGGCGGTCGTCAGGAGATCGCCGACGCGGTGCAGTCCCTGATCGGTGACAAGCTGAACTCCGGTGTATCCGGCGACGATCTGGTCGAGTCGATCACTGTCGAGGGGATCAGCGGGCACCTGTACACCTCGGGGCAACCAGACCCCGACCTGGTGATCAGGACGTCCGGCGAACAGCGTTTGTCCGGATTTCTGCTGTGGCAGAGCGCCTACTCGGAAATCTGGTTCACCGAGGCCTACTGGCCCGAGTTCCGGCGAGTCGACTTCCTCCGAGCGCTGCGTGACTATGCGGCCCGGCACCGGCGGTTCGGGGCGTGACGTAACCCCTGTCAGAGCTTGCGCAGGCGCAGCCGGTTGATGGAGTGGTCGGCGTCCTTGCGGAGCACCAGGGTCGCCCGCGGGCGGGTGGGCAGGATGTTTTCCACCAGATTGGGACGGTTGATCGAGTTCCAGATGTCCTTGGCCGCCATGGTCGCGTCCTTGTCGGTCAGATCCGCGTAATGGTGAAAGTGCGCATCCGGATCGGCGAAGGACGTGGCTCGCAACGCCAGAAAGCGCTCCACGTACCACTTCTCGATGTCCTCGATGCGTGCGTCGACGTAGATGGAGAAGTCGAACAGGTCGGACACCATCAACCGAGGACCGGTCTGCAGGACGTTGAGGCCCTCGATGATCAGAATGTCCGGTTGGCGCACCCGGTGATACTCGCCTGGCACCACGTCATACGACACGTGTGAATAGACGGGCGCGGCAACTTCTTCCGCCCCCGACTTCACCTCGGTGACGAAGCGCAGCAGCTTACGGCGGTCGTAGCTTTCCGGGAATCCTTTGCGATGCATGATCCCGCGCCGATGTAGTTCTTTCGACGAGTAGAGGAATCCGTCCGTCGTCACGAGGTCGACACGCGGATGGTGTTCCCAGCGGGCCAGGAGCGCCTGAAGGACACGGGCGGCGGTGGACTTACCCACCGCGACACTGCCGGCGACACCGATCACGAACGGCACCTGGCGGTCCGGGTGCGTGTCACCGAGGAATGTCGCAGTGGCAGCGAACAAGCGTTGGCGCGCGGCGACCTGCAGGTGGATCAGACGGGAGAGCGGCAGATAGACCTCGGCGACCTCCTCGAGGTCGATCTGCTCACCGAGACCGCGTAGGCCGTACAGCTCTTCCTCGGTCAGAACCAGAGGAGTCGACTTACGCAGTGTGCGCCACTGCTTGCGGTCGAACTCCACATAGGGGCTGGACTCACTCGAACGCGCCATCAGTACTGCTCACACCTTCCTGTCAACAGTGGTGAGCAGTGCAATAGCGTCCACGCGCGTAGCGGTTGCATAAACGGATTGTGCTTGGTCGCACACTCCTCCGTGTCGTCGGGGCTGTCTCTACCTCCATGGTCAGGTGGTCCGACTAGGGTCGGATCACATGGATGCCGATCGTCTCGTTCGCGAATATCTGCAGCTCGGTTTGGAATTCGATCGCCTGGAAGAGGGATTCGTCGACGCCTTCACCGGTGACCCCGAACTGCGCCGGCAGGTGGAGAACAGTCCGGCTCCGAGTCCGGAGGATCTTGCTCGGCGGGCGGGGCAGTTGCGCCGCGAACTCACGTCGACCGACCTTCCCGGCGAACGTGCCGCCTTCATCGACGTCCATTTGCGTGCACTCGAATGCTCGGGCCGAAAGTTCGCGGGGGAGGACGTCGGATTCGTCGACGAGGTGGAGGCCTACTTCGACGTGCGCATCGAACGCGGGGACGAGGACCACTATCGCGAAGCGCATCGCAAGATGTCCGACGAACTGCCCGGCCCGGGGTCGTTGACCGAACGCATCCAGGCGCACCGCGCCGCCGACGAAATCCCGCCGGATCGCCTGCACGAGTGTGTGGAGGCGTTCTCGAGCGCACTGCGAGATCTGGTTCGAGACCGTTACCCACTGCCCGAGTCGGAGGTGGTGAACTACGAGATCGTCGGCGACAAGCCGTGGTCCGGGTTCAACTACTACCTCGGCGACTACCGCTCCACGGTGGCCATCAACTCCGACCTGAAGCAGCACATGGCCAATCTGCCGCGACTGATCGCCCACGAGGCCTACCCCGGGCACCACACCGAGCACTGCCGCAAAGAGGCCGGACTGGTCGGTGCCGGTCAACTCGAACAGACGATCTTCCTGGTGAACACACCGCAATGCCTGATGGCCGAAGGATTGGCCGACCTGGCGCTCGAGTCGATCGTCGGACCTGGGTGGGGCCGGTGGGCACAGGACATCTATGCCGATCTCGGGCTGCGGTTCGACGGAGAGAAAGCAGAGAAGCTGTCCGCCGCGTCCGGTCAGCTCCTCGGGGTGCGCCAGGACTCGGCGCTCATGCTGCACGACCAGGGGCGCAGCCACGACGACGTCGCGGAGTTTCTACAGCGGTGGACGCTGTCCACGCCGGAACGGGCGCGTCAGATGCTGCGATTCCAGTCGTCGTCGCTGTGGCGGGCGTACACCAGCACCTACGTGGAGGGATACCGACTGCTCGGTGGTTGGTTGGCAGAGGTGCCGGTCGGTACCGAGCGCTCCGAGCGTTTCCGCAGGCTCCTCGACGAGCCGCTGGTACCCACGACGTTGCGTTCTGCCGCGTAGCCCACGTCACCTGCGAAGCGGGCACTTGCACGCACGGTTGTCCGGGTTCGTAGACTGAGTACACCCATTTCGTACCCAGCTTGGAGAAGCCTCGATGACAGCTGCGCCCGGTTCCGACGTGAACAACACCCCGCTCGCCGAGCTCGACCCCGAGGTGGCGGCGGCGATGGCCGGCGAGCTGGCCCGTCAGCGCGACACCCTGGAGATGATCGCGTCGGAGAACTTTGTTCCCCGCGCCGTGCTCCAGGCGCAGGGCAGCGTGCTCACCAACAAGTACGCAGAGGGCTACCCCGGACGCCGCTACTACGGCGGATGCGAGCACGTCGACGTCGTCGAGAACCTGGCGCGTGAGCGTGCGAAAGAGCTGTTCGGCGCCGAGTTCGCCAACGTGCAGCCCCACTCCGGCGCACAGGCCAACGCAGCCGTGCTCATGGCGCTGATGAGCCCCGGCGAGAAGCTCCTCGGCCTCGACCTCGCGCACGGCGGCCACCTCACCCACGGCATGAAGCTGAACTTCTCCGGCAAGCTGTACGACGTCGCGTCCTACGGCGTCAGCAAGGAAGACCACCGCATCGACATGGACGAGGTCCGTCGCATCGCGGTGGCCGAGAAGCCGAAGGTGATCGTCGCCGGCTGGTCCGCCTACCCGCGTCACGAGGACTTCGCCGAGTTCCGCAAGATCGCCGACGAGGTCGGTGCCTACCTGTGGGTCGACATGGCGCACTTCGCCGGCCTGGTCGCCGCCGGGCTGCACCCGTCGCCCGTGCCGTACGCGGACGTCGTGTCGACCACCGTCCACAAGACCCTTGGTGGACCGCGCTCCGGTCTGATTCTCGCCAAGAAGGAATGGGCCAAGAAGCTCAACTCGGCTGTGTTCCCCGGCCAGCAGGGTGGACCGCTCATGCACGCGATCGCCGCCAAGGCCGTATCGCTGAAGATCGCGGGCACCGAGGAGTTCAAGAACCGTCAGCAGCGCACGATCAGCGGATCCAAGATCCTCGCCGAGCGTCTGACCGGATCGGACGTCGCCGACAAGGGCATCAGCGTCCTCACCGGCGGGACGGATGTGCACCTCGTGCTCGTCGACCTGCGTAACTCGCAGCTCGACGGACAGCAGGGTGAAGACCTCCTCCACGAGGTCGGCATCACCGTCAACCGCAACGCCGTGCCGTTCGACCCGCGCCCGCCGATGGTCACGTCCGGTCTGCGGATCGGCACCGCCGCACTCGCGTCCCGCGGATTCGGCGACACCGAATTCACCGAGGTCGCGAACATCATCGCCGAAGCTCTCGCCGGCACCTCCGACAACGAAGCCTTGCGCGCACGGGTCTCGAAGCTTGCCCGAGACTTCCCGCTGTACGAAGGCCTCGAGGACTGGCGCCTGATCTAGTCCTCAAAGCGGGCGGCGGCACACGTGCAGCCGCCCGTTTTGGGCTTTATCATTCCGGAGGCGACCGTGGGGGTCGTGTCGACGAGGGAGGGGATCATGGCGCTATACCTCGAGCCAGAAGCCATCGACCAGTGCGTGAGCGTATGCGACGAAATGCTGGACATGATCGACAAGTCGATCCAGAAGGCGGACAAACTGCAAAACACCGATGTATTCGGCGGTTTCCGGATCGGTGAACAACTGTCTGCCGGGTACGCCGCAAAGGCCGTGACGGTCGTTGAGCGCCTTCGTGAGTACGAGGTTGCCGTGTTGGCAATGCGGGAGGCATTCGCGTCCGGGGGAGCCGCGTTCGCGGACACGGACGGGAACTTCGCAAAGGCAATGGCAGCGTTTCAATCGGGGGTGGACGCGTGATCTTTCGTCGAGGTCTGATTGCAGTAATGTTGGTGTTGGTGTCTGTTCTTGCAGGGTGCGCAGCGGACACCGAGTCGGTCGACGCTACCGCGTCGTCGGAGTCTGCGGCATCGACGACGCGGGTACCGCGAGCCGTGGACGACTCCGGAAGACCCCAGGTGTCGTTCGATCCCTGCCTCGACATTCCCGACGAGGCGCTCGTCGAAGCCGACTACGACCCAGAGTCCGAGGATTCATCCGTCTATAGCCCGGGCACGCACACTTTCCTTTCCTGCTCGTACAACACCGCGGAACGGAGATATGGACTGAACGTGATGTCAGGAAATATCACCTTCGCGGAGGAACAGGAGAGGACGGAGGACTCGACGCCGATCGAGATCGACGGACACCGCGCCCTCCGCAAGATACTTCCTGGAGACCAGATCAGCTGTGCGGTCAGCATCGAAACCGACTACGGGATTCTGATCGTCTCCCGGGTGATTCAGCGCACCAGTACCGAGACGCCACCACGTTCGCAGTGGTGTGACGGGATCGAAGAAACTGCGAGCATCATGGCGCGGTACCTACCGGGAGGGGAGTGAAGATGGCGGGGGACAGCGGTATTGCCGATCTTCTCGGCGCACCGTTCGGTGGCGCGCAGGGGCTCGAGCGCATCAACTTGGGCACCAAGATCGACCAGCTCGGTGAGTTCATCGGACAGGAGGCCGATGCCCCTTACGTCACGGATCCCGATGTATTCGCGGGTATGAGTCGCGACGAAATGCTGGGCAACGTCGGCAACCTCAACTCTCAGGTGATCACAGCACTCGGTGATACCTACATGGACATTGCGACCGAGTTCGGTCTCGCCTGGGCCCTGTTGAAGCTGAAGAACATCGCCGGGGGTCAACAGTGGACGGGCGCTGCAGCCGATGCCGCGAATGCTGCGGTCGACCGGTTGTCGACGCCGGTGAGTGACACTCACGCGTCCTTTCAGACCATCGGACTGAAAATGCGGCAAGCCAGCAGCGCCGCAGGCGATGTGAAGCTGCAGGTCGAAAGCCTATTGTCGGGCAATCAGGGGATGCCGCTCCTGATGAGCAGTGCCGACGCTGCCGCCCAGAGAGCGCAGCGCGAGCAAGATCGGCTCGAAGCGGCGCGGATTCTCGAGACAACTTACAAACCGGCCTTCGTCGACTCAGGTACCAATGTTCCGTCGATCAAGCCGCCGCCGGAGATCCCCGGCGTCGACGGATCGGGAAGCGGTTTCGGCAGCGGCTGGGGGAGTGGCGGCGCACCAACTGGTCCGGGGGCCGGCGCCCCAGGAGTTGGCGGACCTGACGCGAGCACCGCAGGGGCCCCCGAGGCTGGTGCGCCGGGAACGTTGGAGGGTGCAGGTCAGGAAGCAACTGCTGGCCTGACCTCGCAGGCGCCCGTCGGTGCTGATACCCCCTCGGCAACCACTGCTGCCAGCGCAATGCCGTCAGGCCTCGGCGCAGGTGCCCCGTCGTCACTCGGTGGCTCCATCCCCGGTGCGGCGACCGGTTTGGGTGGAGGATCGGGAGTCGGGGGCGGAGCAGCAGGAGGCGGCTTCGGTGGCGGAGGGTTCGCTGCGGGCGGCCCCAACGGTCGTCCCATCTTCTCGCCACCCGCGCCGTCTGCTGGTGCAGCAGGTTCTGCGGCGCCGACGAGTAGCGCAGCGAGTGGAGCAGCAGCCAAGCCGGGTGCCGGGCGTGCACCGATGATGGGCATGCCGATGGGGCGCGGTGCAGGTGGCGGCCAGGACGGCGATACCGAACACAAGACCCCCGACTACCTGATCAACATCGAGAACGGCAACGAGTTGATCGGCGACATCGCCCGGGTTGCACCGCCGGTCATCGGCGCGTGAACGAACGGATCACCTCCGCCCAGTTCATGCACCTGTGGGAGGCGACGAACCTGGACACCATGCCGCACCCGTTCGAGCATCGGACTGCGGCCAGGTCCGAGAACGAGCTGTTCAACGAGAAACAGCAACTCGAACAGTGGAGTGTTGGGGAAGCTGATCCACGGCTGCGGGAGGCCATCGCGGTTCTCCGTCATCCCGACGTGTCGGTGAGCGTTTTCACCGAGGGCACGGAACCACTGCTGGTGCGGGGCGCCATTCGCGGACGGTATGCCGTCGTCGCCGAGCAGGAGGTCCGCACGGCCGAAACGGGTGACCTGCGTATTCAGGTTGAGATCGGCGCTCGCACACCTGACATCGGGCAGTTCGTCGGCACGCTCCTGCGTGGAATCCCGGCCGCCACTCCGGGCCGGAATCGCTCCGTCGACGCGCCCCCGGACGATCTGCGTCCGGGGGCGGGTTCCGTGGGCGTTCTGCAGAGTGCCTTGTCGTCCGGTGTCGACCTGTTCAAGAAGATCGTGGCCCGACGGAAGGCTGCTGGATACATCTGCATCCACGGCCGGTGGGAAGGCGCCCGCGACAGCATTCTCGATTCCCTCACCTGGATCGATGTCGCCGACGACGGACGGTACCTGTACTACACAGACCACCTGATGCGACTTCGGTCGGCAACCCACGAGGTCATGGCTGAGAATCTCGAACGCCGCGTCCGAGGGGCGCTTCGCGCCCCGTGAGCGGTTAACGAGTCCCTGGACTCTTCAGGCGCGCACAGGGTTTTTCCCGGTTGTTCACCGACACGCCCATCGCAGGGGCGGCTCGAGGGGGTGGACCGCAGTACCGTCGGCAGTAACGAGCAGCGAGGAAGTTGCTTGTACGGGAGGTTCTGATCGTGACTGACGAACTCAGTGCGAGGGGGCCGGCACCCGGCCCTCGTGTCATCTGACACCAGGTACGGACCGGTCCAGCGAACCGAAGTCGCCGCGGGTGCCGCAGCGGCCTAGGAGCCTCACGTGACTGCTACACGCTCCGTCTCATCCCGCGCCGGACGCTCGGCCTCTTCGAAAGCCGACTCATCGAAACTCACGGGTTCTGGGGTACGGACCTACGTACTCGACACGTCAGTATTGCTGTCCGACCCCTGGGCTGTCACTCGCTTCGCCGAACACCGTGTGGTGCTGCCACTCGTGGTCATCAGTGAGCTCGAGGGAAAGCGGAACCATCACGAACTCGGGTGGTTCGCCCGCGAAGCGCTTCGGATGCTCGACGATCTCCGTCTCGAGCACGGGCGGCTCGATCAGAGCGTTCCGATCGGTACAGAGGACGGAACCCTGCAGGTCGAGCTCAATCACACCGACCCTTCCGTGTTGCCGATCGGATTTCGTACCGACAGCAATGATTCGCGGATTCTCGCGTGTGCGTTGAACTTTGCCGCAGAGGGCGCGGACGTCGTCCTCGTGAGCAAGGATATTCCGCTGCGCGTAAAGGCAGGCGCGGTCGGTCTTCCTGCCGACGAATACCATGCGCACGACGTGGTTCCGTCGGGTTGGACAGGGATGTCCGAGGTGGACGTGGCACCGAACGACATCGACGACCTGTTCCGGGACGGATCGGTAGATGTCGAGGACGCACGGGATCTGCCGTGCAACACCGGTGTTCGGCTGCTGGGTGGGACGTCGAGCGCATTGGGGCGCGTGACCGCCGACAAACGGGTGCAGTTGGTGCGCGGTGAGCGGGAGGCATTCGGGTTGCACGGGCGTTCCGCAGAACAGCGGATCGCTCTCGATCTGCTGCTCGACGACAGCGTCGGCATAGTCTCGTTGGGCGGCAAGGCCGGTACGGGAAAGTCGGCCTTGGCGCTGACAGCCGGCCTCGAGGCGGTGCTGGAACGGCGAACGCAGCGCAAGGTGGTCGTCTTCCGGCCGCTGTATGCGGTGGGCGGTCAGGAACTCGGCTATCTACCGGGTAGTGAGAGCGAGAAGATGGGGCCGTGGGCGCAAGCCGTGTTCGACACACTCGACGGTCTGGCCAGCCCCGAAGTGATGGACGAGGTGATCAGCCGCGGAATGCTGGAGGTATTGCCACTCACTCACATTCGTGGGCGTTCGCTGCACGATTCGTTCGTCATCGTCGACGAGGCGCAGTCGTTGGAACGAAATGTGCTGCTGACAGTGCTGTCTCGACTCGGTACGGGGTCACGGGTCGTGCTCACGCACGACGTTGCGCAGCGCGACAACTTGCGGGTGGGACGACACGACGGCGTCGCTGCCGTCATCGAAAAGTTGAAGGGTCACCCACTTTTCGCGCACATCACCTTGACCAGAAGCGAGCGCTCACCGATTGCGGAACTCGTGACGGAAATGCTGGAAGAGTTCGGTCCGACGGCCTGATTCTTTTCCCACCCGTTCCCGACCAATGTCACACACGTTCAGGTCGACAGAACGTGTGTGACATTGGTTGTTTGGGGGTGGGGAATGAAAAATGCGCTCAAGTTCAACAAATGGGGCTATTCGGGGGTTAGGCTCATGCCGAGTTAGCCAGAAGCTGTCTGTCTGAAGGAGTAGGGGTTTACGATGAACCGATTCACACGCCGAACCACCGGCCTGGCCGCAGCAGTTGCGCTCGGAGGACTGGTCCTCGTGGGCTGTGGCGATGATTCCTCGGTGGATGATGCGGTATCCAGCGTGACCAGCCAGGCGGAAGGCGCAGTCAACGACGCCACTGGTGAAGGCGACGCCACTGGTGAAGGCGAAGCCGGCGCTGAAGGTGAAGCCGGAGCCGAGGGCGAGGCCGGAGCCGAAGGGGAAGCCGGCGCTGAAGGTGAAGCCGGAGCCGGAGCCGGAGCCGGAGCCGAGGGTGAAGCCGGAGCTGAAGGCGGTGCCGCGGGCGAGACTCAGGTCCAGACCGCAGGAGGCGAAGAGGTCACCCTGAGTGGTGACATCAATGGGAAGTACCAAGAGCTGGGTGGCTCCACCGGCTACCTGGGCGCACCCACCGGACCAGCTGAAGAAGGCCCCGAGGGCGGCCAGTCGGTCGAGTTCGACGGTGGCACGATCTTCTGGAGCGAGGATTCCGGAGCGCATGTCGTCCAGGGCCGCATCCTCGAGGCCTACACCGAAGCCGGTGGCGCGGGCGGCGACCTCGGGTACCCGACCTCTGACGAGCACCCGATCGAGCAGGGGCTTGCCAGCGACTTCACGAACGGGACGATCACCTTCATCGACGATCAGACCGAGATCATGAACAACTGACATCACCAACAACGGGTGCGCCACAACCGAAAGGTTGTGGCGCACCCGTTTTCGGTGCGCCGGCTCCCCATCGGGGCGGTGACGGAGGAAAGGCTATGGCGAATCCGTTGTCCTCCCAGTCTGTTTCGCAACGAATTCAGGTAGCCAACTGTATGCCACGAATATTCGGCTCCATTGCTGTGTATCACCGATTTCCACGGTCGAACCGGCCGAGTCCATCTTCGTCGTAATACTCGAGTGTCACGGAATCATCACTGAACGTGGCTTTCGAGATCGTGCCCGGTGCGGCATTCTCGTTGGACACGGTAAACGTGAATGTGTCGGCATCCCAATGGGTGAGGCGACGCCGCTCGGCATCGGGGCCCAACACGAGAACGAGACGACCGTCCGTTTCCTCCACACGTGCTGCTCCCCAGTACTCGTTGCCGTAGGTACCCACATACGACGCTGGCGTCTTGGGTGGTTTCGGCGAAGCTGGGGGTTGGCGACCGGCCAACTCGCCTTCGGGTTCGTTCATTGCCGCGAACGCGTTCTCGTACAGCTGCGCCCAGTCCTCGCGGATCTCGCCGAACTGCACGAGATCGGCGAACTGTGCTGTGAGGGTTTCGGGCAGGCCGATGGGGCTGCCGTTGGTGAGTGCGACGATCGCGACGTCAGCGGACGGTATGACGAGGAAGTTGGTTGCTGCTCCGAGAAGGAAGCCGCCGGAGTGACTGAGCGTGGTGCGGCCGGCGGCACTGTTGGAGACATTGAAGCCGTACCCGTACGTGCCCGCGCGGGATTCGGGTGAACCCGACGGACTGGACACGATCTGAGATGTGATCGCCGGCAGTAGTGCGTCGCTGTCGACGATGTTCTCGCCGTCGAATGTGCCGTTTCCGAGCAACATGGTCAGCCACTTCGTCATGTCGTCAAGGGAGGAACTTACGCCGCCCGCTGGGGATTGGGCGTCGGGCTGTCGAACGGCGTCGTGAACGTACTTGCCGTCGATCAACTGGTGTCCCACTGCATGATTGGGTGCGGCGGCGAAGTCGGCGAACCGGGAGCTGGTGGACGTCATACCGAGCGGGTCGTAGAGAGCGTCCTGGGACAGCGTGGCCCAATCCGTACCTGCGGCCGTGGCAACCGACTCCGCAGCAGCGGTGAGTCCGAAATTCGTGTACTCGTAGGTACTGCGGAACGGCGCCAGTGGAAGCATGCTCAACCGTTCGAGAACCTGTTCCCGGTTGTAGCCCAGGTCTTCGAGTCGGTCGCCTGCATGATCCGGCAGGCCTGATCGGTGCGCGTACAGATCGCCGATGGTGAGGTGATCGGTCACCCACGGATCGCTCAACGCGAACCAGGGCAGGTGCTCGGTGACGGGTGTATCCCATTCGACGGTTCCTGCACCGACCTCGTGTGCGACAACGGTGGCACCGACCGATTTCGACACCGAAGCGAGCTGAAAGACAGTGGCGGTATCGACCTTGTCGTCGGTGCCCTCCTCTCGAACACCGAACCCCTTCGCATACACGGTGTGTCCGTCGTGGACGACCGCCACCGCCATTCCGGGGACGCCGGAATCGGTCATCAGTGTGTCGACCAGTCCGTCGAGTTCTGCCACGGCGTCATCGATCTGCCCGGATGGGATGTCGACGCCGGCGACGGTGCCCGGGTCTTGGAGCGCCGAGAGACTGTCGGACGCTGCACCGCCGTCGGATACTGCGTCGCCATCGACGCAGCCGGTTGCGAGCGCGCCGGTCAGGGCCAGAACGCCTGTGAGGGCGAGGACACGGGGAACCATTCGCAGCTTGTACATCGGTCGCTCCTGAGCCTCGGTCGAGACACCGTCGCCCCCGGCAGTTTCAGCTTAGCGAGGGCGGCCCGCTGACCTGGACGTTTTGTTCCGAGATCGCGCCCGGTGAGACCTGGGTCTCGCACCAGCCATCTCGGACGGCTACGGTATGCGGATGCCGACCGACATCAACGATGCCCAGCCGCGCGAGTTCACCGATTCGCAGTTGCTGAAGGAACTCGAAGCTGCAGCGCAGGAGAACCTCGATCGACACATCGCCGCCGCCGACGACTGGCAGGCGCACGACTTCGTCCCCTGGGACAGCGGCCGCAACTTCGCCTTCATGGGCGGCGAAGACTGGTCCGCGGAGCAATCACAGCTCAGCGATGTCGAAGCCCTGGCTCTCACCGTGAGCGTGCTGATCGCGGACAACATGCCGAGTCACCACCGTGAACTCGCTCAGGCATTCGGGTTGACCGGACCTTGGTGGACGTGGGTCGGGCGCTGGACCGCCGAAGAGAACCGTCAGTCGATCGTGCTGCGCAACTACCTCGTACTGACGCGCGCGGTCGATCCAGTCGCACTCGAGCGTGACCGGATGGAGCACATGGTGCGCGGCTTCGACTTGCCGCCGCTGCACCTCGCCGACATGTTGGCGCATTCGGCATTCGAAGAGGCCGCGGCCGCGGTCCGTCATCGCAACACCGCGCGCCTCGGCTCGGACCCGGTGGTAGCTGCGATCACCGACCGTATCGCGCAGGACGACGAACTGCAGGCCACGTTCTACAGCAACCTCGTTGCGGCGTCGCTCGACATTGCACCTGATCAGACCGTGCTTGCAGTGGCGTCCGCCATCGATTCGTTCGAGGTACCGCGGGTGGATCTGCTGGACGGATCCGACAGCACCGCTCGTCTTGCCGAAGCCGGAATCTACGATCCGGCCCGTCAGAACGAAGACGTGTTCGCGCCCCTGCTGCGTGACTGGAAGATCGCGGAGCGTACCGGCCTGGGTGCAGAGGCAGAGAAGGCACGTCAGAAGCTCGCCGCACTGATCTGAACGCACCCTGATCCGAGCCACACTGGCTCGGATCAGGTCGGGTCAGTCTTTCTGCACCTTCGCCATCGCCAGCACATCCAGGCGCTTGTCGAGTTCTTCCTCGCTCAGCTTGTCGCCGACCAGGCCACGATCGACGACGGTCTGCCGGATGGTCTTCTTCTCCTTCAACGCCTCCTTGGCGACGGCTGCTGCCTCCTCGTAGCCGATTGCCGAGTTCAACGGCGTCACGATGGAGGGGGACGATTCGGCGAGGGTTCGCAGATGCTCTTCGTTCGCGACCAAACCGGAGACGCAGCGGTCCGCGAACAAACGGGAGACGTTCGCGAGCAGGGTGAACGATTCGAGGACGTTGCGCGCCATCATCGGGATGTAGACGTTGAGCTCGAAAGCGCCACCGGCGCCGCCCCAGGCCACGGCTGCGTCGTTGCCGACCACCTGGGCTGCGACCTGAGTTACGGCCTCCGGCAGAACGGGATTGACCTTGCCCGGCATGATCGACGATCCCGGTTGCAGGTCCGGGAGCCGAATCTCGCCCAGCCCGGTCAGTGGACCCGAGCCCATCCACCGGATGTCATTGGCGATCTTGGTCAGGGACACCGCGATCGTGCGCAACGCACCTGATGCTTCCACCAGTCCGTCACGGGCGGCTTGCGCCTCGAAACTGTCGGTGGCGGGAACGAGCGCGTCGATTCCCGTCGATTCGACGAGCGCAGCGACCACCTTCGGTCCGAATCCGTCCGGAGCATTCAAGCCCGTGCCGACGGCCGTGCCGCCGATCGGGAGTTCACCGAGCCGCGGCAAGACGGCCAGCACACGGTCGATGCCGGCTTCGATCTGGCGTGCGTATCCACCGAACTCCTGTCCCAGGGTGACGGGGACGGCGTCCATGAGGTGGGTGCGCCCGGACTTGACGACGGTGCGCCATTCGGTCGACTTGTCCAGCAGAGCGAGGCGTAGATGGTCGAGGGCCGGGATCAGCGTGGTGACTGCGGCTTCCGTGGCGGCGACATGGGTTGCGGTAGGGAAGGTGTCGTTCGACGACTGAGACATGTTGACGTGGTCGTTGGGGTGCACCTCGACCCCGTTGCTCTTCGCGATGGAGGCGATCACCTCGTTCGCGTTCATGTTCGAACTGGTACCCGAACCGGTTTGAAAAACGTCGATGGGGAATTGGTCGTCGTGTTTGCCGTCGGCGATCTCGTTGGCAGCCGCGACGATCGCAGCTGCCTTGGCGTCGTCCAGCAGTCCGAGGTCGTTGTTCACCTTGGCGCAGGCAGCTTTGAGCAGACCCATCGCGCGAATCTGGGTGCGCTCCAGTGGCCGCCCGCTGATCGGGAAGTTCTCGACGGCGCGTTGCGTCTGCGCACGCCACAATGCGTCGACGGGCACCCGAACCTCGCCCATCGTGTCGTGCTCGATCCGGTACTGCTGCTCGTTGTCGTCGCCCATGAATTCGAGGATGCCACGGGCGGGCTCCGCATGTGGGCCTACCGAGTGTCGGCCCGGCGCTTCGCGCGGCCGGACCGACCTCGGGGAACGGTCAGAAGCTGGGCGGAATTGCGCGGTCGTCGCCGTCGAAGTCGACGGAAGAGTACTCGCGGAGCTTCTCGAGACGGTGGTACGCGTCGATCATGCGGACGGTGCCCGACTTGGAACGCATCACGATCGACTGCGTCGAGGCGCCGCCGCCGTAGTAGCGGACGCCACGCAACAGGTCGCCGTCCGTGACACCGGTGGCGCAGAAGAAGACGTTGTCACCGGAGACGAGATCTTCGGTGGTCAGCACGCGGTCGAGATCGTGTCCGGCGTCGATGGCCTTCTGACGTTCTTCTTCGTCGGTGGGGGACAGTCGTCCCTGGAGGGCTCCGCCCATGCACCGCATCGCTGCTGCGGCGATGATGCCTTCGGGGGTGCCGCCGATACCGATGAGCATGTCGGTTCCCGAGTCGGGGCGTGCCGCTGCGATCGCGCCCGCGACGTCACCGTCGGAGATCAGACGAATACGGGCACCGGTCTCGCGGACCTGCTGAATCATTTCGGCATGCCGCGGGCGGTCCAGGATGCACACGGTCACGTCCGACACGGAGGCCTTGCGGACCTTGGCGACGCGCTTGATGTTCTCCGACACCGGGGCGGTGATGTCGACGACGTCGGCGGCCTCGGGTCCGACGGCGATCTTCTCCATGTAGAACACGGCCGACGGATCGAACATCGCGCCGCGTTCGGCGACAGCGAGAACCGAGATGGCGTTCGGCATGCCCTTCGACATGAGGGTGGTGCCATCGACCGGGTCGACGGCGAAGTCACAGTCCGGCCCGTCTCCGTTGCCGACCTCTTCGCCGTTGAACAGCATCGGAGCTTCGTCCTTCTCGCCCTCGCCGAT
>JAAZAD010000504.1 GCA_012514505.1 Rhodococcus sp. (in: high G+C Gram-positive bacteria) | reverse complement strand
CGTCGGCTTCGCCGGGCTTGCGGCGGTGATGATCACCCTCCTCGCCGGCCTGAGTCTCGCAACCTCCAGCGGGTTCACATCAGGCACCGCTGCGCTGACGCTCGGCGCGGGAGTACTCCTGCTCGTACTGTGGACGCTGTGGGAACTCCGGACACCGTCGCCTGCCATCGACGTACGCCTGATCCTCTCCCGTCGGGCAGGTCCCATTCACATCGCCGGATTCCTGTTCGGACTGGTGATATTCGGATCGCAGGCACCCTTGACCACCTTCCTGAGCGCGGACCCGGACAGCACCGGATACGGCTTCTCCGCGAGCTCCGCTTCGATCTCCCTCGTCGTCGCCGCGCTCGGGTTGTTCGCCACCGTCGGGGCCGCAGCGTTCGCCGGCATCGCCCGCTACACCGGCATGCGCGGTGTCCTGTTGCTCGGCGCACTGCTGGCCTTGGGCGCCAACGTCATGATCGCCGCCCTCCATACCCAGATGTGGCAGGTGTGGTTGTACACCGTGATTGCGGGATTCGGCATGGGGCTTCTCCTCGGTGGCCTGCCCGCGCTCCTGGCCGAAGTCACACCGCACGAGCAGACCGGATCCTCGGTCGGCGTCTACAACTCCTTGCGCTCACTCGGCGGCGCGGCGGGCGGCGCCCTGTTCGCCGTCGTCCTGAGCGCCGCGACGATCGGTTCACGCGACACGGCCGAGCTCAGCGGATACGTCCTGATGTGGGTGTTGTGTGCCATCGCATTCCTTGCTGCCGCCATCGCACTGACCTTCCTTCCCGTACGCCGACTGGTTCCGTCCGCAGACGGCGACGCACCGGTCTCCCTCTGACACCGAAAGAGCCCCAGCATGTCCCACGACTCGGCCTACGCTCCCGCCTCGATTCCCGGCATCCCCGACTATCCCGCGGAGGCAACCGCCCTGAGCGACGGCTTGATCGCCCTGCGCCGCGCGATACACACCGACCCCGAGATCGGGCTGCACACCACCCGCACCCAGCGCCGGGTACTCGATGCCCTGTCGGGGCTCGACCTGGAGATCACGGTCGGCCGCGACCTCGCCTCCGTCGTCGCGGTGTTGCACGGTGCACACTCCGGGCCGTCGGTGATCCTGCGCGGTGATATGGACGCTCTTCCCATCGAGGAGAAGACCGGACTGGAGTTCGCGGCGACCAACGGGGCGATGCACGCCTGTGGCCACGACCTGCACACCGTCGGACTGGTCGGTGCGGCCCGGCTCTTGGCCGCCCACCGCGACGAACTGCACGGCTCGGTAATCTTCATGTTCCAGCCCGGGGAAGAAGGGCACGGCGGCGCAAAGATCATGCTCGACGAAGGACTGCTCGACGCTGCCGGTGATCGCCCGGTGGCCGCGTACGCGATCCACGTCGGTCCCGGACCTCGCGGGGTGTTCATCACCCGGCCCGGGCCCGCCTGCGCTGGCTCAGGCGATCTCACGATCACCGTCCACGGTCGCGGCGGACACGGGTCGCAACCACATCTGGCCCTCGATTCGGTGCCGATCGCGGCGGAAATCGTTCTCGCACTGCAGAGTTTCGCCACCCGACGGTTCGACGCCTTCGATCCCGTGATCATTTCGGTGACACAGCTCGATACCGGTGACGGCGCGATCAACGTCATCCCCGAACAGGCTCGTCTCCGCGCGACCGTCAGGGCACTCACACCCACCACGGTGGACCGGCTGTATGAGGGATTGCCGCAGCTCGCCGACGGAATCGCGCGAGCACACGGTGCGCGCGCCGACGTCCAGCTCGAATTCACGTATCCGCCCACGGTCAACGACCACGCGACGACGTTGGCGACCCTCGACTGCCTTCGCGACACTTTCGGAGAAGAGCGAGTGCTGACCTCCCCGGTACCGATGATGGGTTCCGAAGACTTCTCCTTCGTGCTCGACGAGGTACCGGGCACGTTCCTCGCGCTGTTCGCGACCCCCGCCGAGTTGGATCTCGCCACCGCCGAGTTCAACCATTCACCGCGAGCCGTCTTCGACGACGCCGTGCTGGCCGACCAGGCAGCCGCCTTGGCCGCGCTTGCCCACGCACGCCTCGAACAGGCCCGCAGCTGACTCCGCAACCCGCTCGGCACGTACGGAACGGTCCGTCACGTATTCTGGGGCACATGGCCGCCGGCACCACTTCCCCCGACTCCACCGGCCCTGCGCCGGGCGGCCGCCCCGCAGACGCCGACGTCACCAAGCGGATCCTGGCAGCAACCGTCCATCTCGTTGCCCAACACGGCTACGACGCCCTGCGCATGGAACACGTAGCCAAGCAGGCAGGCTGCGGCAAGCCCGCAATCTATCGGCGATACACGGACAAAGCCGAACTGGTTGCGGCCGCGGCCATGACCGTCCTACAGCTCGGGGATCTCCCCGACACCGGCAATGTCGAAGAAGACCTGCTCGAACACGCACTGGTGAACCGGGCGAACCAGCAAGCGCCCGGGGCGCCCGCGACGGCGGGGAGCGTGATCCTCGCCGCATTCGAACCGGCCGTGTTCGCTCTGCTGTGGGAGCGGTTCTTCCGACACCGCCGCGATCAGGGCGCGGCCATCATCGAACGCGCCATCACCCGTGGTGAACTCCCCGCGGACGTCGACGTCGACGTCCTGCTCGACACCATCGCCGGCCTCACCCTCTACCGACAGACCGTCAAGCAGATCGATATCCCGGTCGAGCAGTACCGCGCCGTGATTGCCGCACTCGTCGCTCACCCACCGCGTAGCAGCGAGTGAGCGCGGGGCGCGCGTCCGACTGTTCACCTACGCACAACGACTCGCCCAACCCGACTACGACATTCGCGGAGAATGTCGCGTTGCGCTGGCGTGAGTGGGAGGACATCCACACGATTCTCACGTCAGGATCTGGGTCACGCAGGCACGTCCCCGAGGTGCTCGGTACGTCCGTAACTCGTCGCCGTGTGACTGAGCAGAGTACCCGGCGCGAGCATGTTGACCACACCGTCGGATCGTCGCACTCCCGTCGTGATGG
>JAAZAD010000503.1 GCA_012514505.1 Rhodococcus sp. (in: high G+C Gram-positive bacteria) | reverse complement strand
TGAGACTCCCGTCGGGAGCAGCGGTGTTCTCGACACAGATATCGACGAGCGCCATGACGGTCGCGAGCTTGTACGTCGAATTGCGGCGGCCGGCCTCGAGCAGTTGCACGACACGGCCGGCGACGTCCAGGGGGTCAAGTGCCGCAAAGCTCATCCCGGCACAATATCCGCCGCTCGAGCCTGAGGCTTTCGCGCTACGAATTCTGAACCGGAGGTCGTGCGGTGAGGGCGTTCGGCCGATGCGGTTCTCCTGTCAATCCGAATCGCTCATCGAAGATGTCCTGCGACGTGAGAGCGATCAATTGCTCGGCTCAAGCATGGGCGAGCAGCATCGTGACGTTTGGTCACTGTTTGTGGGGCGGATCCGAATGGAGACAGGGACGACGAGCGGGGTCAAGTCCCCAGAAGTGGTGTAGCGCTGCGTGACCCCGTCAGTCTCAGGCGTTGAGTGCAGGCATGGTGTCCGCTCCCATCTCGCTGTCGGTGTCGGTGACGGTGTTCAGACGGCATCGAGCCAGCACGTCGAGGCCGAGATAACGTCGGCCTTCGAGCCATTCGTCGGTCTGTTCGGCCAACACCGCACCGACCAGACGGACGATCGCGTCCCGATTCGGGAAGATCCCGACCGCGTCGGTGCGGCGCCGGATCTCCTTGTTCAGCCTCTCGGTGGGGTTGTTGGACCAGATCTGACTCCACACGTCCTTCGGAAAGGCGGTGAACGCCAGGATGTCTTCTCGGGCCTGCCCGAGATGCTCGGCCACCGCGGGGAGTTTGTCGTCGACGTAGTCGAGCAGCCGGCCGAACTGGGCATGCACCGAGGCGGCGTCGGGCTGGTCGTAGACCGAATGCAACATCGCCTTCACTGCCGGCCACATGCTCTTCGGACAGATCGACATGAGATTGGCTGCGTAGTGCGTCCGGCAGCGTTGCCACACCGTGCCGGGCAGATTCGCCGCGATCGCCTCGCGCAGACCGACATGCGCATCGGAGGTCACCAGCCGGACCCCACCCAGGCCCCGGGCGACCAGGTCGGCGAAGAACTCGTTCCACGCCGGTCCGGTCTCACTGGTGGCCACCCGCATACCGAGCACCTCACGGTGACCGTCCCCGTTCACACCGGTGGCCAGCAGCACGACGGCCCCCACGACACGGCCGCCTTCGCGCACCTTCATCGTCAGCGCATCGGCGGCGACGAAGGTGAACGGCCCGGCGGTGTCCAGGCGCCGATGCCGAAAATCGTCGACGATCTCGTCGAGCTCGGTGGCCATGCGCGAGACCTGCGATTTCGACAACGAGTCGATGCCGAGGGTCTTGACGAGTTTGTCCATCCGGCGGGTCGACACGCCTGCGAGGTAGCAGTCGGCAACCACGGTGATCAGGGCGGATTCGGCACGCTTGCGGCGTTCGAGCAGCCATTCGGGAAAGTAGGTGCCCGTGCGCAGTTTGGGGATCGCGACGTCGACGGTGCCGACGCGGGTATCGAGGCTGCGGTGGCGGTAGCCGTTACGCCGGGTGGTGCGCTCCGATGAGCGCTGTCCCCATTCGGCGCCGACGACCGCGTCGGCATCGGCCGAGAGCAGGGCGTTGATGATGGTCTGCAGCAACGTGCGCATCAGATCCGGGGAGGCTTCGGCCAAGGCCTCGCCAAGCAGGCCGGCAGGGTCGACAATGTACGGTGCGGTCATCGTGATGCTCCGATCGAGAGTGCTGTGGAAGGTTCACTCGAAAGGATCACGCGGTGGCCGTGTCTCGTGGAGGCGAATCCGCCAACGAGACGAGGACCGCGTTACACCACTATCCGGGACTCAACTCCGTTACGTCCTCGCGGATGTGACGGCCGACTCGTTCGACGGCGGATATGACCTGATTCTCTTAGCCTTCCTGCATTTCCCTCCGCCACAGCGGAGGGCGCTTCTCGACCGTGCGATCAATTCGCTGAAACCTGAAGGAATCCTCATATTCCTGGGGCACGATGCGATAAATCCCGACGAGGGCGTGGGTGGACCGCAGGACAAGGAAATCCTCTACACACCAACCGATCTCGTCGAGGAAATCGACGGCAGATTGGAAATCAGGATTGCCGAACGGCGATATCGGGAAACCGATGCGGGAACCGCGATCGACGCGCTCGTCGTGGCGAGCAAACCACCTCTTGGCAGTTAGTTGCCTGACGAGTAACATGGAGATGTTACCGACGAGTAATAACTTGGGCGGTACTTGAAGCCAGCTGGACCGCACCACACTGGGAGACACCGACGACATGGGCCATTACAAGAG
>JAAZAD010000502.1 GCA_012514505.1 Rhodococcus sp. (in: high G+C Gram-positive bacteria) | reverse complement strand
GTCGCCGACCTGCGCGGCTGTTTCGCCAGCGAGGGCCGCCCGCGGCTGTTGCTCGGCCGGATCGCGGCAGACGCCGCCGATGTCGTCGAATGGGCAGCCGAACAACCGTGGAGCACCGGCAAGGTGGGAATGGCCGGGGTGTCGCATCTGGCGACCCTGCAGTGGTACACCGCGGCGCAGCATCCGCCGCATCTCGCCGCTTTCTCCCCGTGGGAGGGCATCACCGATCCCTTCCGCGACACGCTCAGCCACGGCGGAATCCCGGAAACACATTTCAGCAGTTTCTGGTGGCGCGCGACGCAGCGCGGCAGCCGCTCGCCGTCGACGTCGATCCGGAGGATCTCTCCGTGGCTGTGGCGACGATTCCCCGACCGCTGCAGGCACGTCGTGGGCCCACCGCCCTTCGCCGACATCACCGTGCCCGCTCTGGTGGGAGCGTCGTGGTCCGATCAGGGGCCTCGCACGCGTGGCTCCATCACCGGTTTCTCACAGCTGGGATCGCCCGACAAGTGGCTGTACACGCACGGCCGCAAGACCTGGCAGACGTTCTACGGGGTCGAGGCGCTGGACGTACAACGCCGGTTCTTCGACCATTTCCTCAAGGGCGAGGACAACGGATTCGACGAGACCCCGCGTGTTCGCCTCGAAACCCGACACGACCTGCGCACCTACTCCGAACGGCATGAATCCCGGTGGCCGATTCCGGACACCCGCTACGTTCCACTCCATCTCGATCACGCCAGCGGTGGTCTGCATTCGGAGCGGCCCGCAGAGGAGGCCAGTGCCCGGATGTTCCCCGTCGCAGGCGACGAACTGGTCTTCACCACAACCTTCGACGAGGACACCGAGGTCACGGGCCACGCCGCTCTGCGGCTGTGGGTCGAGGCCAAGGACGCCAAGGACATGGACCTGTTCGTCGCGCTGAAGAAGATCGATCCGTCGGGCAACGAGGTCCGTTTCGAAGGCCACGACGGGTTCGAAGAGGCGGTCGTCGCGCACGGATGGATCCGGGTCTCGCGGCGCGCACTCGATCCGGAAGCGTCGACCGCATACCGACCGGTGATCGACCCTGCCGAGTACTGGCCGCTGTCGGCAGGACAGATCGTGCCCGTCGACATCGAGATCATGCCGCACAGCACCTTCTTCGAAGCGGGGTCCTCGCTCGCGTTGGTCATCACGGGCCACGACTTCGACACGCTTCCCGACATCCGGCACAACGACACGATCAACCAGGGTTTCCATATCGTGCATGCGGGCGGGCGATTCGATTCGCACCTGCTGCTGCCCGTGGTACCCGCTGCGGTCTCCGCCGCCGACGACGCAGGCAGTGCTGCGGTGTTCGGCGCCCCGGCTTCACTTCACGATGTCCCCATCGCGTGGGATGCCGTGCTCGGCCGCCAGCACATCCGGCTCTGAGCGCCGGGAGCGGAGGACTACCGTCGTGGTCGTGCGCATTGAATCCCGACGCTCCCGAATCGAGACGTTCCACGTCATGGATGTGTGGAAGGCCGCCGCCGAACGGCAGCGCACCCACGGTGACGTGCTGAGCCTGGCTGCAGGGCAGCCGTCGACACCGGCGCCCGTGCCGGTGCTGCGGGCCACCCGCCACGCCGTCGACACGGAACTGCTCGGCTACACCGAGACCTTCGGGATCCTTCCGCTGCGCGAAGTGATCGCCGGGTACCACCGCGAGCGGTACGGACTCGATGTCGATGCCGACGACGTCGTGGTCACCACGGGGTCATCGGGTGCCTTCACCCTGCTGTTCCTCGCCGCGTTCGACCCCGGCGACACCGTGGTCGTCGCGCGGCCCGGATACCCCGCCTACCGC
>JAAZAD010000501.1 GCA_012514505.1 Rhodococcus sp. (in: high G+C Gram-positive bacteria) | reverse complement strand
GCCCGATGGGCAGGCGAGCGGACACGGCCATGCCGCCGAGTTGGCGTCTGCGCACACCACGATGCCCGGTATGGCCACCTGGGACGAGATCAACACCCTCGCCGGACTACAGGGCCGTGAAGCGGAGACGTACTTTCTGCAGTTGATGATTCGACACCACAAGGGCGGTGTCGACATGGCCACCGCCGCGGTCCAGATGCAGCCGTCTCCCGCCGTCGAACGGATGGCCCGGGCGATGGTTCGGGATCAAACCAAGGAGCTCGGTTACATGAATCTGCTGCTGCAACAACGGGAAGCGCAAGCTCTGCCCTACCCCTGAGGCTTCCGCCTGTGAGTGCGTAAGGAGTCCAGGGACTCGCTACGCACTCACAGAAATCGGTAGCGCGAGGCCGCCCTGCAGCCGTACGTTGGGGTGGAGCTTTCACGACGTCAACGTCAAACCTGAAGGGTGCATTCATGATCGAGCTCAGCGGACCGTCGATGATCTTGCCCGTGGAACCGGTGGTTCCCGCGGTGCGCGCAAACCTGGACGTCTACTTGCCAGAAGCCGACGGTCCCGCACCGTGCGTACTCCTCGTGCACGGGCTGTTCGCCGAGCGGCCGGAGACGATGCCCCGGCAGTCACGCTTCTTCCGTGATTACGCCAGCCATCTCGCCCGTAAGGGAATCGTGGCCGCTGTCGTCGACCACGACCTCACCGACGGCATGCGGTTCCCGGAAGCGTCCGCCGCGGTTGGCCGCGCCGTCGAAGAACTCCGCAACCAGCCGGAGGTCGACCCCGATGTGGTCGGACTCTGGATGTTCTCAGGCGGTGGTCCGTTGTCGTACCCGTTCCTCGCCGACCCGCCGCCGTGGCTGCGCGGCCTCGAACTGACTTACCCGATGCTGCCCGCCGAGGACATCCCCGGTTGGCCGACGATGGACCAGGCCGTCGCCGGAACCAAGACGGTGCCCACGTTCATCACCGTCGTCGAACATGAGATGCCGATGTTCGCACCCGATCAACAGGTCTTCCTCGAGCGGGTGGAGCAGATGGGGTCGCCGGTCACGGTTCAGACCGTCGCTGGTGCGGCGCACGGATTCGACGCCCTCGAACCCCAGCCGCACGCGCAGAAGGCAGTTGCTGCCGGACTCGATTGGATGGTCTGGACCCTGACCTGATCGCGCTCCGGTCAGAGCAGCCCGAGGTGTATACCGGTCAGAGCAGCCCGGACGCGCTGAGGCCGGTTTTCAGTCGCTCGATGTGCTCGGCCGGTCCCTGTCGCAACGGCATGCGGAGGTGGTCGGAGCCGATGATCCCCTGCATCTTGAGAGCGGCCTTCACCTGAATAGCGCCCTGCGAGGTGTGCATGATCGCGTCCACCGCGGGGATGAGCTGACGGTGAATCTCACGCGCGCGCGGCAGGTCACCCCGGTCGACGCAGGCGATCATCTCGGCGTAGAGGTCGCCGGCCACGTGGCCCACCACCGACACGATGCCGGTGGCACCCTGCGCGAGGTGCGGGAGGTTGACGACGTCGTCGCCGGAGAACCAGAGCAGATCGGTCTCGGCCATCAACCGGCTGGCCTCGAAGAAGTCGCCCTTGGCGTCCTTGAGTGCTTTCACCTGCTCGATGTCCGCTGCGCGACGAATCGTGTCCGTGGTCAGCGCCGTCCCGGTGCGGCCGGGAATGTCGTACAGCATCACGGGAGTCTGGTCACCGGCCTCGGCAACCAACCGGATGTGCTCGAGGATGCAGTCCTGCGGCGGCTTGTTGTAGTACGGAGTGACCACCAGCAACGAGTCGGCGCCGCGGGCCACCATCTCCCTCGCGGCACGCGCGGAGTGTTCCGTGTCGTTGGTGCCGCAACCGGCCATCACTGCGACCCGGTCGCCCACCGCCTCGACGACAGCCTGAACGCAGTCGTAGTCCTCGTCGTCCGTGGTGGTCGGTGACTCACCGGTGGTGCCGTTGACGAGAAGCCCGTCGTGCCCGTGATCGGCGAGATGGACGGCGAGCCGCTGCAGCCCGTCGAAGTCGATCGATCCGTCGTCGTGCATCGGCGTCACCATTGCAGTGATGACGCGGCCGAATGGGTTCTCCTCCATGATTGCCACACATTACGCCGACAAGCCCGTCCGCGCGCACAGCAGGATACGACGCAAGGTGCGTCTACAGGATGCCGGCGGACGTGAAGACGTAGACCAGCATGAGTAGGAACAGGATCCACCCGGCGCCCTGCCAGATCGGCCAGGTGCCGCCTTTGCGCCAGGTCGTGTAGGTGCGGACGAATGCGCCGATACCGCCGAGGAACAGGATTCCGGAGGGTACGAAGGCCAGCAGGTAGCGGTCCGGGCTTGCGCATACCCGGAACTCTGCGGTCACGCATTCCGCTTCGCTGGTCGCCAGAGCCCAGACGATGATGATTCCAGCGGCGAGAAATGCCAGGGCGATCACGCCGGATGCATACCAGGCAGCTGAGCGCATCGTCGGCCGGTCGGACCAGCGTTTTTCGACGTCGTTCGTCATCTGCACCTCCGCTACAGAAGTGAGTGTTCTCGTTCGGCTACCCGGATCCGGGCGCCATCAACCTGTACTTTCGTCCAGTCAACCAGAACGGCGTGTAACGGACTCGTCGCTCCGCACGACGTTCGTGGTGACGTATACAACGCGGGGGTCGGTCCGCGTAAACCGATTGGGTTGGGGACATAAGGACGTGGACATGGATATACGTGGATTCTTCGAGCGGCACCGCATCGCTTCGGCTGTGGCCGCGCCGGCAACGTTGGGGGTGGCGGCCATCGTCGCCGCATCTTTTCTGATTCCTTCGGGGTCGGAAAGCATCGACACCGAGCTGACGGCCTCCGTCGCAGACTGTCACGACATGGTGACCGTTTCGATTGCGGGCCGCAACGACACCCCGAGCAGCATCCCGGACACGGCGATGCTGGTTCGCGAGGACGGGTCGGCGCTACCGGCAGCCATGTCCAGCGATTACAACAGTGTGTGGCTCGACCCGATCATCAATGCTCCGGGTGCGCCCAGCCAGGACTACGCCGCGATGTACATCGAGTACCCGGCGAACATGGCCACCTACGAGGACGCGGTCGGGGTCGGAGTCGAGAACACCCAGCAGGTCATGCGCGAGATCCAGGCGGCCTGCCCGGACACCCAGTTCTCCATCGTCGGATACAGCGAGGGTGCGGACGTCGCACGCCGTGTCGCGATGAACATCGGAAACCAGGAAGCGGAGAACGGCACCTACGGAATCGTCGACCCGGCCCGTGTGCTCGGTGTCGTGATCCTCGCCGACGCCGGTCGCGCCGTCGGTCAAGGTCCGTTCCCCGGCGCCGAGAACCCGTTCAGCCGGCCCGACAACTTCGACCGGGACTACCAGAACGGCGAGAATGCCGCTGGAGGTGGGGGTGCGCTGCCCGACACCGGAGGTAGCTTCGGTGCGCTGGACGGCAAGGTCGCGTCGTTCTGCTCCGACGGTGACCTCACCTGCGCCGCTCCCGAGAACATCTCGCTTCTCCAACTGGCCGTCAACGTTGGTCGCCAGATCAACGTCGACGCACTGGAAGCGGAGGGATTGACTCCTGCCACCGGGCAGGACGTCGCCACTGCGCTCGGCCGCATCGCGTTCGCGGCATTCGCCGATATCGGCTCGCAAGAGAACTGGATGCAGGGCGACGAGACCTTCCTCGAGGTGCTCATCAAGGTTTCGACCCCGGGCTACGAGCTGAAGACTCCGGCTGCGGGCGATGCCACGACCGATGTTAGCGCCGCGACGGCCGGAGAAGAGTCGACGGACGAGGACGCACCGAAGGATTCGATCGAGAAAGAAGAGCTGTCGCCGCTGGCCTACCTGCCGCAGAAGTTCTTCAAGGAGATCGTCGGGCTCATCATGACGAACACCAACACCATTCCGGTGGTCATGAACGATCCGTACAACCTCACCCTCGGTCCGGATGCAACGGGACACCACTTCGATTACTGGGAGAACGCGAACCCGAAGAACGGCAAGCCGCTGACTTCGGCCGAGTATGCGGCAGCGTGGCTGACCCATCTGTCCAAGCAGGCCGCGAACGGTGAGCCGCTGAACACGGAACACAAGCCGGAAGCGAAGGACGTCGAAGAGGCGCTCGAGTTGGCCGCGGAGACAAAGAAGGCCAAGGATTCGGTACCGGCGCAGGCTACGGCCAAGTCGGACGCTCCGGCACAGAAGGCCTCACAGGGTGACGGTGCCCAGGAGGGGGACGGGGTCGCCGGTTCTGCTGAGGGCGGCGAATCCGACGTCGTGCCGTCCGCCGCGAACGAGCCGGCACCCGCGGACACACCGGTCGACAACCAGCAGGTGGAGGTCACCGAGGAGACCTCGAGCTCGCAGAGTGAGCAGCCGGCGGCGACCGAGGAGTCCGGGTCGGATGGCGCGACCGACGCGGTCGATCCCGAAACCTCCACTGCGGTCGTGACCACCACGGTCACCCCGGCCCCCGCAGCCTGACCCCTGTGAGTGGGTAGCGAGTCTCTGGACTCGTTACCCACTCACAGGGCCGAAGGCCCTACGCCTCGATCTGGCCGGCGATCTTCCGCTCGAGCTGCAGGCGTGCGCTGGTGGGGACGGCGATGAGTCCCTCGAGTTCTTTACGGGCCTTCGTGTAGGCACTCTGCCGTTCCTGCTGCGTGGCACCATCGTCCATCGCCAGTCTCAGCAACCGCTGTGCTCGAACCAGACGTTCCTGCTCGTTGTAGGAGAAGTCGCCTTGCCGACGCCGTTTTGCTTCCTTCTCAGCGACATCGAACGCAATGGCGTAGGCGTGGACGGCATCCCGGTAGGCGGCTCTCGCATCACGATCGCCCACCAGCGATTCCGGTTCCGACGGTTTCAGCAGGTCTGCTCGCCGCTTCGCTTTGTGGAACTCGGTGGTCAGCGGTTCGCGCATGTCGGTCATCATCGGGAAGTCGAGGAGAGTGACCAGGTCCATCTCGTAGGCGAACCAGCGGACGTCGGTCTGTTCGTGTTCGTCGACCGTCTTGGCGATGTCGCGCAGCACCGCTTCTTCGTCGACCTGGTTCTGCGCTTTGGCTTGCGCCACGGCGATTTTGGTTTGTTGCTTCAAACGGAAGCGCTCTTGGCGCCGGTCGATGCGGCGCGAATTGGCGGCTCCCACCGCCTTCACAGCCCCACCGATGCTGCCGCCGAAGACGAAGATCAGCCACCAATAGTTGGCGAGAAAATCGAACACATGGCCCACACGGCCATCATGCCACTGCAGGCGGCTCCGCCGCCGGTGCGTGGCCAAGGAGTCCAGAGACTCGTCAACCGCTCACAGGCGAAGCCTTTGGAGAACTGTCGACATTGACGTGGGCCTCGATCACTTGCGAGATGTGCTCGACGATTCGTTCACTCGAGATGCGCGAGCTTCCCGTGAGCCACCGCTGGTACACGAAGGCGAGGGAACCGAAGAGTCCGATCGAATTGAGTTCGGTGGTGATGCGGTCGGGGGGATCGCCTTCACCACGCAGCATCTCCAGGGAGGCGGAAATCGGCACGGTGAACTCGTCGATCAGCTGTTCGCCGCGGTGCCACAATTCCGGAACGCTGTGGGATTCGACGAACATGATGCGCCCGCGCCGCCGATCCTCCGCCACATAGGCGGTGAAGGCGCTCACCACATGTCGAATCAGCTGTGCTGGGCCTTCGGGCGCGTTCGCCAGCGAAGATACGAGTACGTCTCGGGCGCCCAGCACTACTTCGTCCTGAACTGCGATCAGCAGTGCATCACGGTTCTCGAAGCTTTCGTAGAAGTACCGCTCGGTGAGTCCGGCTTGACGGCAGGTAGCCCGCATCGTGGTGCCGGCTGCGCCCTCGGTACCCATCAATTCCAGACCGGCGTCGATGAGTTGGGCCCGTCGCGCCGCCCGGCGGTCCTCGGGGTCCTGACCACGCCACCGCCTCGGTGCGCCGCGGGCGTTGTCGGTATCGGTCATGGCTTCATCGTCCCATGCGGTTGATCAGTCGAGGTCCGCGCCCACCAAGGGGGACGTCGAGGAGCGCGTCGCGAGTGCGGAGGCGTGGGTTACCTCGACAGCCTCGAGGATTCCGGTGTCGTCGGCCGCGTAGATCACCGTGGCCACGTTCTCGGGTGTGACGGCCCGCCACGCGGCGTCGAAGTCGAAGTCGGGCGCCGGGTTCGCTTCCAGTTCCTCGAGGCTCAGGAACACGCGGTCCTCCGGATCGGCGGCGTCCGCAGACCCTTCGATCGTGACGACGTAGTTCACGCTCTCGAGGCCGGCTTCGCGGAGACGCTGCACGAACTGTCCCTCGGTGACCACGACGGTCGCAGCCGAGTCGGCGAGTAGGTGCCGGATCTGCTCCTGGGAGAAAGTGGTGGAGACGGAGACGGGTGCGGCGCCGAGATGTAGCAGTGCGTTGTCGAAGAGATCGAACTCGGGCCGGTCGGCCAGCATGATCGCAACACGATCTCCGGTCCGGACCCCGAGATCGGCGAGCCCGGCAGCAATCGACTGGACTCGGCGTCCGTATTCGGACCAGGTCAACGGCATTTCTTCGCCCGTTGTGCGGAGTGCAATTGCGTCGGGCAGCTCGGCGACCCTTGCCTGAAATGCCTCGGTCAGTGTCTTGGGGAGGGTGTGCTGCTCGTTCGCCACAATGGGTCCTTTCGAGTCGATTACCTCCGAATATCCATGTTGACATCACGGTATGTCAACAGTTGATCTTTTGACATCATCCGCTGTTGACAGCAGGTGATGTCAGTCATAACCTTCGTGGGGTACGCCAACGCCGACGAGGAGACTTCCCACATGACCAACGGAGTAGGGCCGACAGCGTCGGCTTCCGGCGAAACAGGGGGTGTCCGCCGCGTTCGAGTCGCTATCATCGGCGCGGGGTTCGGAGGAATCGGTACGGCGATTCGACTCACCCAGTCCGGTATCGACGACTTCGCGATTCTCGAGCGCGCAGAAGCGCCGGGTGGCACGTGGCAGGTCAACACCTATCCGGGGGCGCAATGCGACATTCCCTCGATTCTCTACTCCTTCTCGTTCGCGCCCAATCCGAATTGGACCCGTCTGTACCCGCTGCAGCCGGAGATCTACGCCTACTTGCGTGACTGCGTCGAGAAGTTCGGATTGTCGGACCGAGTGCACACGGGCGAAGAGGTTTCCGACGCACAGTGGATCGAATCCGATCAGGTGTGGCGTGTCACGACCGCGAAGGGCGTCTGGGAAGCGCAGTTCCTCGTGGGCGCCATGGGCCCCTTCAGCGAGCCTGCGGTTCCGAATCTGCCCGGCCTC
>JAAZAD010000500.1 GCA_012514505.1 Rhodococcus sp. (in: high G+C Gram-positive bacteria) | reverse complement strand
GTCTCCACCGACCGCAGCGGGCGCAGACCGAGCCGGTCGAGGCGCGCGCCGACCACGGTGCCGTCACCGAAGATCAACGCGGCCGGGCCGTCGTTCTTCTCCTCGTACAGCGAGAAGTACTCGAGCATCGCCCGCACCTCGGCGGACAGGGACGTGTCGTTCTCCCACGCCGGGGGCATCATCGACACGACGGCGGTGACCAGATCCAGCTCGTCGTCGACGATGCGGCTCTGCAACGTCTGGTCCAGTCGGCAGCTGTCCGACTGGCCGGGCGGTCGGACGATCTCCCGGTTCCGGGCGCGTGCCAGCGCACCTTCGGACAGGCGGTTCTTCTTGTCCGTGTTGAGCTCGCCGTTGTGCGCCATCAGCCGGAACGGCTGCGCCATCGTCGGATGCGGATCGGTGTTCGTCGAGAATCGGGTGTGGAAGTAAAGGGTGTGCACCGCGTGCGACGGATCGGTCAGATCGCGGAAGTAGGGGACCACCTCGTTCGAGTTGAGGCGCCCTTTCAGTACCTGCGTGTGCGCGCTGAGTGACAGCGGGTACAGGCCGGTGAGCGTGGACTCGGCGTAGGCGATCGCCTCGATGGCGAGCAGGGCCTCGTGGATTCGGCGGTCGAAGCTACCGGCTTCGGCACCCGTGAACACCCACTGCCGGATCAACAACTGGTCCTTGATGGCGACCGGGCGCAAGGCCGTGTCGTCGACCGGGACGTCGCGCACCAGGATCGTGCGCAGGCCGTGATCGGCGAATGCCTTCTCGATGACCGCCTCGGCTTCCGCATGGAAGGACGGGTCGTTCGGGAGGAAGAAGTTGCCGACGCCGAACTCGCCCGTCTGCAGGTCGGCATTGCCGGTCAGGGTGCGGAAGTAGTCGGGCGACAGGTCGATGCTGACGCCGGCGCCGTCACCGACACCCTCGGCGGACATGCCGCCGCGGTGCGGAACCTCGCACAGAGCGCGGTGCGCGTGAACGAGTACGTCGTGACTGCGAGTGCTGTCCTTGCGGGTGATGAACCCCACCCCGCAACTGCTCTTCTCCAGCGCGGGGTCGTACAGGCCGGACTTCGTTGCACTCGTCTTCAAGCGCCGTCTCCTCGTTCTTGTGCCGGATGGAAATCCGTGCTCGTCGCACGGGCGGCCGTTCGGAGGAGGGTCGGGATAAACGACCGCCTCGAACCGTTCGACCGGTGAGGCAGACGTCGTTGTCTGAATGCACGTGGAACACGCGAACGAAAAGCCTAGCCTAAGCTAAGTTCCTTGGGCAATGCTTGGGTTTGCCAGCTCTGTTCCTTTGCAGAACTGTACACCGGGCGCGCAGTAGACCTGCACTTATTGCAGAGTGAAACGCGTTACCTCTGCCGGCCCGCCGTGAGGTCAGTCGGGGTTCTGTTGTTGACGTCTCAGGAGTTCCAAGAGCTCGGAGGGCATGGGTGAAGCCACCTGCTCGTCGATCGGCGCGGCGTCGGCCTTGAGCTTCGACACCTCGTCGTGCAGCCGCTCCATCTTCCTGTCCAACTGGTTGGCGGCTTCCGCGGCCTCGGTGAGCTCCTCCAGAAGCGGGGCCGGAATGGCACGGTCGTACTTGTAGTAGATCTTGTGCTCGAGCGTCGCCCAGAAGTCCATGGCGATCGTGCGGATCTGCACCTCCACGCACACAGCATGCTTGCGGTCGCTCATGAACACCGGGACCTCCACGATCAGGTGCAGGCTCTTGTACCCGTTCGGTTTCGGGTTCTCGATGTAATCCTTCACCTCCAGGACGGTGATGTCGGACTGGCTGATCAACAGTTCCGCCACCTGGTAGGTGTCGCGAATGAACCCGCATGTGATCCGGACGCCGGCAATGTCCGTCAGATTGGCCTTGATGTCGTCGAGGGTGAACGGAATGCCCCGCCGCATCGTCTTGCGCATGATGGACTCGGGGGATTTCAACCGGGAGCTGACATGCTCGATCGGCGTGTACCGGTGAATGTGGGTGAACTCGTCCTTGAGGATGTTGATCTTCGTCGTCAACTCGGCGATCCCGAACTGATAGCCCATCATGAACCGGGTGAACTCGCCCCTGATGTGACCGAACTGAAGGCGCATGTCTGGGCTCTCGATGTCCCAGCCCTCGATCTCGGCGCCGAAATCACCCTCGAGTCTGTCACCGGTACTCAAAACTGCGCCTTCCTCCGAGGGTCCTTCCCACCACGTTATCGTCGCGCACGAGAAGATGCCCGGATCAGGTCCAGAGGACGGCAATCAGGGTGTTGAGGATGGCCAGGCCGCCGACCACGTGGACCAGGGTCGGCGCACCTTCGCCGCGCTTCTGCTTCCCGTTGGTGATCTCGGCGAGCGCGACGACGGCAAGCGCAATGATCAGTTTGACCGCGATCTTGGCGTGGTCGTATTCCTTGTCGACCACGGCCTCGCCGATGCCCACGAGGATCAGGCCGATGACGAACTGCGCCCGGGCGCCCCACAGGATCACAGGGGTGATGGCGGGTGCCTTCAACACCGTCAGGTAACCGCCGACCACAGCGGCCATGCCGAGCAGGTGTGCAACCACGAAGATGTTGTAGACGGTGTCCATGGTCACACCCTACGAACAAGTCCCGCACCGCGTTTACGCAGGTGACGCTAACCCGTCGGTACCGGGCGCTACGCTCGTGACGACCAAGGAGGTTGTTTGATGCCACGGACTCTCACCGTGTCGGACAGTATCGTCGTCAACGTCGGCGCCGACGAGGTCTACGCCCAGATCAGCGACCCATCGTTGATGGGGAAGTGGAGCCCGGAGAACACGGGCGCAACCGTCGCATCCGACGGGCGAGCCGCCCATGTGGGGATGACATTCGACGGGCACAACAAGCGCGGCTCGATCAGATGGACCACACGCTGCACTGTCACCGCTGCCGAGCCAGGCAAGGCGTTCGCTTTCAAGGTACGTGCGATCGGAGTGAAGGCGCCACGCATCTCGGCCCCGATCGCAACCTGGAAATACACCTTCGAGGCTGTCGACGGAGGCACCCGCGTCACCGAGACATGGATCGACGACCGCGCATCCTGGCCTGATTTCGTGGCCAACACGTTCGACAAGATCGCCACGCGCGGAAAAGTGTTCGCCGACTACCAGCAGAAGAACATCGCAATCACACTGCGCAACCTCAAGCGAGAAATGGAACAACCTTCAGCCTGAAGACACAACAGAGCGGAGTTCGTCATGTCGGCCACCAGCATGAGCACATCCGAACGAGAGACGTTTCTGGCAGATCTGCATATAGGCGTGATCGCCGTCGACAGGGACGGACGAGCACCCCTGGCCGTGCCGATCTGGTACTTCTACGAACCCGGCGGTGACGTGTGGGTCTGGACCGAGAACGGCACCGTCAAAGAGAAGTTGATCCGCGCCAGCGGTCGCTACAGCCTGGTCGCGCAGAACGAGGCCCCGCCGTACAGCTACGTCAGCGTCGAAGGTCCCGCCGAGTTCCAGGAGTCGCCGTCCGCCGACGACGTGCGGCCGCTGGTGCGTCGCTACCTGTCCGAAGACGACACGACACAGTTTCTCGAGCAGATGTTCAACGACCGGGCCGTCATCATCCGTATGCGGCCCGAGCATTGGCTGAGCGTGGACTACAGCAAGGTCGGTTTCTGAACGCTGCGCTTCTGAGTTCGAGCGCTATCGCGGGCCGGCGTGGTCGGCGAGCAACGCTGTCAGTTCTTCGGCGTAGGTGACCTGCTTCCGGAGTTTGTGGCAGCTTTCCTCCGCGCGCGCATGGCATTCGGTCACGAACGCCTGCGCTGCCGCCTTCTCCTCGGCGGGCTTGTCACCGGCCAAGGTTTCGAGGGATTCGAGCAGTTGCCGCATTTCGTCCAAGGTGAAGCCCAGCGGTTTCATCCGGCGGATCACCAATAGGCGTTGAACGTCGGCTTCGGTGTAGAGGCGGAACCCGCCTACGCTGCGTTCGGACGGGGTGACCAGACCGACCTCGTCGTAATGCCGAATGGTCTTGATCGACAGCTCCGTGCGCTCGGCAACCGCACCGATCTGCATGTGCCGATCCGTCATCTCGTGAGTCATCCCCTCCATGATGTCAGTGCCCGGCGCCCAGCCGCCCGCTGAGTCGCACGTGCCGTTCGGACGAGGCAGAGTTGAGGCCGACGATGTCCACGTTCTTGCCCTTGGCAGCGTATTTGGTGGTGATCGCGTCGAGCGTTGCGACGGTGGAGGCGTCCCAGATGTGTGAATCGGACAGGTCGATGACGACGTTCTCCGGGTCGCCGACGTAGTCGAACTGGTAGATCAAATCGTTGCTGGACGCGAAGAACAGTTCGCCGCGCACCGCGTACACCCGCGTGTTCTCGTCGGGGTGCGCGATGTCGACGACCTCTGTCACGTGTGCCACCCGACGGGCGAAGAGCACCATCGCGGTGACGACGCCGACGATGACGCCGTAGGCGAGGTTGTGTGTGGCGACCGTAACCGCGACGGTCGCGAGCATCACCAGGGTTTCGCTTCGGGGCATACGGCGCAGCGTTTTCGGTGCGATGGAATGCCAATCCATGGTGCCGACCGACACCATGATCATCACCGCCACCAAGGCGGCCATCGGAATCAGGGCGACGACGTCGCCGAGGACGACCGCGAGGATCAGCAGAAAGAGGCCGGCAAGGAATGTGGAGATTCGGGTGCGAGCCCCGGAGACCTTGACGTTGATCATCGTCTGGCCGATCATCGCGCATCCGCCCATGCCACCGAAGATGCCGGTGACGATGTTCGCGACACCCTGACCCCAGCCTTCGCGGGTCTTGTTCGAGTGCGTGTCGGTGATGTCGTCGACGAGTTTGGCGGTCATCAACGATTCCAACAACCCGACCAGTGCCATTGCCAGCGAGAAGGGGGCGATGATCGACAGCGTCTCCAGCGTGAACGGCACGTCCGGGATCAGCCACGAGGGCAGGCTGGAGGGGAGTTCGCCCTGGTCGCCGACGTTGGGGACGTTCAACGCGAAGACCACGGTGGCGGCCGTGAGGAGCACGATCGCCACCAGCGGGGAGGGGACCGCGGTGGTCAGCTTCGGCAACAAGACGATGATCAACAGGCCGACCGCGACCATCGGGTACACCAGCGCGGGCACGCCGATCAGGTGCGGAAGCTGCGCCATGAAGATCAGGATCGCCAGCGCATTGACGAAGCCGACCATCACGCTGCGCGGAATGAATCGCATCAGCTTCGCGACACCGAGAAGGCTGAGAACGATTTGCAGGACACCGGCCAGCAGGACTGCGGCGATCAGGTAGTCCATTCCGTATTCACGCGACAGTGGTGCGACGACCAGGGCGATCGCGCCGGTGGCTGCGGAAATCATTGCCGGTCGGCCACCGACGATGGCGATCGTCACCGCCATGGTGAACGAGGCGAACAAGCCGACACGAGGATCGACGCCGGCGATGATCGAGAAGGAAATGGCCTCCGGGATCAGCGCCAGGGCGACGACGGTACCGGCGAGGATCTCGGTCTTGAGTCGACGAGGCGACCGTAGCGCAGCGCGCACGGACCCTTCGTCGCGAACCTGCTTCTCGAGCTGCTGCGTAGTCATCGGCACGGAAACCTACCCTTACGGGAGGGTAGAGTGCGAATCGGCGATGAGATCTTCGCGTGTGACGTTGCTCGCACTCCGGTAACCAGAAAACCCCAGATCACGATGTACCTTCGAAAGGGAAACATTTTCGCAACGGGGGAGGCACTGCTGTGGCACTGGTACGAACGGCTGCGGAAGCAGAGATCAATGCGGCCGCGAAGATGCGCGATTTCGGATTCGTAGATGCGACCGCGCTTCCTGGTGGCCCCGACGGTGGAATCGACGTGTACTCACAGCGGGCCTACGCGCAGGTCAAGTGGCGCGGCGGCACCGCCGACAAGGACGACCTCGAGAACCTGTACGGGGCACGGGGTCTGGACCACCAGCGCGCCCTCGTCTATTTCTCCGGTGCCGACTACACCGAATCCGCGACGGAATACGCGGCCTCGGTGGGCATCGCACTGTTCGTGTTCGACCGGACCGGTGAGGTGACACCGGTGGATGGTCGCGCCCGTGACCTGATGGATTCTCGAATCGATACGCGGAATTCCGCGCCCGCGGATACCCCGGACCAGACTCCGTCGGCGGCGATGGTCGCTGTGCAGGCGGTGACGGAATCGGTTCGCGAGTTCTGGCTTCGTCACTGGCCCTTGATCGGCGCACTCCTGTTCACCGTGTCTCTGGTGGCCGCACCGTTCAGTGCCTGGCCCGTCGGTGTTCGCGTCGTCGTGACCGTTCTCAGTGTGGTTCTGGCACCGGTCTTCTGGACGATCTACCTACGGAATCGCCAGATCCAGGCGAGCTGACCTACTCGGTCGGCAGTGCGCGCAGCGACGCCAGTGTGGTGTCGACCGCGCGTGCTGCCTCCGCACCCTTCTTCACGAAGTGCTTGGTGAAGTAGTCGACGTGCTCATCGTGCTCGTGGAAGTGGTGCGGTGTGAGGACCACCGAGAACACGGGAACGTCGGTGTCCAACTGCACCCGCATCAATCCGTCGATGACGGCGGTGGCCACGAAATCGTGCCGGTAGATGCCGCCGTCCACAACCAAGCCGGCGGCGACGATGGCGTCGTATCGTCCGGTGAGTGCGAGGCGGCGTGCGTGCAGGGGGATCTCGAAAGCGCCGGGAACCTCGAAGCAGTCGAGCGAATCCTTCGCGAAACCGAGCGACACCATCTCGTCGGTGAAACCCTCGCGTGCGCGGTCGACGATGTTGCGGTGCCACGTTGCCTGGATGAACGCGATTCGTCCCTGACTTTCACTCATGTCAAGAAACTATCGCACAAGGGTCCCCCTGTGCGCGCCCAAGGAGTCCCTGTACTCGCTACTCACTCACAGGGGCATAAGGTTGGGCAATGGAGACAGAGCTCGTCCGGTGGAGTGAGGACGGCTCCGAACAATCTGCGGTATGGCGATCGATCAGCGGTGCCCGTGCGCCGAAGAAGGTCGTGGTTGCCGACGACTCCATGCGCGCCGACGACGCATATCGCCTCGCATGCGAGGGAACGGCACTCCTGTGGAGAGGCGATTACCAGAACGCACGTCAACTCTCGATAGCAATGGCGAAGCGGGTCGACAAGAAACGCCGTAAGGGATCCGAGGATCCTGCCACCGCGTTCCACCTTCATCGTCAGACGCAATCGCGCCGCGCCCGGATTCTCGGAATGTTGTTGGTGCACTTCGGCGCCGACCAGTCGCTGGACCTGCGCCGTGCACCCGACACCCGTCAGGCGATGCTCGCCGCCTACGGGCCTGTCGACGTCGATTCGGTGTCGTCACTGCGCGACCTCCTAGGAGCAATCGGCGCGCACGAGTGGCAGAAGAACGGCGTCGAGATTCCCGCCCTCGGTGCGCGCATCCACCCCGGGTACGGGGTGTTCTCGCCGATTCGGGGAGAGTATGTCGACCTCGTGGCCGAGGCCCCGCTGCCGTCGACCGAACTCGCCTTCGACGTCGGCACCGGCACCGGAGTCCTGGCGGCCGTGCTCGCGAAACGCGGTGTGAAGAGGGTGATCGCCACCGACATGGACTCGAATGCGCTGGCATGCGCGACACGGAACATCGAAGACCTCGGCTACGGCGCGAACGTCACCATCGAACGTGCCGACTTGTTCCCGGACGGCCGCGCACCGTTGGTGGTGTGCAACCCGCCGTGGATCCCGGCGAAACCGACGTCGCCCATCGAGCACGCCGTCTACGACGCGAACAGCACGATGCTCCGACGGTTCCTGGCCGGCTTGCCCGAACACCTCGAGGACGGGGGCGAAGGGTGGCTGATTCTGTCGGACATCGCCGAGCGGCTGGGTCTGCGCTCACGGTACGAACTGCTCGGCTGGATCGCCGACGCCGGCCTCGCCGTCGTCGACAGGTTGGATGTTCGACCCACCCACTCCAAGGTGACCGACCGAGCGGACCCCCTGCATGTGGCTCGTCGTGGCGAAATAACGTCCCTCTGGAGGCTCCGCCTGTGAGCGGTTAGCGAGTCTCTGGACTCGTTACGCACTCACAGGGGGAGTGCGGGGGATGAGGGCAGTGAACAGCAGCGTCACCGCCGCAGCCGCGATAGAGATGCCGATCGTGGAATCGAATCCTGCCGACGACGGCAGAACCACCGGCCCGACCTCGATGGTCATGTGCGCCAGAATCACACTCACGACTGCGGACGAGGCAGACGTACCCACCGCCCGCATCAAGGAATTGAGGCCGTTTGCGGCCGCCGTTTCGGTGATCGGGACTGCGCCCATGATGAGTGCCGGCATGGCGGCGTAGGCGATGCCGATGCCTGCGCCCACGATCATCGTGGAGATCAAGATCTCCCACACGCTGCCGCGCAGCAGCAGCATGAAGATGTACCCGGCCGCGATCACCGCGCCACCGACAGCGAGGGTGACCCGGGGCCCGTGCTGCGCGGAGATTCGTGCCGACACAGGCGAAAAGAAGAACATCACCAGTCCCGCCGGAGCCAGTACGATTCCGGCCTGGATCATCGACAGGCCCAGCCCGTAGCCCGAAGCGGTCGGTGCCATCAGAATCTGGGTAGGAATGAGGGACATTCCGAACATCGCGAACCCGGTGGAAATCGAGGCCAGATTGGTGAACAGGACCTGGGGACGTGACGACACCCGCAGGTCGACCAGTGGGGCATCGGTCCGCAATTCGTAGAAGCCCCAAGCGACGAAGATCGCGACGGAAGCTGCCAACAGGCCCAGCGTCGTCGTGCTCGTCCAGCCCCAGTCGCCGCCCTTGGTGATGGCCAGCAAAAGAGCTATCAATGCCGCGCTGAGCCCGACCGCGCCGACGTAGTCGAAGCGCGCGGGTGTGCGCACCGGCGACTCGGGGATCAGAGCGAGGACCAGGATCAGCGACAGGAGACCGAGTCCGGCGGACACCCAGAACAGGGTGTGCCAGTCGGCCTTCTGGGCGATGGTCGCAGCGACAGGCATTCCGATGGCCCCGCCGACGCCAAGAGTGGCGCTCATGATCGCCATTGCCGAACCGACCCGCTCGGGCGGTAGTTCGTCACGCAGAATGCTGATGCCGAGCGCGATCGCACCCATGGCCGTGCCCTGCAAGGCGCGGCCCACGATCACCGGCAGCAGCGACGAGCTGAGAGCGCAGATCACCGAACCGGCAATCAGTGAGACGAGGCTCAGTGCCAGGATGGTGCGCTTGCCGAACATGTCGCCCAGGCGGCCCGCGATCGGGGTGATCACGGCACCGGCGAGGAGTGTCGCGGTGATGGCCCAGGATGCGTCCGCGGCCGAGGCGTTCAGAATCTGGGGCAGGACCGGCACGAGTGGGATGATCAACGTCTGCATGAGCGCGACCACGATCCCGCACAGTGCGAGTACCGCGATGATCACGTTCGGAGGTCGCGCCGGCTTCGCGGTCTCGCCCGTTTCGGGTGCAATTGTGGACACGACGTTCCCCTGCCTGACTTCGATAAAATGCACAGAATCTTTTCGGCTCGAAGTGTTAGCCGATCAGCGATGTGTATCGTACACATCACGTGCATGATGCACATACTCGAGTGAGGAGAGGTACGTGGCAGACGGGGAAGGTGCCGGAGTCGATTCGCTTACCGCACTCGAGTACGAGTTGATGCTGCTGTCACGGCACTCCTTGATGGCGCGCACGCACCGAAAGGGTCAGGTGCTCGAGCGCTCGGCGTACATATTACTGAGCCGGTTGCAGCTCGAATCTCCGATGAGTCTGCGGCAACTCGCCGAAGCCCTCCGCCTCGACATCTCCACGATCAACCGCCAGGTCCGTTCGATGGCCCGTCAGAATCTCGTAGAAGGTGTCATAGATCCGGAGGGCGGAGCGGCTCGGAAGTTCGTGGCCACCGAGCATGGCCTCGAACTCCTGCGCGAAGACAGACGATTGAGCACCGAGGGCGTGGGAAAAGTGGTCGGCAGCTGGAAAAGTGCCGAACTGAGCCAGTTTCGCCAGTTGCTCGACAAGTTCAACAGGTCAGTGGAAAACCTCGAGGACAACGAATGGCCCCGCCCCGACTAGCGGGCGACCACGGCCCTCAGCCTTCGCAGTAGTTCCTCGTATATCTGAACCGGAGACACCGGGCGTAGATGCACGAAGTGGTCGACCCGGTGAAGGTAGCGGCCATCGCCCGAGACATCGATCCAGGTGAACTCGTCGATGAGTGGTTCGTCGAGACCGCTGCGCGGCCCGCGTACGCAGACGTAGCCGATGCCAGATCGTGGGCGCCCGAGCAGACAGCGAATGCGGTCGGCTCGAGACGGCACGGCACTCCGTAGCACCGAGTGCGATCGGGAATTGCCCAGTTCCACGTCGTCGGGATGGGCGGTGAGAGTGCCCACGGTTCCGGCCGCGCACTCCCGGAGATCGCCGACGAGTCCCAAGGCCAGCCCCGCGAGGTTGCGCGACTCTCCGCCACTGCTGGTACAGATACGAATATCCCCCGACCTGGCACCGTCTGAGAGTTGCTCGGCCAGGACGGCGAGGTCGCCGCGGACGCATCCGCGACGCCTGATCACCGGACTCTCGGCGCTGCCCGGTGCGTACACCGTGACCGACAGGTCGGGATAGCGAAGGGCTTCGATCCACTCGGGCAGTTCGGGTCCGAGTGCATGTGCGGGGTGCGCGTCGTGCGTCGTTGATCCGGATCGGGACTGGAGGGGATACGGCATTCGGTCCAGATCCGTAGCCTCCCACAACCTCATGAACTCGGCGGCGGTCACAGATGCGTTCATCAGCGGATCACCGGCGGTCCGACGGGGTCTATCCGTCCGATCAACTCGTTTCCGTTGTCGACGTTCACCAGGTAGCTGGGCGTGGTGTGCTCTGTGTCGTCGCTGCGTCCCATGCCGCGTGCACCGAAAGGCATCACATGACCGCCCAAGGGTGTGATCGGCCGTGTCGACACGGGCTGCGACACTGCCGTATCCATGCTCGATGCGACGGCTGCCGCAGAGCGTGGAGGGACTCCGACCGGTGGCTGGTCACCGGTCACCCGACCACCGCCGTGAGTTCCGGTGCTCAGGAGACGTGCGACCGAGGCGCCCTGAACACTGGGCGGTGTGGCCGCCGAGTGCGGTGCTGAATCGTTGGTGGGCCTGTTGTCGAAACGTGTTGTGCTGTAGTCGGAGCGAGCGACGGCTTCCGGAACGCGACTCGGCGCGGTTGGAGATGGTGTTCCCACGAATCGGAATACCGTGTGCTCCGGTGCAGCCACCGGTCGAGGATTCGGCTGTATGCCGGACCCTCCAGTCGCCGCAGTTGGTGTGGAAGCCTCGGCCACCGTGTTCATGATCGTGATGGTTGTTGCCGGCGCGTTGTCGAGTGGCGGCGGCGTGGTCGGGTGCAACGCATCGGTGCTAGGTCGAGCTTCCTCGCCCGGTGCATCGTTCGACTGTTCAGCCAGCGCAGAGATCGTTCCATCCGAGCCGTCCGCGACGGCCGTATGGGGCACCGGGAACACCGGCACGTCGGTGCCCGCATCGCGATACGAGGGTGAGTACAGGTTGGTGAGCGCAAGCGCTGCCGCTTGTCGGGCATCTTCGCGGGCTTCGTGCACGGCTTGCTGCCGAGAGCCGCTCAGAGACATTTCGGTGGAAGTGTCCGGCGGTGGCACCGCGATCTTGATGTCGTCGACGTACGAGTGGAGGTGATGCAGCTTCACCGCGACTGTGCCTATGCTGTCGCGGAACTCGGTTCCGTGATCGCCGAGTCGCTGGGCTGCTTCCAGGGCTCGATCGGCGGCGTCGCCGTCCCAGCCGGCGGTGATGGTCGCTTTCAGGAAGGCCACGCCCAATCCGAACGGGACGAGCCCGGCGATGTCGTTGAGGCATTCGGCGATCTGACGGATTCGAGTGCTGTCGATGGACTGGACGGCCTGGTACATCTGATCGTGATCCCACCCGAAGAAGTTCTCTGTCGTTGTCACGTACGGCGGGTCGGTCTCGCCGCCGAGTCGGTGGGAGAGAACTCGCTCGGTCCTGGCCAGCTGGTCTTGCCTCGTGATGGATGCGGTCACCGGTCAGGCCTTCTCGGAATCGAGGGCCGCCAGGCTGTCGAGTGATGTAAGCCTTTGCTGCATGGTGTTGTCGGAATCCGAGTAGCCGGCTCCAGCTTCCGAGAATGCTGCACGCATTTCGATGACAGCGTCGGTGTACTGCTTCAGACGTTCCACCAGGGATGTGGGGTCGCCGGTGAACTTGTTCTGATACCCGGACTGCAATTCGAGGGCCGACGGGAATGTTCCGAATCCGGAGATGGCCGTCAGGTCCAGAGCTCGGTCCGATGCCAATTTCAGTTGATCCAGCATTCCGTCGCAGATCGACTGACAATTCGCGATTACGTCCGGTTCCAAGCGAATCGGTTTCATCTCCCACCCCCAGTGTGACGCGATCGGCAGATCGTGTGGGAGCGACGCTATCTTCCGGAGGCGCCGTGAGGGAGACAGTTCGAATGACTGTGGATAACTTCGCGATCGATAACAGGGTGTAAGTGGGGTGGTGCGTGGTCAAGGAGTCTCTGCACTCGCTACGCACTCACAGGAGGTGGTCAGAGTTCGTCGAAGAGGGTCGGCTCACCTGGGTCGGTGGGTGGTTCGGCCGGTTCGTCGTGGGCTGTGGATTCGGACTCGGTTGTATCGGTGGGGATGACAACGGTCCGCAGTGCGCCTCGTAGAAGGTCCATCATCGAGCGCCATGACGCGGCTTGCGCCTCGAAGGCATCCCGCATCGAGAGATCTTCGTCCTCGGCGGCCAGTTTCGACGACTGCTGCAATTGACTTTGCCACAGGTGAGCGAGATTGAGCAGCTGCAGAATCCGGCTCCGATCGTGCCCGCACACTTCCGCGACGACCGCGGTGTCGAGAGTGCCGTCGCCGCGCGGATCGAGATGCAGCAGAGTCTTCAGTTCGGCCGGTATTTCTTCAGCGGTCAGGTCCACGTCCGTGGAGGATGACGCGCTGCGGTCGAAGAACAGTTCGCCACCGAACTTCGCGGCAAAGGATTGATCGATAGTCTTCAAGAACTGGGTGAACGTACCGCACAGATCGGTGAGATGCTGTGGAACGAACGGGTTTCCGGGCAATTCGACAAAGCCGGACAAGCGATCGTCGACCAGAACGAACTTGATACGCAACCACTTACGGTTGAGATCGGCGACGAGCTCGCAGGCGCGCGTCCGGTCGGAGATGTTGTTGACCAGTGGCGCGAACAACTGAATGTCGAGAGTGTCGGCGAGTTGACCCACGAACATGATGGTGTTGCCGACGCGCACCGGAATGTCGCCGTCCGGATCTTGTTGTGGTGCAACTCCCAGCAGTGACACGAGTGCCCTCGAGACCAACGCCTTCAGATGTGCCGAATCGTGCGGCACGACCGGGGTGATGGGCGACATCGGTGGCACGAGACTGTCGGCTGGTTCGACCGCCTCGAACGAAGGTACGTCATCGTTCCCTGATTCCACGCTCTCGAGGAATGCGGGATGCGTGACACCCCATACGTCGCGGAACGCGGCAACCGTCATCGCAGCCAGCTGATCCGACCATGACTGGCTCTTGTCTACGAAGAACGACGACGACCCCGTGTGATCGTCCACCTCGAGGCCGTGCGTGGGCCGTGCCCACCCGAGCTCGGTGAGATAGGTCTGGTCGGAATCGCTGAGTGCACGGTCGGGGTGCAGGAGGTCGTTGGACGGCACCTCGCAGCGCACCATGTTCCCTTCCGACACCAGATACTGGACGTACGGCATCGATCGCTGCGCGTCGACGGCGCCGAAACCCGCTTCCAGAATCAGAAGGTCATCCTGCTGCATCATCGCGATGTGATCGGCAAGACGGAGCTGAAAGTCTGCCCACGCATGGTTGACGCTGGTATCGAGATCGAACGTGTCGGACTCGAAATCTGCGGAATCGTTCACCGGTCACACCTCCTTCGTGTCCGTCCACATTAGTGGTTCACTCAGACAGGTGAGACTCAGCGTGCCTGTCCCGCCGGCAGTGTCCCGGTCAGTCGATTCAGGACGTCCAACAGGTCCCAGGACGTGCCGGGTTGAACGGTCACCGTGTCGGTCCCGAACACGATGTAGCGGCCGTCGGCATCGATGTCGCGCCAGGACGTTCCGCCACGGGTCACACTGTCGTGCCTCGGCCCCGACACGACCTTCACCATCCCTTCACCGATCGAGGGACGGTCCAGCAGATCGGCGACCGGTCGGAGCGGGTGCTCGGCCGTCGGACTGCGCAACACGCCACCCGACGAAGCCGCGTCGGCGCTACGGAATTGCACTCCCCGGTACTTGCCTGGATCAGTGTTCGGAATCTGAGCGAGAACCTGCCGTGCGACGTCGTAGGGCTCGCAACCGAGCATCACCACATCGCCGCCGGTGCCCGGCGCCTGCCCGGGGCGCTGTAACGCGACGATGCCGTGGTGACCGTCCATCGCGCCGATGATGCGCAGCGGTGCCGATCCCACGAACCCGGCGAGCTCGATGCGAATGTCGGGTTCCGCGATCAGCAACAGTGCGGCAGCGAGGTGATCGTGCTCGGGCCCTTCGAACGCCTCGCGAATCGTGTTCTGCTGCAACGAGTATTCCGCTAGCGTCGTTACGGAACTCGAGACGGCGAACGGATAGGGGATGCGATCTTGGCCCGTTCGCGTCCACAGCGCCGAGAACTGGGCACTGGACAGGACCCACCTGCCCACGCTTACCCGCCGATCACCGGTGGCGAAGCGGGCGGGAGTGTTCCGACGACGTCGCTACCGTCGTCCATCTCCACCAGGAAGGTGAGAGGTTCACTCGTATCCTCGGACTCGTCGGCATCACTTTGGTCGGGTGCCTCGGCGGGGACGTCCGCATCGCTGTCATCATCATGATGCGTGGCTACGACGTGACGTGCGTACTGTGCAGCGCCGCTTCCGAGTGCGCCTGCCAGTACGCCGGCCGCCATTGCTCCACCGGTCGTGCCGCCTGTCGTCACAGTGGGCGAGTGGACCACGTCGTCGGAATCGGTAGGGACTTCACGGGGCTGGTGCAGATTCTCGACGGAACTCGATGCCGGTGCGGGAACACCGTGAATTCCGTTGGGGCCCTGCTCGTATCCCATGACGTCGGGTGCCGCCACGGCAGCCACCGATGTCGTGGCGTTGTGCAGTGCCGGCTGGTACGTCGATTCCATGGCGGCCTTCGCGGACTGCTCGGCCTCGTTGACGGCTTCGTCGGCGTCCCACATCCAGGGCATGGCGCGCACCCATCCCTCTGGACGGTCGACGGGCGCGGGAATCGCGGTGCGAATCGATTCGGCGCCCGCGATTGCCTGCCCGATCGCCGAACCGGTGTCGACGAAACCGGTTCCGACATGAGCGTTTTCGGCCGAGTACCGTGCGACGGATTCGGTGGCCGCAGTGGCAGTGCTCCCACGCCAACCGGTGGCGGCAGCAGATTCGACCGTCTCACGGAACTGGGCGACCGCTGCGTCGAACTCACGCCCGATCGAGGTCCATGCGTGCGAGACGGCGGCTGCTGCGGCCGGATCCACAGCGTCGACCGCGCCCTTGATCGCGTGGTGGTCCCATGCGGCGTGACGAAGGTTCTCCATCCCGAGCCCTTCCTTCGAGGCGACGCGTCCCGGAATGGAAGCCCCCCAAACCGGCGGAACGTCAGCCTACAGGCGGAAGTGTCAGCCCTGCGGCGTGGAGTCGTCGGACCAGTGCGTGGTGACGGGCGGCATGGTGATGGTCGTGTCGGCCGTCGAATCGTCCGAAGCCGCGCCTGCGAGCGAGTCCTCGTCGTCTGATGATGACGACTCGGGATCGCTGGTGTCGCTCGGGTCGGACGTGGTGCTCGGTTCTGACTCGGTGCTCGGTTCCGACTCGGTGGTCGGCG
>JAAZAD010000499.1 GCA_012514505.1 Rhodococcus sp. (in: high G+C Gram-positive bacteria) | reverse complement strand
CGGGATCGTCGAAGTGCCTGCGGGGCGGGTCCATCCGCCGCGGATGTAGAGATCCGGGTAGTCGATCGTCATCGGGGTGTCCTTCCGGGGTCGGGGCTATCAGGCCTGCACGAGAACGGGTTTGAGTACCTCGCCGCGATGCTGGGCTTCGATCGCGTCGTTGATCTTCGCGAAGGGAAAAGTGGTGACGAGCTTGTCGAGCGGGAATCTGCCCGCCCGGTAGAGATCGACCAGCTCGGGGATGAATTCGTCGGGGACACTGTCGCCTTCGATGATTCCGGTGACGGTGATCCCCATCGACAGCGAGTTGATGATGTTCAGCGGAACCGACGCCGCGGGATCGGCGGGAACACCGATGAGTCCGATCTTGCCGCGGAAGGTCATGGCGCCGACGAGTGATTCGATCACTGCGGGAACACCGGAGGTGTCGATCGCATAGTCCGCTCCGTCCGGGACGATGGCCCGGACCTGATCGACGAGCGGTCCGGCTGCGGGGTCCACGACATGGGTCGCACCCAGCTCGAGTGCGAGGTCGCGCCGGGACCGGTGCGGTTCGACGGCGATGATCGTGGCGGCGCCCTGGACGACGGCACCCATCACAGCGGCCAGACCCACCGAACCGGCGCCCGCGATGAGCACGGTCGATCCGGGACGGCAGTTCAGGGAACGCATCACGGCGCCTGCACCGGTCTGGATGCCGCAGCCGAGAGGCGCGAGCAGTTCGGCGGGGATGTCGTGGGGAACCTTCACGACATTGCGTTCGAATGCGAGGCTGTGGGTGGCGAACGACGACTGCCCGAAGAACAGGCCGGTGAGGGATTCACCGTCGGCGGTGGACAGCGGTCCGCTGCCGTCGTCGCGGACACCGTCGTAGGCGAGGCTCACGAACCGGTGGCAGTAGGACGGGGCCCCCGTGGTGCACGAGGGGCAGGCGCCGCAACTGTTGAAGGTGATGCTCACCCGATCGCCGGGCGCCACCTTCGTGACACCCGTGCCGACCTTCGTCACGATGCCGCAGCCTTCGTGGCCCAGCACCGCGGGCAGTGCCGTCGGGAGGGCGCCGTCGCGGGCGGCGAGGTCGGTGTGGCAGATACCGACCGCTTCGATCTCGACCAGGACCTCACCGGGCCGCGGCCCGTCGATGACGATCGGTTCGAGAGTGAACTCGGTGTGCGGTTCCCGTGCGACCGCTGCCAGTGCTTCCATCGTTGGATACTCCATATCGTGTGCACCGAACCGGTCGGGTTCGGCGGAATTCGACGTGCTCAGAGAACGGCTTCGCGCAAGGCGGTGGCGGGGTCGGCGAGGGCGGCCGGATCGACCCGGGTGCGGTCACCGATGAATCGTTTACCCGCCATGAATTCGGCTGCAGCGTTCACTGTTTCGACGGTGACGGGGACGCCGTCGTCGTCGATGTGGAACAGGGCGAAGGAGGACCCGGACGGATTGCCGCGCAGGACGGCCCGTGTGCCGGGGGTGAGGATCCCCGCCATCTTCATCTTCAGGTCGAACTGGTCCGACCAGAACCAGGGGGTTTCGTGCGGCGGTTGCGGGGCACCCGCGATGACAGCGGCCGCCTGCTTGGCCTGCTCCACAGCGCTGGGAATGCTTTCCAGCCGAACCATTTTCCCGAGGGTGTCGTGCAAGCGGTAGGTGACGTCCCCGATCGCGAGGACGTGTGGATCGCTGGTGCGTGACGAACCGTCGACGACGATACCCGCGAGGCAGTCGAGACCGGCCTGCCGCGCGAGGGCGTCGTTCGGAATCGCACCCACACCGACGAGCACCAGGTCGCAGGGGATCTCGGTTCCGTCGGTGAGGGACACCCCGGCGACGCGGCCGCCGGTACCCGTGATCTGCCCGACTTCGGCTCCGGTGACGATGCGGGTTCCGCGGTCGCGGTGGAATTCGGTGAGGGCACGCGACAACTCCGGGCTTGCGACCCGTGCCAGTACCCGCTCTTCGCGTTCGATCACCGTGACGTGGCATCCGCGGGAGCGGGCCGACGCGGCGACCTCGAGTCCCACATATCCGCCGCCGATGACGGCCAGGGCAGCGCCCGTGTGGACCGCCTCGCGCAGTTGTGCTGCGTCGGCGAGGGTTCTCAGGCTCACCACGCCCGCGAGGTCACTGCCCGGCAATGTCAGGGTGCGCGGTGCAGCGCCGGTTGCCAGGACGAGGGTTGTGTACTCGAGGACCGTGCCGGAGGTTGTTGTCACGGTTCGGGCATCCGTGTCGAGATGGACCACCGGATCGCCGAGCCGGATGTCGATACCGTTGTCGGCGTAGAACGATTCCGGCTTGAGCCAGTGGACGTACTCGTCGTCGGTGTACTTCTTCGACAGTGGTGGCCGGTGATACGGCGGGTGTGTTTCGTCGCCGCACAGGACGATGCGACCGTCGAACTTCTGCTGCCGCAGAATGCCGGCGAGGGTGCCGCCTGCATGTCCGGCCCCGACGATCACCACGGTGGGTGACGAATGTGGTGTTGCCATCGTTGCTATCCGGCGAACGTGATCTCGACGGGCATGTTCTTGAGGCCGCCGACGAAATTCGTCTGGATCATCTTCGTGTCGTCGACCAACTCGAGCGATTCGATATGAGGCAGCAACTCTTCGAACATGATGCGCAGTTCGAGCTTCGCCAGGTGCTGGCCGATGCACATGTGCGGTCCGTAGCCGAAGGCGATGTGCTTGTTGGGCCGGCGGGTGATGTCGAAGCGGTCGGGGTCGGGGATGACCTCGGCATCGCGGTTGCCCGACTGGTACAGCAGCATGAAGCGGTCGCCCTTCTTGATGTCGCGTCCCCGGAGCGTGTAGTCCTGCGTCGCCTGACGCATGAAATGCTTGACCGGCGATGCCCAGCGCAAGGATTCGTTCACGATGTGGGGGGCGAGGCTCGGGTCGGCCTTCGCCTTCGCGAGCAGATCGGGGTGACGGCCGAGTTCGAGCATGCCACCGGCAAGGGTGCTCGACGTGGTGTCGTGTCCTGCGGTCGCGATGGCGATGAAGTAGCCGTAGGCGATCTCGTTCGGGTAGTACTCGCCCGAGTCGTTTCGTGCCTGGGCGACGATCGTGGCGAGGTCGTCGCGGGGGTTCGCACGGCGATCCTGGAGCAGGTTCTCGAAATACGCGTAGAAGTCCTGGATCGTGGCCACCCACTGCTTCGCGGCGGCATCGGGGGTCAGCGGTTCGACGTCGTCACGGGCGGCGTCGGGATCGGCCGTTCCGAAGAACTCCTGGGTGAGCGCCATCATGCGGGGCTCGTCCTCCTCGGGTACTCCGAACAGGCTCATGATGACGTGCAGGGGGTAGTGGAGCGCGAAGTCCTTGACGAAGTCGATGCGGCCGTCGGTGCGCAGGAGCCGGTCGACCGCGGCCTTCGCGAGTTCTCGGATGGTGGTTTCCCATTGCGCGAGGTTGGTGGGCCGAAACCAGTCCAGCGCAATATCTTTGATCGCGGTGTGTTCCGGCGGGTCCAGGTAGGTGAGAGTCTCGAGGATGCGGAGACTGCCGTTGTTGATGCTCTTGGTG
>JAAZAD010000498.1 GCA_012514505.1 Rhodococcus sp. (in: high G+C Gram-positive bacteria) | reverse complement strand
GCGTGTCGTCGACCGGGCGTCCCGCTGGGTTCACGACGCGACGCTCCGTGGTGATTCGGTGCCGGACGGCTTCGCCCGGCAGGCCCCGGACTGCTCGCCGACGAGAACGACGTCGCTTGTCTGCCGGTCGAGTAGTGCCACGGGTAGGTGCAGGTCGAGGGTTCCGTCGGGGTTGCTGACGGTGCGGTGCACCACGATCGCGACGACGATCTGCTCGTCGGCTTGGAAGCCTTCGCCGGTCACCGAGCCCGCTTGCACGTTTACGATCGGCTGACGCCCGCGCGTGTTCTGTAGGTAGGGGACCGGTTCCGGTGTGGGTCCGGGCGCGGTGGTTGGTTCGGGGGTGTGGAAGTCGGTGAAGAGCTTTCCGTCGGGTTCGTGGATCTCGACTCGCAGAGCCGATCCGCGTTCTGCCGCGATGCGGTCCAGCAGCGGTCGCAGCTCGCCACGAGTGAGCCCCGACGCCTGCTTGGGGAGTGGCTCGTCATCGACGGTCACGTTCAAGGCGCCGGTGCTGTCCACGGTGACGCTGACCAGTGGCAGGACTACAGGAATCTTGGGCCGTGACGTCGAGCGGCGGTAGGCAGTGGCCGGATTCAGCAGGCTCATAGTCCGACCACCTGTTGCTCGACGACCGGCTGTTGCTGACGCTCCGGTGTCGCCCGTGTGGGGGTGGTGCGGTCAAGCCCCGGAGGATCTCCGTTCCCAACCTGTGGGGTGTCGAGTTGGTCGAGGACCCGGACAGCGGTGGCGCGGACCCGTTCGGCGGTGGCCTGGATGACTTCGACCGGGTCGCTGCCTGGAACACTGCTGGCCCAGCTCGACACGTACGGGATCGTGTAGTCGCTGGTGTCGAGTCCGTGGGCGGCGCCGATCATCAACGCGACGGATTCGGCTTCGACCTCGGCGATGCCGCGGTGTAGGACCGCATCACGAGCCGCGCCGTCGTCGCCGGTTCGGGACTCGGGGGAGTGGAGCATGACGTGGCCGAGTTCGTGGGCGAGTGTCTTGACCTGGGCTGCTTCGCCCATGTCCGTCCGCACGCAGACTTCGTGGGTGGAGAAGTCAGTGATGCCGTTCGCGCCACCGATGACCGATGCGTCGGGGACCTGCTTGAGCGTGAACCCGTGGGCCTCGACCTGCGCGGCGAGTCCATCCCATAGTCCGAGCGGTGCCTGCCCAGACAACAGAGTCGGTGCCGGTGGTTCGGGGATCGGGTCGCCGTCGGTCTGCGTCACGTCCCACACGTATGCCGGTCGGAGCCCGACCAGTTTGGAGCGCGTCGTCTCCCCGGGTTGGGCGCGTTCACCGCGACCCAGACGCCGCCACGACTCGGCGTTGTTCGGCGTGCGCGAGGCAAACCGTGCGGTGACGGGCGCGAGGATCCCGTAACCGGATTGTCCCTTCATCACCTGCCGCCCGAGGGTCTTCCACTGTTTGAACCCGGCCACGTACGTGGGAGTTGCCGACGGGACCCGGCCGGACTGGTACGCCTCGTAGTGCTGCAGGTAGATCAGCATCGTGTTGTTGAACGAGCGGCTGCGGAACCTCGCCGAGAACTCCAGAGCGCGGCGCCAGTCATCTCCGCTGACCAGCGCTCCGACGGACTCGCTCAACTTGGCGTGCAGCGCGTCGAGCTTGGCCTCGCGTGCCTGTTGCGCCTCGCGCGTTTGATGCCGCATCTCGACCTCACCTCGTGGACGACGTTTCGTCAATCAGGTGTGCTGGGTCTGCCGGAGCTGCCCCGGTCATCCGGCCCGTGGTGTCGAACAGTTCCAACTCGGCTGGGTGGAGTTGGTGTTGCACCACGAAGGAGCGGTGCTTGATCCGCCACAGGCCCTGGCCGGTCCCCAACGTCGGGAGTAGGGACTGTTCGGTGCCGGTCAGACCGAGGGCTGTGGCGGTGCTGCCGAGTTGGTCGGACTCTTGGCGGTAGACGACGCGGGTTTCGGCATTCGCCAGTAGCGACGCTGCGAGGGCTCGCATCGCTGATCCGGAGTCGCCGACGTTGTCGAGGTCAGACAGCTTGTGGAAGACGAGCATGTTGGCGATGCCGTAGTGCCGGGCGAGACGCCAGTGCGCGTCCATGCGCCGCAACAGCGCGGGGTGCGACATCAACCGCCACGCCTCGTCGTAGACGACCCAGCGTTGTCCGCCGTTGGGATCGAGCAGCGCGGACTCCATCCACGCCGACGCGCACGTCATCAGCACCGAGACGAGCGTGGCGTTCTCGGTGACTCGCGACAGGTCGAGGGAGATCATCGGCAGCGTCGGGTCGAACCGCACCG
>JAAZAD010000497.1 GCA_012514505.1 Rhodococcus sp. (in: high G+C Gram-positive bacteria) | reverse complement strand
TCGACTGCACGTCCGGAGATCGTGGACCGGCAGGCGCCGATGAACCTCGGGATGGACCAGGACCTCGACAGCGCCGCTCTCATGTACCGGCATGCGTATTCGTTCGCAGTCGGACATGGATGCTCCGCCGAATGGAAGCCGGAGAACGTCGTCGACGGCGGCATCGCACAGGTGTCGACGACCTTCATCCCGACGTACGAAGTCCATCGAGCCAGGCCCGGAGCCCTCGAAGACGTCGACCTACGCATGTCGACATTGGCTGACGCGCCTGCTGAGACGATCGCCGCAAACCTCCGTGGATTGACCGCGGCATACCGCGACTGGATCGACACGCGCGAAGGTGAGATCGCGAGTGGCACGGCCGGAGTCGATGGTGACGAGATGACCGAAGTGGCCGCATCCCACATCGAGGAGATGCGATCTGCGGCCACACGTATCGACGCGGGAATCGAGCTGCTCGAGAGCGATGCGCGAGCCCTGAGAGCCTTCCGTCTGGCCAACCGAGCGATGCAGTTGCAGCGCGCCCGTCAAGACTGGGTACGCGGCGGCGCGCGTCCCGGTGAATTGACCGACGGAACGGAGGCCGCATGGAGCCCGTTTCAGATCGCGTACGTGCTGCTCAACCTCCCCGGAATCACCGACCCCGCGCATGCCGACCGCGATATCGCCGACCTGCTCTGGTTCCCTACCGGTGGCGGAAAGACGGAGGCCTACCTCGGCCTGGTCGCTTTCGTCATCTTGCTCCGCCGGATCCGGAACTCGTCGGCGATCGGCGTCGCCGTCATCATGCGATACACCCTGCGACTGTTGACCATTCAACAGTTCGAGCGAGCATCAATGCTGATGTGCTCGTTGGAGACTGTCCGCAAGGACAACCCAGACTTGGGCGAGCATCCGTTCTCCATCGGCCTCTGGGTGGGTTCCGGAGCGACACCCAACTGCTTGACTGAAGCCAAGGCGTCACTCCGGAAGCTCGCACGTCACGAGGATCTCGTCGAGAAGAATCCCGTGCAGATCAGGCAGTGCCCGTGGTGCGGCGCCCTGATGGACCATGAGAACTACAAGGTGATGACTCGACCGGAAGCATACCTCCGTATTGCCTGCGGCACTCCGACCTGCGACTTCCGATCCGGCCTCCCCGTCCATGTGGTCGACGAGGACGTCTACCGCGAGCGGCCGGAGCTGATTCTGGGCACCGTCGACAAGTTCGCGATGATGGCGTGGAACGAGAACGTCGGGAAACTGTTTGCGCGTGACCGCGGTCTGCCTCCGGAACTCATCATTCAAGACGAGCTGCACCTGATCTCCGGACCGCTCGGATCGATGGTGGGCCTGTACGAGACCGCTGTCGACGCGGCGTGTGCGATCACCTCTCTCGACGACGACTCCGGACGTGCGCGGCCGAAGGTGATCGCTTCGACGGCAACCATCCGGCGTGCCGATAGGCAGATCCGCTCAGTGTTCGATCGTGGAACCGCGCTGTTCCCTCCGCCCGGGATCGACCCCGACACCTCGTTCTTCGCGGAACCGTCGTCGCGGGACGAGCTGGGAACCCGACAGTACGTCGGCGTGATGGCGTCCGGCACCTCTCACGCGACCTTGATGGTGCGCGTGTACTCAGCGCTGCTGCAGGCGGGCCAAGACACCGGAGGTGACGACGCGACCCGCGATCCCTA
>JAAZAD010000496.1 GCA_012514505.1 Rhodococcus sp. (in: high G+C Gram-positive bacteria) | reverse complement strand
GCAAAGCTCGTCGAGGAGCCGACCCATCTCACCGCGCGGACTCAGTCCGATCTCGACGCTGGCGTTGCCGCCCAGCACTGGCCGATCCTGTACCAAGGCCACGCGGAGACCGAGCCGAGCAGCCGCCAGCGCGGCAGCCGAGCCCGTCACTCCCCCGCCGACAACGACAGTGTCGAATCGACCTGCGTCGATGGGGTGCTCGGGGAGCCCGAGGGTTCGACGGCGCCAGGCTCGTGTGTTTGCGCCGTGCCCGTCGGGCGGCGCAACGTCGCTGAGACTGAGGAAGATGGCGTCGCAGCGCCCATCGAATCCGGTCAGGTCGTGGAGCACCAACTCGTTCGGTCCAGCCTTGAGATCGACGGCGCCGGCATGCTGCCACGACCAGTCGCGTCCGTTGGCACCGAACTCGATACCCAGGTCGGCGCCCGCGAAATGGACAGAGAAGCGCCCCGGGTGGTGCTGCGGCACCCAATCCTTCGCCCGCACCCAGAGGTGCCAGTGGCCGTCCGCGGGAATGTCAACGGTGGTCCTCGCATCGGCGACCGGCTTGCCCAGTCCGTGTGCGAGGAGGTACGGCGAGCCCATCTCGTGAGCAAACTGAGAGTCCAACACCCACCCGCCGAAGTCATGGAAGGCTTCGGCCTCCACCAAGATTCCAGCGGCCAGCTCGTGCTGTGCGTAAGTCATTGGTCTCCTCGTGTTCAAGGCGTACGGGTGATAGCGGACGGCCCCGGTGCTGTTCGGGTTCCGTGGTGGTCGATGTGCTCCAGGGGATGGTCAGGACAGACCACACGCACTTCCACAGGCGTGTCACAGACGCGATGCGAAACCCGCCACGACCCGCCTGCTTGCGGCGCACGATGCCGATCCCCCCATTGAAGGAGAGCCACAACGACCGGGAACAGATCCCACCCCGCGGCGGTCGGAACGTACTCCTGTCGGGGCCGCTGACCGGCCTCGCGGTAGGGTCGGGCTTCCACGACGCCCTCGGTGACGAGTTCCTTGAGGCGTCGCGTGAGAACTGCCTCGGATATCCCCGCATGCACACAGATCTCATCGAAGCGACGCACACCGTTGAAAAGCTCCCGGAGCACCAACAAGGCCCACTTGTTGCCCACGACACGAAGCGCCGCCTGCACAGAGCAGTTCTCGGTGCTGACCTCGATCCACGATGCCTCGGGCGGGTGCGCATCGGACGACACAGGCCCCTCCTTGCTTCGATTCCGCCACGACGATATGCTCTTGAAAGGCTGACTGTCAATCTGAAAGTCAGATAGCAGGAAACGGGAGCCATGAAGTTCGATCCAGAATCCACCGCGGTGCTCCTCATCGACCCCTACAACGACTTCATCGCCGAAGAAGGCAAACTGTGGCCCTTTGTCAAAGTCGTGGCCGAGGCGACCGACACGGTGGCGAACATGCGCAAGGTGACCGAGGCTGCGCGGCATTCGGGCGCAGTTGTCGTCTTCGTTCCACACCACAGGTGGACTCCAGGGGACTACGACGGTTGGCTGAGAATCACTTCCTCTCAGGCGGGGGCCAGTCAGATCCGCCTGTGTGAGAAGGGCAGCTGGGGCGGGACGTTCCACTCCGAGTTCCAGCCACGCACCGGGGATGTTGTGGCATCAGAGCACTGGGCGCAAAGCGGATTCGCGAATACTGACCTGGATCAGCAATTGAAGCTGCGCGGGCTGGGACACGTGATCGTGATTGGTCTGCTCGCCAACACCTGTGCAGAGTCCACGGCGCGGTACGCGATGGAGCTGGGCTACGAGGTCACCCTGGTGACCGACGCCACGGCCGCGTTCTCTTCCGAGGCGATGCACGCCGCGCACGAAGTCAACGGACCGACCTTCGCCCACCACATTCTCACCACGGCAGAGGTCCTGCAGGCGCTCGGGCCTGCCGTGGACGACCTTCACGGAGAGGAGCCCAACGATGCCTGAGAGTTCCGGAGTCATCTACAGCGTCAAGGACGCCGTCGCGACGATCACGTTCTCCAGGTCAGAGGTCTCCAACAGCATCCGACCTACCCACCGCGGTCTCATTCGCGGCTGCGGTCGATACCGCGGGGGCCGATGACGAGGTACGCGCGATCGTGATCCGCGGGGAGGGGCCCCGGTTCGGCGCCGGAGGAGACGCCTCGTGGTTCGCATCCGCCGAGGTCTCCCACGCCGCGCTATTGGAACTTGGCCGGAGTCATCGACACGGTGATCGGGCACGCGCCGGCACCGATCGCGGTGGTCTGCGACAACGGACCGCGTTTCCGCGGTGACGTATTCACAACGGCGTTCGCCGCGGACGATCCGCTGCTGCGGCATGTGCGCACCCGGGTGCGGTCACCGCAGACTAACGGGGTGATCGAGCGATTCTTCGGCACCCTCAGATACGAACACCTCTACCGCGGACTGATCGGCGACGGCTACGCCCTCGACATGGAAGTCCACCGCTACCGCCGTGTCAGGTATTCCGCGGAGTCTCAATGAACACCGTGGATGAGGAGCAGACCTCACCGGCAACTGGTCACGCACCCCGTGTCAACCTCGGGTGAAAGTTGGGCTGGATTCGACGGGTGAAATTGACGCATCTGTTGCCTGTTAGTTGTTAGCCTCGCGCTTTCGTGCTGATTGATCGGGCGGCCGTGTCGAAGACGAAGAATG
>JAAZAD010000495.1 GCA_012514505.1 Rhodococcus sp. (in: high G+C Gram-positive bacteria) | reverse complement strand
GCCGTTGTAAGCCTTGACCTGCTGCCAGACTCGGTCGAACCGATCTGCGTCGACGACCGGCTTCCGGATCGCGCCGAGCGCCCACTGCTGCTGAGCATCGGTCGACGACTTCTTGCCGTGCAGCGACACCGCGTATGCCGAGAAGTCGCGCACCTGGAAGTCGAAGATCTGGTCCACGAGTTCGCGGTCGAGGCCTGTCAGCTCGGCCTGCTCGAGGATCAGCTGGCCATAGACAACCAGCGAGAACAGGTGGCCGATGTCCAGCATGAAGTCGAGATCCTTCTGCTGTGACTCGTCCGGTGCTGCCGTCGACAGCAGTTCCTTCAGCGCGCGCGCCTGCTCGTAGAAGACGGCGACGTTCGGGATGTCGGTGTACTTCTCGTACACCTTCGTCCAGTCCGCGAACTGCACCTTCGCGGCGCCGCGTGCCGGTCCCTGGTTCCAGAAGAACTCGTCGTCCGTCGCGTCGTTGCGGGTGCCGATCTCGGGGTACTCCGCCGGGTTGAACAGGTAGTTCGGCATGAACTTGATGATCTGCGCGACATTGACGTGCACGGTGCCCTCGAGCCGTGGCATGGTGCCGATCATGCGGGCAACCTGGCTGAAGTAGTTGTCCTTCTCGAAGCTCTTCGCGGCCAGCACATCCTGCAAGAGCGTGACGAGCTTCTCACCCTCGGACGTCACCTTGGACTTGGTGACCGGGTTGAACAGCAGGTAGCGGCGGTCGTCGAGGCTCGCGCTGCGGAAGTAGTCGATCGCCCGGGTGCTGAACAGCTTCATCGCGATCAGTCGTGAGTACGCATCCACGAAGCTCGTGCGAACGTGCGGGAAGTCGGTGACCGGGTTGCCGTACAGGATCCGGTTGTCGGCGTGGGTGATCGCCTCGTAGAAGGCGTGTTCACACATGCCGACCGCACCGCTGCACAGGTTGAACTTGCCGACGTTGACGGTGTTCAAGGCCGACGAGAATGCATCGGGACCGGTGTTGAGGATGTCCTCCTCGCGAACCGGGTAGTTGTCGAGGCGGAACGTGCTGACGTACATCTGTCCGTCCACGACATTGTCGATCAGCTCGTAGTTCTCGTGGGCGCTGTCAGCGGCGAACCAGACGTACCCGTCCGCTCCGTCCACATCGGCACGACGGCCGAACACCGACACCGTGCCCGCGACGTTGCCGTTGCCGATGTAGTACTTGGTTCCCGATGCGCGGAAGGCCACGCCGTCGTCCCCGGACTCCGCCGGTGTCAGCACCATGTCGGTCGAGTACACGTCGGCACCGTGTGCACGTTCGGACAACCCGAACGCCATCACGCCACCAGCTTCGAGCTGCTGTGCGGCACGCTTCTTCGCGACCTCGTTGTCACTCATCCACACAGGTCCGAGGCCCAGGATGGTGACCTGCTCGGCGTACCAGTAAGCGAGACCGTAGAAGCCGAAGATCTCCGAAAGGGCGGCGTTGCGGGCGGCGTCCCAGCGCTTGTTCGGATCGCCGTCGGCGTATGCGGACGGGGTCAGGAACGTCGCGAAGATCTTCTCCTTCGCGATGAACTCCAGGAACTCCGAGACCCAGACACTGTCGAGATCGTCCTGCAGAAGCTGCTTCTTGCCACGGCTCTCGAACCAGTCGATCAGTGCGCGCAACTGGCGGCGAGTTTCCTCGTCGAATTGCTGCGGATCGTAGGTCTTGGGGTCGAGGAGCAGCCCACCGGTGTTCGCCACAGTCATACCTTTCGTCGTATCCCCTGAAACTACCAGTGAGTAACTTAAGAGGTGACGGTTCCTCCGCGCACGGCCGCCACGATCGTCACGAGTGCGTCGTCCTTGGCAATCTCCTGCGTCTCGCCACCGAAGCGGTCCCGCAGTTCCAACTTGCCGTCGGCCCAGCCGCGCCCGTCGACCACCACGAGCGGAACGCCGATGAGCTCGGAGTCCTTGAACTTGACGCCGGGCGACGCCTTACGGTCGTCCAGGATGACGTCCAGGCCGGCGCGGTCCAGCTCGACAGCAAGCCCTTCGGCACCCTCACGCGCGGTCTCGTCCTTGTTCGCGATGACGAGGTGCACATCTGCGGGAGACACCTCCGCAGGCCACCGCAGACCCTTGTCGTCGTGGTGCTGCTCGGCGATGACCGCCACCAGACGAGAGACACCGACGCCGTAGGACCCCATCGTCGGACGCACGGGCTTGCCGTTCTCGGCGAGGACGTCCACCTCGAACACATCGGTGTACTTGCGGCCGAGCTGGAACACGTGCGCGATTTCGATACCGCGTGCCGACACGAGAGGTCCGGCGCCGTCGGGAGACGGATCCCCGTCCCGCACGTCTGCGGCTTCGATGGTGCCGTCCGGGGTGAAATCTCGGCCTGCGACGAGCCCCACGATGTGCTGACCGTCTCGATCCGCCCCGGTGATCCAACTCGTGCCATCCGCGACACGGGGGTCTACGAGGTAGCGCACTCCGTTGTCCTGCAGCGCCTTCGGCCCGATGTAGCCCTTGACGAGGAACGGGTTGGCTTCGAAGTCCGCATCGGTGAGTAGTTCGTATTCGGCCGGTTCGAGCGCGGCCTCGAGACGCTTGTCGTCCACCTCCCGGTCGCCGGGGATGCCGATTCCCAGCAGCGACCACTCACCACCGGGCTTCCTGGTCTTGACGAGAACGTTCTTGAGAGTGTCGGCAGCAGTGACCGTACGACCCAGGTCGGCGCCGTTCGCCCAGTCGACGAGTGCGGCGATCGTGGGGGTGTCCGGCGTGTCGTACACCTTCGCCTCGGCCAACCCGTCGAACGGGACAGCCTCGGGGGCCAGCGTCTTGACCGCTTCCACGTTCGCGGCATAGCCCGATTCGATGCACCGCACGTAGGTGTCCTCACCGATCTCGCTCTCGGCGAGGAACTCCTCCGAAGCGCTGCCGCCCATCGCGCCGGAGGTAGCCGACACGATGACGTACTTGACCGCGAGGCGCGTGAAGATCTTCTCGTAGGCGTCACGGTGCGCCTGGTAGCTGGCCGACAATCCATCGTCCGTGAGATCGAAGGAATAGGAGTCCTTCATCAGGAACTCACGACCGCGCAGGATGCCGGCACGGGGCCGCGCTTCATCGCGGTACTTGGTCTGCACCTGGTACAGCGTGACCGGGAAGTCCTTGTACGAGTTGTACTCGCCCTTCACCGTCAGCGCGAACAGTTCCTCGTGGGTGGGCCCGAGGAGGTAATCGTTGCGCCTGCGGTCCTGCAGACGGAACAGTTCGTCGCCGTACTCGTTCCAGCGGTTCGACGTCTCGTACGGTTCCCGCGGCAGGAGCGCCGGCAACGAGATCTCCTGTGCACCCATCGCGTCCATCTCTTCGCGCACCACCCGCTCCACCTGGCGCAGCACGCGCAAACCGAGCGGCAGCCACGAGTAGACACCGGGAGCGATACGCCGCACATAGCCGGCACGAACCAGCAGCTTGTGGCTGGGCACCTCGGCGTCGGCGGGGTCGTCGCGCAATGTGCGAAGGAACAGGTGCGAAAGGCGGGTAATCACGGAAACGAGGATAGTCGGCGCAGCGGCCTGCACGTTCCTCGGTACGGTATCGGGCGTGCTCGTCCTACTTCCCCCTTCCGAGACCAAGTCCGACGGCGGCGCCGGCGCCCCACTGGACCTGGCAGATCTGTCGATGCCGCAACTGACTGAAACGCGGGAGTTGCTGGTCTCGGCGCTCGTCGACCTGGCAGCGGACATCGATGCCTCCTGCGACGCTCTCGGGCTAGGGCCCACGCAGGCCGACGAGGTCGAACGCAACGCGAAGCTGTGGGTCTCCCCCACACGCCCAGCTCTCGAGCGCTACACCGGGGTGCTCTACGACGGACTCGATGCCAAGTCGTTCACCCGGGTTCAGAAGGCGAAGGCGCACGCGCGCCTGGGGATGGGTTCCGCACTGTTCGGAGCGGTTCGGGCCGGAGACCTCATCCCCGCATATCGCCTGAGTGGAGGCTCCAAGCTCCCCGGCCTCGGCACGCTGCGTTCCCTGTGGAAGCCGGAACTGACCAGAGCTATTCAGGAGGAAGCGGACGGGCTGGTGGTCGACCTTCGTTCGGGCTCGTACCAACAGCTGGGCCCGATTCCGGACGCTCTGATCGCCACCGTCCTGACCGAGAAGCCCGACGGCAGCCGGACCGTGGTGAGTCACTTCAACAAGCACCACAAGGGTCTGCTTGCCCGCGCTCTCACGGTTACGCGCGCCGACCCTCAGGACGTTCGTGGTGTCGCCCGCGTGGCCTCCAAAGCCGGGCTGCGCGTCGAGGTCGCGTCGCCGAACGAACTGATCATTCTCACGGACTGACCGGCTGCTCTTCTGGTCGCCGGCCCCGATCGTCAGCCCTGCTGAGCTGCTTTCTCCGCCACCTGCGCCTGAGCCACCTGTTGCGGTGTGAAACGGATGAACACCGCGGCGATACCGGCGATGGCCGCACACGCGGCACTACCGACCAGGGCGAAGGTGTACCCCTCGCCGAGCGCCTCGAGTTGCAGCGGCGTCATGTCGGCAACCTTCGCCGAAACACCACCGAGTGACAGGGTCCGCGACGTAGCCATCGCGCCGATCACAGCGAGTGCGAGCGGACCGCCGAGCGTCTGAGCCACCTGAGCGATGGCCGCCAACGGACCGATTTCCGTCTCACCCACACCGGCGATGGCGCAGAGTGGAAGCGGGACCACAGCAAGGCCGACGCCGAATCCGATACCGATGATGGGAACGAAAAGGTTGGCCAGGTACGTCGCCGAGCCGTCGAGAGTCGAACCGTAGAGCAAGCCCACCACCATGATCGTGGCACCGGCGATCACCAGGAATCGCGGTTGGATGCGGACCGCGAGTTTCGATGCGATGGCAGCAGCCGCACCCAAGCCGAAGGCGAACGGGATGAATGCGAGGCCCGCTTCGAGCGGGCTGTAACCGAGGATGTCCTGCACGAACAGGGCCACGAAAGCCGCGACGGTGAACATCACCGCACCGGCGAAGAAGATCGCCACCAGGGTTGCCACCCGGTTCTTGTTTCTGAACAGCGAAAACGGCAGCAACGGATTGTCGGCAGTGCGTTCCACGTACAGGAACACCGCGAGCAACAGCAGACCGAACACGAGCGAACCGATCACGAACGGACTCGTCCACCCGAGTTCCGGCCCCTCGGTGAGGGCGAACACCACTCCTGTCGCACCGGCCGTCGCCAGGACGGCACCGGGGACGTCGAGTGGCAACCGTTCGCCTGCCGCTTCCTTCAGCGCCCTCATCGCGCACACCACGATGAAAATGCCGATCGGGACGTTGATCAGGAAGATCAGACGCCACGACACCTCGGTCAGGGCACCACCGACGATGAGTCCGGCGATCGAGCCGATACCCGTCATGGCGGCGAAGATGGCAATTGCCTGATTGCGAGCCGGGCCGGCAGCGAAGGTGGTCGCCACCAGAGCCAGGGCCGTCGGCGAGGCGATTGCCGCACCCACTCCTTGCAGGAAGCGGGCACCGATCAGCATGTACTCGCCGATCGCGAGACCACAGAGCAGCGATGCCAGCGTGAAGAGCCCGACACCGAAGATGAACATCCTCTTCCGTCCGAACGCATCACCGAGCCTGCCGCCGAGCAGCATGAGTCCACCGAACGCCAGCGCGTACGACGTGAGGACCCAGTTGCGTCCGCTGTCGCTGAGCCCGAGATCGGATTGCAGCGGCGCCAGCGCCAGATTCGCGACGGTGCCGTCCAGCACCACCATCATCTGGAGTCCGCTGAGAACGATGATGGCAAGACCCATGACGCGGGTCGCGCCGGGCGAGCCCACAGCGGTTTCGGTTACTCGGGATTCAGACACGAGAGTTCACGTTACCCAGCGTCCACAGAAAACCCGGCCACCGGCCCGATCACGACGATCGCCGGGGGACGAATGCCCTCCTCCTGAACCCGCGCCGCCACGGTGGCCAAATCGGCCCGCAGCACACGCTGGGTGCGCAGAGTCCCCTCCTGGATCACGGTTGCGGGGGTTTCGGCGGGACGACCGCCCTCGACGAGAACGTCTGCGAACGCCGCGATACGTTCGACCGCCATCAGCAGAACGATGGTGCCCTTCAGCCGGGCAAGAGCGGACCAGTCGACGAGTGAATCCGGGTGATCCGGCGCGACATGCCCGCTGACCACGACGAACTCGTGGGTGACTCCACGATGCGTCACCGGAATACCGGCCGCCGACGGAACCGAGATGGCACTCGTGATACCGGGCACGACCGTGACGGGAACCCCCGCTGCCGCGCACGCTTCCAGCTCCTCGTACCCCCGCCCGAACACGAACGGATCGCCGCCCTTGAGCCGCACGACGAACTTGCCGGCCTTGGCATTGTCGATCAACGCCGCGTTGATGGCTTCCTGCGCCATGGCCCGGCCGTACGGAATCTTGGCTGCGTCCACGACCTCGACGTGCGGTGCCAGTTCGGCCAACAGTTCGGGCGGCGCCAACCGGTCCGCCACCACGACATCTGCGTGCGCCAGCAGACGCCGTCCACGGACGCTGATGAGGTCCGGGTCGCCGGGACCGCCGCCGACCAGGGCGACACCGGCTGCCGGTCGTTCGGCCGAGTCGGTGACCGCGCCGGACTGAAGGGCTTCGACGAGAGCCGTGCGCACTGCCGCGGACCGACGGTGATCGCCACCCGCGAGAATTCCCAGGCTCATACCGTCGTACGTGGCGGAGGCCGGGGTGACCGCGGTTCCCTCGCGGGCGCTGTCGGCGCGGACGCAGAAGATGCGGCGCCGTTCCGCCTCGGCGACCACGGCCGCGTTTGTTGCCGGCTCGTCTGTGCAGGCGATCGCATACCAGGCGCCGTCGAGATCACCGTCCGCGTAGTCACGCAGTTCGAGGGTGAGTTGCCCACCGGTTGCCATTCCCTCGACAGCGGGGGTCGCCTCCCTGGCGACGACATGAACATCGGCGCCCGATGCGACGAGCAACCCGAGCCGCCGTTGGGCGACGGTGCCACCTCCGACGACCACCACGCGGCGGTCGATCAAGTTCAGTCCGACGAGATAGTTGCTGTCGTCTCCGGCGGCATTGGTCACGCGCGCTCCCCGTGTGTAGAAGGTGGCTGTCGATACGAGGAAATATTACGGGCAGCCGCCACGACGACACCATTGCACTGCGTCTTGGGTACGACGAGCGTGCCGTGTGAGGATGCGACGATAGCCGCGGCCTCCGCGATCCCCGGCAGTCCAGTCGCGTCACGCACACGATCCGAGGGATTGGGAATGTCCACATCTGCGAGCTGATCGGCGGTGATTCCCACCGCCTGCACGCCGAGTGTGCGGGCGGCCTCCACGAACGCGGGGGTGTCGGCCTTGCGATCGAGGGTGGCGATCGAGGTCACCCGCCCGGTGCCGGGAGCATCTGCCTGCACGGTGCGGACGGCCGCCACGATCTGTTCGGCCGTGACGCCGGAACCGAATCCGACACCGATGCATGAGGTCGGGCCGGCTGCATATTCTCGCGCTGCCGCGACGAACCGGCCGACAGCCTTCGGATGACCGGCAGGGTGCGTGTGCAGGTAGGAGGCGTGGACACCGGCACCGGTGAAGCCTTCGCGGGCAGGGGCCCCGTCCCACGGTCGCCACCCCCACGCCGGAGCGAACCCGTCTGCGACATCGGAGTCGAGTGACGTGCGATGGAACTCGTGACCGGTGACTCGCTCACCGGCTTCGAACAGCACCGACTCTCCCAGCGCCACTGCGTCTCGGTAGCCGAGAGTCAGGCGGGATCCGAATGTCGCGTCGACACCGATCACCCCGGCCATCGGGTGGTCTCCCAGACTGCGGGCCAGGTAGAGCAGGCCGGCGCACTCGGCGTGGATGGGCGCACCCGATGCGGCCAGTTCGCGAATCTGTGCCAGCAGCTCGGCGTTCGCAGCAAGGTCTGCCGAGTGTTCCTCCGGGAACCCTCCGGGCAGCACCACCGCGGCCGTGTCACCGGGCATGCGGTCGTGGAGCGGATCGAACACGACGACGTTCGCGCCGGCAGCCTCGAGCAGCTCCCGGTGCTCGGCGTAACCGAACGTGAACGCGTCGCCTCCCGCGACTGCCACCGTGGGCCTCGGTCCATCGGCGACCGAATCGACTTCCACCGGTCCGATTTCGAGTGCGGGATCCCAGGCAGGTGTATTCACCGTGGACCGGGCGAGCGCTCGGATGGCCGGGAGATCCAGATGCTGCGCGCCCAGATCGGTCATCGCCTCGACTGCTCGCACGGCCTCCGCGCCGTGCTCGGCTGCCGGAATCAGGCCGAGGTGACGGGAGGGCACCTCGAGGTCCGCCAGCCGCGGCAGTACGCCGAGCACCGGAAGGCCGACACGGTCACAGGCCTGCCGAAGCACCTGTTCGTGCCGCGGGCTACCCACCCTGTTGAGGATCACCCCTCCGATGCGCACACTTGCGTCGTACGTGGAGAAGCCGTGCAGGACTGCGGCCAAACTCTGGCTGTGGCCGCGCGCATCGACCACCAGCACGACCGGGGCGCCCAGCAGCGCCGCGACCTGGGCGGTGGACCCTGCGGCGGACGGCTGCGCGGCATCCGAGTCGATCTTGCCGTCGAAGAGGCCCATCACGCCTTCGACCACCGCAACATCACAACCTGCGCTGCCATGCCGGTACAGCGGTCCGATCCTGTCCGTGCCCACCAGAACGGGATCCAGATTCCGGCCTGGACGGCCTGCCGCAAGACCGTGATAGCCGGGATCGATGTAGTCGGGGCCTACCTTGAACGGCGCTACGGCAGCCCCCGAGCGACGCAACGCACCGACGAGTCCCGTTGCCACCGTGGTCTTTCCACTACCGGAAGCCGGCGCGGCGATCACCACCGCGGGCACCGCCGCAGGAGTGGAGATCACCACTCGATTCCTCGCTGACCTTTGCGGCCCGCGTCCATCGGATGCTTGATCTTGGTCATCTCGGTGACGAGATCCGCAGCATCCATCAGCGCAGGCGGCGCGTCACGTCCGGTGATGACGACGTGCTGTCTGCCGGGCCGCGACGTGAGCACCTCGACGACCTCGTCCACGTCCACCCAACCCCACTTCAGGGGGTACGTGAATTCGTCGAGAACGTAGAACCCGTGTTCCTCGGCGCGCAGGCGCCGACTGATCTCGTGCCACCCTTCGAGAGCGGCTGCGGCGTGGTCTTCCTCGGTGCCGTGCTTACGGGTCCAGGACCACCCTTCGCCCATCTTGTGCCACTGCACCGAGCCACCCTCGCCGGTGTCCTCGTGCAGGCGGCCGAGTGCGCGAAATGCCGCTTCCTCGCCCACCTTCCATTTCGCGCTCTTGACGAACTGAAACACCCCGATATCGAAGCCTTGATTCCACGCACGCAACGCCATGCCGAACGCAGCCGTCGACTTTCCCTTACCTGGACCGGTATGGACGGCAAGTACCGGCGCATTGCGGCGCTGACGTGTCGTGAGTCCGTCGTCGGGCACGTTCGCGGGTACACCCTTGGGCATGTGCTGTTCCTCCTGTGCTGGATTTCGGGCTACGCAGGTTTTCGGGCTACGCGGCGGCGCGGACGACGCCCGCAACCTGCTGCGCCGACAGTTCACCGAGCCGCACGTAGCCACCTCGGAGTTCACGAGCGAGTTCGGCAGCCAGCCCGAGGCGGACCATGCCGGATTCGCAATCGACCACCACGGACGCAACGGATGCGTCCGCGAGCAGTCCTGCTGCCACCTTCGCGCGGTGCACGGGGTCCTTGCCACCGGTTGCGCGCCCGTCCGTCAGAGCGACGACGAGAGCTCGTCGCTGCGGATCGCGCACTCGCTCGCGGAGCGCCACTTCCCTGGCCTTCAGGAATCCGCGAGCCAGCGGGGTCTTGCCGCCGGTGCGCATCGCGGCGAGGCGACGCACCGCGATGTCGACCGATGACGTGGGCGGTAACACCAACTCTGCATCGCGGCCCCGTACCGAGATGACCGCGACTTTGTCCCGGCGCTGATAGGCATCACGCAATAGCGAAACGGCGGCGCCCGTCACGGCGGACAACCGGTCACGCGCTGCCATCGAACCCGACGCGTCCACCACGAACAGGACCAGGTTCCCTTCGCGGCCTTCGCGCTCAGCGCCGCGAAGGTCGGCCGAGTCCAAGATCATTCGACCCGTGGTCCGGCCGCGCGCGTGCTGGTTGCCGGCGGCTGCGAACAACGTGCCCACGAGGTGCAAACCGTGTCCACGCTCGGACGTCGACCGCACTGCGCGACCTCTCGACGAACGAGATCGTGACCGCTTGCCCGGCGCTCCTTCCCCGACCCCCGGCACCTCGAGCAACCGTGTGTTGAAACCGGCGCCGGGAGGTCCGGCCGGACGCTCGGCCGGCGCGGGTGCACCGCCACCTTCGGGGCCGTCGGGGCCGTCTGGATCGGGGTCCGAGTCGTCACCGTCGGAGGATTCCGGAGTCTCGCTGTCGGAGAACTCCGGATCCTGCTGCGGTGTTTCCTGCTGCTCCGGCTCTTGCTGCTCGTGCTCCCGAACATCGTCGTCTGCCTGCTGGAGGGCATCGTCGAGTTGCTGTTCGTCGAGGCCGGGTTCGTCGAACGGGTCCCGGCGCCGACGATGCGGCAAGGTGAGTTCTGCCGCGATTCGCACGTCCTCGGCGTTCACCTCGTTCGCGCCACGCCACGCGGCGTGTGCGGTCGCGGTTCTGGCGAGCACGAGGTCGGCACGCATGCCGTCGACGTCGAAGGACGCGCACAGCGAGGTGATCCGGCGCAGTTCGGACTCACCGAGCACCACGTCGTCGAGATACTCGCGAGCACGACGAATCTCGGCTGCCAGCGCGGCGTCGTCGTCCGCGTACCGGTGGGCGAACGCATCGGGATCCCGCTCGAAGTCCAATCGGCGCCGCACCACCTCCATGCGAACGTCGACGTCCCGCGAAGCCGCGACATCCACTGCCAAACCGAAACGGTCCAGCAATTGTGGGCGTAGCTCGCCTTCCTCCGGATTCATCGTCCCCACGAGCACGAACTTCGCCGGATGCGAATGTGAGATGCCGTCGCGTTCGATGTGTACGCGCCCCATCGCCGAGGCATCGAGCAGTACGTCCACGAGATGATCGTGGAGCAGGTTCACCTCGTCCACGTAGAGCACACCCTGGTGGGCAGACGCGAGAAGGCCGGGCTGAAATGCCCGTTCGCCGTCACGAAGTACCTTCTCGAGATCCAGCGACCCGACTACACGATCTTCCGTGGCACCGACCGGGAGTTCGACGAGCCGCGCCGGCCGCGTCGTTCCGTCGTCGACGACTGCGGGGAGCAAGGCGGTCAAGGCACGGACCACCGTCGATTTAGCGGTCCCCTTCTCGCCGCGAACGAGCACTCCCCCGATACCGGGATGGACCGCACAGAGAATCAGCGCCAAGCGCAGTTGGTCCTGACCGACCACGGCACTGAACGGAAAGCCGGCCGGCCTGTCGACTTCGGCTCGATCGATGTCTGGTTCCGTACGCACGACGACTTCCCTTCGACTCCCGGTGTCCACGCCGGGGCTACTTTTGCGGTACGCACGCTGCGGCAACCTGGCTAGGAACGATCGAGGAGTCGACCGATCCGTCACAGTGGCGGGACCGCGCCTGATTCGAACAGGACTTTCCCGCAACGCACGAGATCAACCGTAGTTGTCGACGCGCCCCGGCCGTCCCGCGGGTGTAACCGTGAACGCCTTGCCACCGCTACGCCGCATCGGTGTGTGCGCAATACCGTCTTCGAGATACTCGTCACCGTCCGGTACGAAACCGTGTTTGCCGTACATCTCGACGAGGTGACTCTGCGCACTGATCACACACGGCGCCGTGCCGACCTCTGCAAGCGCAGCGCGCAGAAGCCGCGTGGTGTGGCCTTGCCCCCGCGCCGACTTCGCCGTGCACAAGCGTCCGATACGAAAGGACGTCTTACCGTCGTCGTGTTCCTCGAGTAGACGAAGCGTGCACACCACTTCGCCGTCTTGTTCCAGCCACAGGTGCCGGGTCTCGAGTTCGAGGTCGTGACCATCGAGCTCTGGATACGGGCATTCCTGCTCTACGACGAAGATCTCCACGCGCAGCTTCAGCAGCGCGTACAGCTCCTTGTTGTCCAGGTCGAGTGCCCAGGACCGTTTGAGTGCCGCGGTAGCCGTCATGAGGAGCCATGATGGCACACCTGTGCGGCCACCGTCACGGATCCAACTCGGGCGCGCCCTAGGCGGAGACTGCGGTCTCGGCGACGTTCTCGGCGTCGAGTTGCAGAACCTTCGACGACCAGTCCCATACCTGCTGGAAGAGGTCGGGGTTGTCGGAGAGCTTCACACCGAGCGAAGGAATCATCTCCTGCAACGTCGGCTTCCAGGCCTCGTACTGGCTGGGGAAGCAGCGCTCGAGCACGTCGAGCATCGCGGGCACTGCGGTCGAAGCACCCGGCGACGCACCGAGAAGGCCGGCGATCGTGCCGTCACCGGCGTTGACGACTGCGGTTCCGAACTCGAGGACACCGCCCTTGCGCTTGTCGCGTCGGATGACCTGCACACGCTGGCCTGCGGTGATCAGTTCCCAGTCCTTGGCGACGGCCGACGGCGCGAATTCTCCGAGGGTCTCGATACGGCCGGCCTCGGTCTTGGCCAGTTCGCTGACCAGGTATTTCACCAGACCAAGCTCGCTGACACCCACACCGAGCATCGACATCAGGTTGTCGGGCTTGACCGACCCGATCAGATCGGTGAGACGGCCTTCCTTGAGGAACTTGGGCGACCATCCCGCATAGGGACCGAACATCAGACCAGGCTTGTTGCCGATCACGCGAGTGTCGAGGTGCGGCACCGACATGGGGGGCGCACCGACAGCAGCCTTGCCGTAGACCTTGGCGTTGTGCTGGCGGATCAAGTCCGGGTTGGTGCAGCGCAGGAAGGCGCCACTGATCGGGAAGCCGCCGAAGCCCTTGGCTTCCTTGATGCCCGCCTTCTGCAACAGGTGCAAGGCGCCGCCGCCGGCACCGACGAACACGAACTTCGCGCGGACGGTCTTCTTCGCGCCGGTACGGCGGTTCGAGACCTTGACCACCCAGGAGCCGTCGGACTGCTTGGAAAGGTTGGTGACCTCGTGACCGAAGTGGATGGTGCCGCCCGACGAACCGACGTAACCGAGGAGTTGCTTACTCAGCGCACCGAAGTCGACATCGGTGCCGTCCTGAGACCAGTTGAGTGCGATCGGCTCGGAGAAGTCCCGACCCTTCGCCATGAGCGGGAGACGGCGACTGAACTCGTCCGCGTCGTCGTGGTACTCGATACCCGCGAACAAGGGATGTCCGGCCAGGGCGTCGTAGCGCGCACGGAGGTACTTCACGTTGTCGGCGCCGTGGACGAAGCTCACGTGCGGAATCGGGTTGACGAATTCCTTCGGCTCGGTGAGCACGCCGGTCTCGACGCCGTGCGCCCAGAACTGGCGCGACACCTGGAACTGCTCGTTGACGCTGATCGCCTTGGCGATGTCGACCGTGCCGTCGGAGTTCTGCGGCGTGTAGTTGAGCTCGCACAGGGCAGAGTGACCGGTACCGGCGTTGTTCCACGGATCACTGCTCTCGGCTCCCGCAGCGTCGAGACGCTCGAACAGCGTGATCGACCAATCCGGCTGCACCTGGCGCAGCAGCGCGCCCAGGGTCGCGCTCATGATGCCTGCGCCGATGAGCACTACATCGGTGTTCGTCTCTACCGCGTTCTTGTTTGACACTGGAGAATCGACTTCCTTGTCCATGAGCCGTGCGCGCATTCGCCCGCAATGTTCCGTCGAACAGGCTACCCGTGCGTATCGCGCCTCTTCACTGCCCCCAATTGTGCCCCTCCACACCGCACGGTTATGCACATTAGATTGTGATCTGTGACTACTTGGGTTCCAGACGTCCTCGGCGACGGATACCAGCAGACCACCATTCCGCTCGGCCCCGATCCGGACGGTGAAGGCGAGATCCGTGCCACACTGGTGCGGTTCCAGCCGCAGAAATCCGCAGGTCACACCGGCCGAGCGGTCCTCTACGTGCACGGTTACACCGACTACTTCTTCCAGAAGCACCTGGCCGAGCACTTCGCAGCGCAGGGCTACGCGTTCTTCGCACTCGATCTACGCAAGTGCGGACGATCACTCACACCAGGCCAGACGCCGCACTTCGTCACCGACCTGTCGCTGTACGAAATCGAATTGCAACGCGCTTTCGACATCGTGCAGGAGGAGATCACGGCCGAATCCACCACCGAAGTAACAAGGCCGTTCCACTCCGCTGGGCCAGGCGAAGTTCTGTTGGTCGCTCACTCGACGGGCGGCCTCGTACTCCCGCTGTGGCTCGACAAGCTGCAACGCCAACCCGGCGGTACGGCCGGGCTGGGTATCACCGGCGTCATTCTCAACAGCCCCTGGTTCGACCTTCAGGGCCCCTCCTATCGGCGCAGTGTCGGCACAGCGGCAGTCGATGCAATCGGCAGGTTCGCAGCCAAGAACGTCATCCCGGGCACCGGTGAGGACGCATACGGCGTCAGTCTGCACGTCGGCGGGAACGGCATCTGGAACTACAATCTCGACTGGAAGCCGCTCGACGGATTCCCCGTGAGGTTCGGATGGTTGCGGGCCATACGCCGTGGCCATGCCCGCCTGCACCGCGGACTCGACATCGGTGTGCCCGCCCTGATCCTGCGTTCGAAGAAGACCTACTTCGCACCCCGGTACGACCCACGGGTCGATACCGCCGACGCCGTGCTGGACGTCCGCCAGATCGCCCGCTGGGCAGGATGTCTCGGCGATCGCACCACCATCGTCCCCATCGACGGCGCACGCCACGACGTCTTCCTCTCGTCGGACAAGCCATTGGCGGTAGCGTTCCACGAGGTAGACCTGTGGCTGGACTGGTTGCACGGACATCAGGAGGCGAACACATGACTCACTACGATCTCGCGATCATCGGCACGGGGTCCGGGAACTCACTACCGGACGAGCGATTCGCGGACCGGAAGATCGCCATCCTCGAGGAAGGCACCTTCGGTGGCACGTGCCTGAATGTGGGGTGTATTCCCACGAAGATGTTCGTGTACGCCGCCGACGTGGCGAATGCCGTCACGCATTCGGAGAAGTACGGGCTGGATGCGACTCTCGACGGGGTCCGTTGGTCCGATGTGGTGAAACGGGTGTTCGGTCGGATCGACCCGATTTCCGCCGGCGGCGAGAAGTACCGCACCGAGGACAATCCGAACGTCACTGTATATCGGGGGCATGCCCGGTTCGTGGGACCACGCACCATCGACACCGGGACCGGCGACGTCATCACCGCGGATCAAGTAGTGATCGCAGCGGGTTCCCGTCCGATCATTCCGGACGAGGTGCTCGAGGGTGGCGGCCGCTATTACACCAACGAAGACATCATGCGGCTGCCGGAGCTTCCGAAACACTTGGTGATCCTCGGTTCCGGCTTCGTCGCCGCCGAGTTCGCCCACATCTTCGGCGCACTGGGCAGTCGCGTCTCGATCATCGCCCGCAGCCCACAGTTGCTACGCCACCTCGACGACGAGGTTTCCCGGCGATTCACAGATCTGGCGAAGGACAAGTGGGAGGTGCACACGAACACCACTCTCACCGCTGCGCACAGCTCCGGCGACGGGGTTCGTGTCGATCTGTCCGACGGCACCAGCATCGACGCCGAGGCTCTGCTCGTGGCCACGGGACGCCGCCCCAACGGAGATCTACTCGATGTCGGTGAGGCCGGAGTCGAGCTGGACGAGAATGGTTCCATCGTCGTCGACGAGTACCAGCGCACCACCGCCGAAGGCGTTTTCGCATTGGGCGACGTGTCCTCCCCATATCAGCTCAAGCACGTCGCGAACCACGAGGCGAGGGTGGTGCAGCACAATCTCCTCGGCGATGCCTGGAACGACACGTCGGACCTGCGCGCCACGGACCACCGCTTCGTGCCCGCCGCGGTGTTCACCAATCCACAGATCGCCGATGTCGGCCTCACCGAGAACGAAGCACGCGCACAGGGTTTCGATATCACCGTGAAAGTGCAGGCATACGGGGACGTCGCGTACGGGTGGGCGATGGAAGACGACGAGGGGTTCTGCAAGGTCATTGCCGAGCGGGGCACCGGACGGTTACTGGGTGCACACGTGATGGGCGCACAGGCATCCACCGTGATTCAACCGCTCGTGCAGGCGATGAGCTTCGGACTCGACGCCACCACGATGGCGACCGGCCAGTACTGGATTCATCCGGGTCTACCGGAGGTTGTCGAGAACGCCCTACTCGGCCTGGAGATCTGAACCAGTTGATCTGCAGCCGTTCACCAGGGACTGGTGCGTAGCACGATCTCACTGGCGAGTTCCGCCCCACAGTCCTTCGGCACATTGTCCGTCGCCGGGGTCTCGACGACGCGAAGGTCGCCGTATACGTAGCGACCGCTCGCATCGATATCCCCGCGACGTTCGGGACTCGAGACCATCACGGTGGTCGGTAGCTCGACCGGTGGGCATTGCGCACCACCCACAGCGGGATGTGGCCGATCACACACGACCAGGCTGGCGAACTTCCCGAAATGCCGAGCTGCCAACTCCCATGCCAGATCGGCGCCCGCGCCGCTACCGACGAGGTTCACCCACCCCACACACAGCTGGTCCACCGCGCTCACGACGGCTTCCTGGGTCCACCCCCCACCCTCCGGGACCACGGTCCGCAGATCCGAGCTGTGCAGCCGCTCGCACACGGCGTCGTAGACGTCGGGCGAATCACCCTCACCCGCCAGCAGGAGCACCACGTGCTTGCTCGCAGGTCCGTCCACTCGAACAGTTCTGTCGTCGCCACCCACCGCCACGTGAATCAACTCCATGAATCGAAACGGTACGCGATCCGATTCCCTCTTGCGCCGCCGACGGATCACCCCTATGGTTCATTACATGACTAATGAACCACGCAACCAGGGTAGGTGATGTCGTGCTCGAAGACGGCAAGCCGCTATTCCTGCAGATTGCGGAGATGGTCGAGAACTCGATCATCGACGGCTCCCTCCCCGAGGAGGGGCAGGCGCCGTCGTCGAACGAGCTTTCGGCGTTCCACCGAATCAACCCTGCGACCGCGGCAAAGGGGCTGAACCAGCTCGTATCCGACGGCATCCTCTACAAGAAGCGCGGGATCGGGTTGTTCGTGACAACTGGCGCACGGGACGCGCTCCGCTTTCGCCGCCGGGAGCGATTCGCACGCCAGTACATCGACCCATTGGTCGCGGAGGCGGACAAACTCGGGCTCGATATCGGCGAGATCAAGACCATGCTCGAACTGCGAGGCGAGGTCGAGACCATGCTCGAACAACGAGAGGAGGCGTGATGAGCGCCGCAACGATCGACCGGATCGGCATTCACCCGGATACCGATGTCATCGTGTCGACCCGAGGGCTGACCAAGCGTTTCGGGTCGTTCACCGCACTCGAGGACGTCACCATCGACCTGAGTCGCAACCGAATCTACGGCCTGCTCGGAAGCAACGGCGCCGGCAAGACGACGCTGATGCAGGTCATGACCGGCCAGGCCTTTCAATCGTCCGGAGAGGTCGCCCTGTTCGGCGCGACACCCCACGAGAACGCCCGCGTGCTGCGCGAGGTGTCCTACATCCGGGAAGGGCAGTGCTACCCGACCGACTTCAAGATCAAGCACGTTCTCTCCGCCGCGCGCCACCTTCTGCGTGACTGGGACGAGGACTTCGCACAGGAACTTCTGCGCGACTTCGACCTGCCGACCGATCGCAAGGTGAAGAAGCTCTCGCGCGGCATGACGTCGGCCCTCGGAGTGGTGATCGGCCTGGCGTCGCGCGCTCCCCTGACGTTCTTCGACGAGCCGTACCTCGGACTCGATGCCGTTGCGCGGCATCTCTTCTACGACCGCCTGCTGGCCGACTACGCCGAGAACCCACGCACCATCGTGCTGTCGACGCACCTCATCGACGAGGTGGCCGATCTGCTCGAACACGTCATCCTCATCGATCACGGCCGCATCATCGCCGACGCAGACGCGGACGAGCTCAGAGAATCGGCGATCGTGGTGGCCGGCCCGTCGGTGGATGTGGACCCGTTCGTCGGATCTCGCAGCGAACTTCGTCGCGAGTCGATGGGAAACCACACACGAGTGACACTGCGATCCGACTCGCGTTCCGAGGACGTCGCCCACGCAAAAGCACTCGGGCTGTCGGTCGAACCCGTATCCCTCCAACAACTCATCGTCGACACCACGACCCAGCAGGGAAAGGACCCACGATGATCAGCCGCGCACTGTCCGTATCACGCGTCCACACCGTCGCCTGGCCACTTCTGGTGGCGTGGCCGGTCGGAATTCTGGCCGTGGCTTTCGCCATCCCATGGGCGATCTTCGCCATCGTGCAACCCGACGAGACCAACTACACGGGAAGCGTTACGGCGCTACTCGGTGTCGCTCTGACGTTCTACATCGGCGCGATGACCCAGACTTTCCCCTTCGCGCTCGGCATGAGCGTCACCAGGCGGGACTACTTCGCGTCCACCCTCGTCGTCGGTCTCGCTCAGGTCGTCGGCTTCGGTGTGATGCTGTGGGCCCTGGCCGGTATCGAAACTGCCACGCACGGTTGGGGTGTGAACATGGTGATGTTCGGAATTCCCAACATCTTCACCTCGAATCCCCTGGTCCAACTCGGAGCATGGTTCGCCGTCCTCGCGCTGATCGCCGGCATCGGGCTGTTCGTCGGAGCGCTGTACCGGAGATGGCGAGTCACCGGCCTGTACTCGGTCGGCGCCGGACTACTCGTGCTCGCCGGACTCGCCGCCATCGTCATCACCTGGCAGGGTGGGTGGCCCGCCTTCGGCAGCTGGTTCGCGGACGAACCACGAGTCGTCACGATGGTCGCACTGCCCGCGGTTCTGGCTGCGGCATTCACCTTCGGTGCGTGGCGCTTGATCCGCCGGGCTCCGGCCTAACGTTCATGCGAGAAAACGGTTCCGACGGCGGGCAGCCCCGATGGTGCCCCGCCGTCGAGCAGTTCCAGCACCGCGTCGACGTCCAGGTACTTCTCGACCAGATCCGCCAGCAGATCTATCTGGGTCGCCCGGATTCGGGAGACGTCGGTGTCCGGTGCTGATTCGAACCCGGTACGTCCAGCATGGTCGGCGATGTCGGCCAACAAGATTCGTCTGAACCTGTCGGACTCGAGCAACCCGTGCCAGTGCGTTCCGTAGACAGCACCGCGAATACTTCCCTCGGCGGCACCCTCTCGCGTGTGCAGCAGAGGCGGGTCACCGTTGCGGCGCACCCGGCCGTGATGAATTTCGTAGCCGGACACCGGAACACCGTGGGCATTCCCGACAACCTGGGCCAGCACCTTGTCCGTCTCGAACTCGACTTCGAGGTCCAGCAATCCCAGTCCCGACACCTCTCCGGCACTGGACTCGACGTCGTCCACGATCACGGAGCCCAGCATCTGATATCCACCGCAGATCCCGAAGGTCGGTCCACCTCCCCGCGCACGTGTTGCGATCGCGTCCGCCAAACCGGTGCGGCGCAGCCAATCGAGGTCGCTCACAGTGGATTTGCTTCCCGGCAGAATCACCAGGTCCACGTCCGCGAGACGGGACGGTTCCGTCACCCAGGTCACCGACACTCCCGGTTCGCAGGCCAGCGCCTCGACATCGGTGGAATTCGAGATTCGAGGCAGTCGCACCGCGGCCACGCGCAGCCATTCGTCACCGACCGGGGGTTCCGGCCTCCCCACCGGGGTGTCAGGAATCAGCCCGAGCGAATCCTCCGCGTCGATCCAGAGGTCGCTCGCGAAAGGGATCACCCCCAGCGTGGGTCGGCCGGTCAGAGCCCGTAGTTGTTCCAGCCCGGGCTCCAAGAGCGACGGGTCACCCCGAAACTTGTTGACCACGAACCCCGATATCAGCGCTTGGTCCTCCGGCGACAGCACCGCCAACGTCCCGAACAAATGCGCGAGAACTCCCCCGCGGTCGATATCGCCCACCACGATCACAGGCAGTTGCGCCGTCTGCGCCAGTCCCATGTTCGCCAAGTCGGTTGCCCGGAGATTGATCTCGGCAGGCGACCCGGCACCCTCGCAGATCACGTAGTCGAACTCTGCGCGGAGCGACTCCAGATCGTCCGCCACGATGGTGCGGAGGCGCTCACGATGCTCGATGTAATCGCGGGCACCGACCGACGTTTCGGCACGGCCCCGGACCACGAGTTGCGACGTTCGATCGCTTCCCGGTTTCAGGAGAATCGGATTGAAACGAACACTCGGCTCGAGCCCACACGCGTGCGCCTGCAATGCCTGTGCACGTCCGATCTCGCCGCCGTCCAACGTGACGACCGAGTTGTTGGACATGTTCTGCGCCTTGAACGGCGCGACCGAGAAGCCGCGGCGCGTGAGAAGCCGACAGAGACCCGCGACCAGCACGCTCTTGCCGGCGTCGGATGTCGTGCCCGCAACGAGAAAGGCACCCCCGCGCGGACTGTCCGTCACGGCAGGGTCAAGATCTCGGCGCCCGAATCTGTGACCACCAAGGTGTGCTCGAACTGGGCGGTCCACTTGCGGTCCTTGGTGACCACGGTCCAGCCGTCCTCCCAGATCTCGTACTCGATGCCACCGAGGTTGATCATCGGCTCGATGGTGAACACCATGCCCGGCTCGATGATCGTGTCCACGTTCGGCTGGTCGTAGTGCAGGATCACGAGACCGTTGTGGAAGGTCTCACCGATACCGTGGCCGGTGAAGTCCTCGACGACCCCGTACCCGAACCGGTGTGCGTAGGACTCGATGACGCGGCCGATCACGTTGAGCGCACGCCCCGGCTTGACGGCCTTGATCGCCCGCATCGTCGCCTCGTGCGTCCGCTCCACGAGAAGTCGGTGCTCCTCCGACACGTTCCCGGCGAGGAAAGTTGCGTTGGTGTCACCGTGCACCCCGCCGATGAATGCGGTGACGTCGATGTTGACGATGTCGCCGTCCTGAATCACGGTCGAGTCCGGAATGCCGTGACAGATCACCTCGTTGAGCGAGGTGCAGCACGACTTCTCGAAACCCCGGTATCCGAGAGTCGAGGGGTACGCGCCGTGGTCGCACATGTACTCGTGCGCGATCCGGTCCAGCTCGTCGGTGGTGACACCGGGAGCGACGGCCTTGCCCGCTTCCTGCAACGCCTGCGCGGCGATCTTGCTCGCGACCCGCATCGCCTCGATGGTCTCCGGCGTCTGCACCCAGGGCTCGTTGCCTTCGTTCGCGGTGGGCTTCCACGCGTATTCGGGCCGCTCGATACTCGCCGGCACGGTGAGGACAGGCGAAACGGTTCCAGGACGGAGTGCGGTGCGAGCAGACATGCCCGCCAGATTACTCGTCAACCACCCCACCCCTGTGAGTGGTTGACGAGTGTCTGGACTCGCGGGCCGCGCACAGGGGGTCAGCACTTACCGACGAGGGTGATGGCACCGAGGTTGTCGCGGTACCGGTGAAAAGTGCGCCAGATGCTCGCCAGGCGCGGCAGGACCTCCGGATGAGCAATCGCGCGACCCAGAATTGCCGCGGTGCCGGCGACGCCCTCGTCGGACACAACCGTCCGCGGATCGAGCAGCAGCAACGGACACGTCTCCACTGCTGTGACGGAGAATCCGCCGTCGGAGAGCAGGCGGTTCCATTCTCCGTGAGTCAGCGGACGCGCACCCACATGAAGCACCTTCGACAGCGTCGCCTCGATCTCGGACTTGGCCTTCTCACTCAGCCCCTCCGGTGTCAGCAGGAGTTCGTGAATGCCGTACCGCCCACCCGGACGCAGCAGTCGCGCAGCCTCGGCGACGATCTGCGTCTTGCGTGTTGCCGGCTCCAACGTCAAAAGGGCTTCACCGAACAGGACCGACGCACTCGCGTCGGGCAGGCCGGTCTGATGAACAGGCGCGACGATGCATCGTTGATCGGGGCGCGTCATTGCGGTCCGGGCGCGAGCGGCCTCGGCCTCACCGCGTTCGACGCCAAGGTACGAGCGCGGATTCCCGGCAAGTGCCAACGCGGTGGATTGCCCCAGCCCTGGCCACATCTCCACCACATCGTCGGACGAATCGATCTCGAGTTTGTCGATCATTCGTTTCGACGGTCCCAGCCCACCGGGGCGCATCACCCGTTTACCGAGCCGACCGAGCATCCAATGAGCGGGCATTTTGTCCAGAGGCAGCCCCTCGCCGAGTCGCGGGGCTGATGAGGTGAACTCGACCATGGAAATTAGCATAGCCTAGGCTTAATCAAGGCGGTAGTCGTCGGGTAACGCGGTGAACATGTCACGAGTGACGGCGACGGCGTTGTCCGAGCTACCCCCTCGGACCACCAGTGTCGCGAAAGCCAGATCACCGCGATAGCCGACGAACCACGCGTGCGATCCACCCTCGACCTCTGCCTCACCGGTCTTTCCGTACACCTCGCCCTGGTCTTCGATGCGGAGGGCGGTTCCACTCGTGATCACGAGACGCATCATCGTGCGCAGCCCGTCCACCATCTCCTGGCCGACCTTCGGATGCTCACCTTCGATCGTCGTTTCGCGTCCCAGAATCAGATGAGGGACGGGCGTCGACCCGTTGGCGACGGTGGCCGCCGCCAATGCCATCCCGAAGGGGCTGACGAGAACCCTGCCCTGCCCGAAACCATCCGCCGCGCGTTGGACCAACTCGTCTGCCGGCGGCACCGAACCACTCTCGGTGGGTAGTCCGACCACCTTGTATTCGGGGCCGATTCCGAACTGCGAAGCCGCAACATTGAGCGCGTCGGGCTCCATCTCGCTGGCGAGCTTCGCAAACGACGTGTTGCACGACCTCGCGAATGCTTTCGCCATGGACACGGTCCCCAGCGAGAATTCGTTGTAGTTGGGAATGCTCCGCTCCCCGATCGTGATTCGTCCCGGACACGGCACGGGCGTATCGGGTGTTGCGAGTCCGGACGAGATCGCGGCCCCCGCCGTGATGATCTTGAACGTCGAGCCCGGCGGGTAGAGACCGGTGAGAGCGACCGGCCCGTCGCGGTCGGCCGCCTCGTTCTGGGCAACGGCCAACATCTTCCCCGTCGACGGCTCGATCACCACCATCATCGCCTGATCGGTACGAGCGTCCACGGCCTGTTGAGCCGCTTCCTGAATCGGCCGATCCAAGCTGATCGACACGGACGGAACCGGCTCCGGCGCCGTCTCGGTCAACACACCGATTTCCGCGCCGTTGCGGTTGACGACCACCACACTCCAGCCGTCCTTGCCTGCCACCTCGTCGATGATCGTTTTCCTCACCTGACACACCAGGTCGGGCGCGAAATTGGGATCGGTGGAAACGAGGGCGGCCTCCTCGGTCACAGTGACCCCGGACAGATCCTCGACGGCGTAGGAGATCTGGTCGTAGTCCTCCTTACGCAACCGCGTCACCAGGTAATCACCCTTCACCCCCGTGGCCGACTCCACGATCGACTGAGGTGTCACCGTGTCGTCGAATGCCTTCAGCGCCGACGCCAATGCCTGCGCCGTGCCCACCAGGTTGTCGGACTCCGAGGCATCCAGGGTGATGCGGTAGATGACGCCCGGCACAAGGACGTCCGAGCCCGCACTCTCGTTGACGTGAGCCCACCCGGCCGGCTGCGATCGCAGGACCATCGACTGCCGATCGCCCAATCGCGGGTGCAGATTCGCCGAGTTCCAGCGCACGGCCCAATCACCGCCGCGCCTGCCCATCTGAAGCTCCCCGGTGTACGACCACACCCGCTCCTTCGGCAGGTGCCACTCGTAGCTGTAGCCGACGGTGGCGGTGTCGCCCTGCACGTCCACGTCCGTCGTCTCTGCTGTCAACGAGATCGCCTGCAACGACTTCCAGGTGTCGTCCATGGCGAGCGCCGCGACCTCGGGGCGATCCGACAACGCGGCGGCCCGTTCGGTGTCGTGGTCCGCGAACGCCGACAGAAAGTCCTGAGCCGCAGGTGCCGGGCCATCCGGACGAGGGGTACAGGCAACCACTCCGGCCGCGAGCACCACCGCACCGCACAGGGCAACAGCCCTGGTCACACGCGATCGGAGAGCAGTTGGAGGCTTCATCGAGGCCCATACTAGGTCGCACGGGCGCAGCGACCGGTCAGGCGCGGCCCGTCAATCGAGGAGAATTGTCGCGAATGTCGCGACCTGCTCGAATCCGATGCGCGCGTAGGTTCTTCGTGCTGCACCGTTGAAGCTGTTGACGTACAAGCTTGCCGTACGTCCGCCCGAGAGGATCGATTCCGCCACCGTTGCCGTGCCGTGGGCTCCGATTCCATGGCCGCGATTGGCCGGGTTCACCCACACTCCCTGAATCTGCCCGACACGGGACGACACGGACCCGACTTCCGCTTTGAACACGACCTCGCCGTCTTCGAACCGAGCCCAAGCCCGGCCGGACGAAATGAGGTTGGCGACGCGTCGCTGATATGCGCGACCACCGTCGTTCACACGCGGATCTACGCCCACTTCCTCGATGAACATGGCAACCGCCGCCGGCAGATACTGTTCGAGGTCACGCATCCGCACACGCCGCACCAACGGGTCCGGACGGCACAGCGGCTCGGTACCGAGCGCCAGCAACGGCTGATCCGCGCGCACCTCTCGTGCCGGGCCCCAGTCCAGTTCCAACATCTCCCACAACGGCAACGTGAGCTCCGCCCGACCCACCAGCGAAGAACACATCCGAGGACCCCGACATGCGCGATCCGCGAACGCACGCAGGTCGTCGGGTTCTCCACGCAGCGGAACAAAATTGGCACCCGCGTAACACAATGATTCGAGGGGGCCGCCCCGACTCCACATCTCGCCGTGGATCGTCCGGGGGTCGACGCCGGATCTCTCCACCCGCGCAGCCACCATGCAGGCAGCGACCGGATCGGCGTCGAGGACACGCAGAACTTGCGCAACATCCCTGCTGCTCAGCGCTCTGGCACCCAGGAGTTTGAGCATCTGCCCACCTTGTTGGCTAGTGGTGACGCCATGTCGGCTAGTGGTAATGCCACCAGATTGCCACGAACATGCCCCGAGTGGGGCAAGTTCGTGGGCAACGATCAACTAACGGTGACCACCGGAGACCCGGCCGCGTCGCCCTCTTCCATTTCCTCCGCGATTCGCATCGCTTCCTCGATCAGTGTCTCGACGATCTGCGCTTCCGGCACGGTCTTGATGACCTTCCCCTTCACGAAAATCTGCCCCTTGCCGTTACCGGAGGCCACACCGAGATCGGCGTCACGCGCCTCGCCCGGCCCGTTGACGACGCAACCCATGACGGCGACGCGCAGCGGAATCTCCATACCTTCAAGACCGGCGGTGACTTCGTCCGCAAGCGTGTACACGTCCACCTGGGCGCGTCCGCACGAAGGACAGGACACGATCTCGAGTTTGCGGGGACGCAGGTTCAATGACTGCAGGATCTGCGTCCCGACCTTGATCTCCTCCGCCGGTGGCGCCGACAGCGACACGCGAATGGTGTCGCCGATGCCCTCCGACAGCAGTGCACCGAACGCAACGGAGGACTTGATGGTCCCCTGGAATGCGGGACCGGCCTCGGTCACACCGAGGTGGAGCGGGTAGTCGCACTGGGCAGCGAGCTGCTTGTATGCCTCCACCATGATCACCGGGTCGTTGTGCTTCACGGAGATCTTGATGTCACCGAAGCCGTGTTCCTCGAACAGGCCCGCCTCCCACAGCGCCGACTCGACGAGTGCTTCGGGAGTTGCCTTGCCGTACTTCTTCATCAATCGGGGATCGAGGGAGCCTGCGTTCACGCCGATGCGGATCGGCACGTTGCGGTCACGGGCCTCGGTGGCGACGGCCTTGATGTGCTCAGGGCGGCGGATGTTGCCCGGGTTGAGCCGGAGACCGTGGACGCCCGCCTCGAGCGCGGCCAGCGCCATCTTG
>JAAZAD010000494.1 GCA_012514505.1 Rhodococcus sp. (in: high G+C Gram-positive bacteria) | reverse complement strand
GAGCGAATCCACGACGGGACACTCGTGGTCCACTCCGTGGACGCAGATCACGACGGTATCGCGACGGCTGCAGGTTGGCGGCAGATCCTGCCCGCGCTCGAGGAATGATCCGGTTCGCGACAGGGTCTCGGACGGTACGAAGAAACACGCAAGACGAATCAGGGAAGGACAACACAGTGCTCACGCGCGAGATCGTCATCGGAGACATCGCCAGTGCTCTGGATCAGCCGCTCGAATCGATCAGCGACGAGGTGAATCTCCTCGACGAAGGGTTGGATTCGATCCGGATCATGGGACTTGTGGAACGCTGGCGCTCCGCGGGGGTGGAGGACCTCGATTTCCCGACGCTTGCTGCCGATCCGACCGTGGCACACTGGGTTGCTGTTGTGCTCGGCGAGTACTGATCTTCTTCGAACGAAAGGGCTATCGATGGCTGGGACCGTCCGCGAGCTCGAGGTATTTCCCATCTGTATCCGAGAGATGGACGTGCTTCGAGTCGAAGATGTCACACCGGGTATGCGCCGGGTGACGGTCGGAGGACCGTCGATGGACTCCCACGTTCGTGACGGTGTCGAGTTGCCGCCGGTACGGACCAGTGGTTTCGACGACGACGTCAAGCTGTTGCCGGTCGACCCGAAGACCGGGAAACTGCCGTTCGAGGTGCCTCGGAACTCCGACAGCGGTGCTGTCGAGTGGCCGTCGGGATCGTTCCAATACGCCCGGACCTACACGGTGCGCTCCTTCGACGCGGACAGCCGTGAGATGGCCATCGACTTCGCGATGCACGAGGGCGGGCTGGCGTCGGACTGGGCGAATCGTGTGCAGCCAGGGGAGAAAGTCCTCATGGCGGGGCCGAAGCATTCTGCCGGCCTACCCACTGCCGCCGACTGGATGCTCATCGCGGGCGACGAGACCGCACTGCCCGCGATCGCGCACTGCCTCGAGCAACTCCCACCGGATCTGCCCGCGACGGTGGTGATCGAGGTCGCCGAACCGTCGCATCGACAAGAGCTGAAATGCGAGGCACCCCTCGACGTCACCTGGCTGTTCCGTTCCGACAACGGGGGTGAGTCGAGGCTGGTCGAGACGGTGCAGGCGGCACAGTGGCGTCCCGGTCAACCGTATCTGTGGGTTGCAGGCGAGACACTGACGATCAAGCCGCTGCGACGATGGGCGAAGCGGGACAAGGAGATCGCGAAGGAGTTCGTCGAGATCACCGGGTACTGGCGTCACCGGGAGGTTGCGCATGCTGCGGCGGATTCGCAGGCAGTCACGGCGGTTGCCGAGGCCGACCCGGACGCGCAGTTGCACGAGATGTCCGAGTTGCTGCCGGCGCTCGCCATCCGGACAGCAGTGACCGTCGGGCTCTTTCCCGCGATCGACGGCGGTGCGGACACCGCGGCCACGATCGCCGCAGAGTGCGGTACGCACCCCACGGCGACGGCGAAACTGCTGCGCCATCTGGCACTGATGGATCTGCTGTCCGTCGACGACGGCCGGTTCACACTCACCGAGATGGGATCGATCCTGGCCGACCAGGACACGTTCGCCAGCCAGGCGCTGCACTTCGACAAGATCCACACCCGGCTCGACATGGCCTTTCTGGGACTGCTCGACGCTGTCCGGACCGGGGCACCCGCAGCCGGACACGGCTTCGCCGACAAGCTTCGGGAGCCCGGATTCGTGGATGACTTCCACGAGGAGGTCGCGTTCGGGTCCGTGTACCGCGCGCCGGCACTACCCGACGCGGTCGATCTCGACGGCGTGCACACGGTCGCGATCTACGGGGAAGGTGCAGGCGTCTACGCCGACACCCTCGCCCGCCTGCATCCCGGCCTCGAGATTTCGCTCGTGGGACTGCCCGCCCAGAACACCCGGAACCTGCGCGACGTGGCCGAGTCGCGCCGCGAGAAGATCCAGCGCATCGACGGCAGCGAGTTCACCGCGCTCGCGACGCCCGTCGACCTCGCCGTCGCAGTGGAGATGGTCGACAGTCACCCCGACGCCGACGCGCGCCTGCTGCTCGGTGCACTCGGTGCGTCTGCGCGACGGGTCGTGCTGGTCACCGACGTACTCGATCCGCAGACCACCGACGACCACGAGACAGAAGCGGATCTTCTGAAACTGTGCCTGCACGGCTCAGGCCAGCGCACCGAGGCGGAACTGTCTGCGCTGGTAGCGGAGTCGGGATGCGGAACCCCCCGATTCGGGGCGCTGGGCTGGGGGTCGACGGTCGTCGAGTTCAGCGGTACGCGTCAGCTGTAGGCCTGCACCGCTCCGGTGGCCGACCACCGCCCGGCGCGGCGCTCGACGGCGATCGGATGCCGGAAGGCCTCGGAAATCGTTTCGGAGGTCAACGCCTCGTCGACCTCACCCCGAGCGACCACCGTGCCACCGGAGAGGACGAGAGCGTGTGTCGTCGAGGCGGGCAGTTCTTCGAGGTGGTGGGTGACCAGCACGGAAGCCAGTTCGGGGCGGAGTTGACGTAGCTCGGCGAGGACACCCAGGAGGACCTCGCGGGCTGCGAGGTCGAGTCCGGTGGTCGGCTCGTCGAGCAGTAGCAGATCCGGGTCGGTGACGAGGCCGCGCGCAATCAGTGCGCGGCCTCGTTCTCCTTGCGAGAGCACCGACCACGGACTGTCGGTGATCGCACCGAGCCCGAGCATGCCGATCAACTCGCCGGCCTTGCGCTTCTCCTCGTCCGACGGGGTGGCTCGCGGCGGCAGTGAGGTGGATGCGTAGAGCCCGGTCAACACTGCGTCACGCACCGTGACACGAGGG
>JAAZAD010000493.1 GCA_012514505.1 Rhodococcus sp. (in: high G+C Gram-positive bacteria) | reverse complement strand
TCGCGATCGGGCACGGCTGCGCAGTGAAGTGGGACAGCGCAGCCTCAAGCGAGGCAGTGAACCGTGTCGCGACGACGTTCCTGCCCACCTACGAGGTGTCGCGTGCACGACCGGGTCTTCTCGGCGAGTCAGTGAATCTCCGGATGTCGTTCCTGGCGAGCGGGTCCGACGACGAGGTCATCGCCAGTCTGCGTGCATTGGCAAGCCGGTACCGCGAGTGGATCAAGGCTCTGGACGGAGACCTGTCGTCAGGTGAGGCTGATGTCCCTGCGCAGTTGCTCGGTGTCGCACGCCGCCACGTCAAGGCTGCGGGTACCGCTGCCGACCGTATCGAGGCCGGTATCGACCTGCTCCGGAACGACCCGGTGAGCATGCGAGCATTCCGACTGTCGAACCACGCAATGCAGCTGCAGCGTGCACGACAGGACTGGGTTCGCGGGGGAGCGAAGGGGACGGTCGGTGACGGCGCCGAGGACAGTTGGTACCCGTTCCAGCTCGCGTACATCCTCCTCAACCTTCCCGGGCTCGCCGACAGGCATCACCCGGACCGGGAGATCGCGGACCTGCTGTGGTTCCCCACCGGCGGCGGCAAGACGGAGGCGTACCTGGGCCTCGTCGCGTTCTCCATCCTGCACCGCAGGCTGGGCGACCCCGAGGCGCGGGGAGTGGCCGTCATCATGCGCTATACGCTGCGGCTGCTCACCATTCAGCAGTTCGAGCGGGCCACGATGCTGATGTGTTCGCTCGAGACGGTGCGCAAGGCCAACCGCGATATCGGTGATCTGTCGTTCTCGATCGGACTGTGGGTGGGTGGCGGCGGTACGCCCAACACACTGACCGAGGCTCGCAAGTCGCTGAGCGACCTCGCGTCGGGGCGTGAGCTGGAGGAGAAGAACCCTGTGCAGCTGACGCAGTGTCCCTGGTGCGGAACGCTGATGGACCACAACAACTATGCGATTGTGAAGTCACCGGAACGGCACCTTCAGATCGCCTGTGGAACCGCCGGCTGCGACTTCGCAAGCGGGCTCCCGGTGCACGTCGTCGACGAGGACATCTATCGGGAGCGTCCCGAGCTGGTACTCGGCACTGTCGACAAATTCGCTGCCATGGCATGGAAGGAAGACGTCGGCAAGCTCTTCGCCCGAGATGGTGTCGGCTACCCGCCGAACCTGATCATTCAGGACGAGTTGCATCTCATTTCCGGTCCTCTGGGCTCGATGGTCGGCCTGTACGAGACTGCGGTCGATGCGGCCTGCTCGGTGGATCCTCTGGTGGAGTCGGACGATCGAGGCCGGCCGAAGGTCATCGCATCGACGGCGACGATTCGGCGGGCGGAGAAGCAGATTCGATCCGTTTTCGCGCGTCGGGCAGCACAGTTCCCGCCGCCGGGCATCAACCCGGACGAGTCGTTCTTCGCTGAGCCCGCTCCGCGGGAGACGCACGGCACTCGCCAGTACGTGGGCGTGATGTCGCCGGGGTCCAGCCACGCGACGTTGATGGTGCGGGTGTACTCGGCGCTACTGCAGGCCGCCAAGGATATTGACGGCGACGATGCGACGCGGGATCCGTACTGGACGTTGCTCGGGTACTTCAACAGCCTCCGCGTTCTCGGCAGCGCGAATCTCCAGGTGGAGGGTGACGTCCGTGAGCGACTGCGGGTGGTGGCGAACAGAAAAGAGACCGAGGGGCGGGAACTGAAGCCGGCGAACGAGTTGACTAGCCGTGTCGCCTCCTCAGAGATTCCGTTGCGTCTCAAGCAGATCGAGGCGACGCTTGCTGACGGTGATCCGGACGATGTCGTGTTGGCAACCAACATGATCTCGGTCGGTGTCGACATCAACCGCCTCGGGTTGATGACGGTGATGGGGCAGCCCCAGTCCAGCTCCGAGTACATCCAGGCGACCAGCCGTGTCGGGCGTAAGTTCCCGGGACTGGTGGTGACGATCTTCAACGCGGCGCGTTCCCGAGATCGCTCACACTACGAGAGCTTCGTCCCGTACCACCAGGCTCTGTATCGAGCGGTCGAAGCGACCAGTGCCACGCCGTTCGCGGCCCGCGCGCGCGACCGAGGCTTGCACGGTGTGCTGGTGTCGCTGGCGCGACTGCTCGTCCCGGGACTCGCTCCGGATACGGCCGCGTACCTTGCCGAGGACCACTGGGACGACCTGCGCAAAATCGCCGACCTGATAGCGAAGCGGGCGGCAGTGGTCCTCGAAGACCCGGCGAATCCGGGCGACGCGGAAAGCGAACGTGAACGTGCGGACACGGTGCGCCAGGTCGACGAGCTCCTCACCGTGTGGGCTGACGCGGGTGAGGCCAAGCCGAACATGCGGTATCAGAACGTGCGCAACCTCGACGCTGCACTGCTCGTAGACCCCTCCGACGCGTTGACGAACGACCACATCGAGTATTCCCAGGAGGAGGCCCCGTGGCCGACGATGCGCAGCATGCGTGAGGTCGACGCGGAGAGCGGCCTATACCAGATTCCGATGAAGAGGAAGTAATGACGACCGGAGCGAAGGCCCGTAGGGGTCAACTTCTCAGTACGTACGGTATCGGCGGGCTGTTTCCGTCGGAGACGACAAGCTTCATGATCGTAGGATTGGATGAGTGGGAGGAAAGTCGCGCACGGCCTGTGAGTGAGCCGCGACTTGCCCGGTCACTCCGAGTCGCCGAGTTGAAGACTCCGCCAGCTGGTACTTCGCGCGATGTGCCGGTTATCCGATTTCCTCTGACACAGGTTTGCCCGAATCCGAAGTGCCGCCGTATCGGTTCGCTGTACGACCTGGCGAAGGACTGGAACGTCGCCAAATGTGCTCAATGCAAGGATAAGCCGTTGCTGACGCCGTTCCGTCTCATCACTGCCTGCGCGAAGGGGCACATCGATGAGTTCCCTTACTTCAGGTGGCTGCACAAGGGGACGGTGTCGGCCGACGGCGCGAAGCACGAGATGAAGCTGGTGTCGCTCGGACGCACGTCCTCGCTCGCCGACCTCGTGCTCGAGTGCAGCTGCGGTGTCACTCCAAAGAATCTGGACGGAACCTTCGGGCCTAAGGCACTCGCCGAGTTCGGTACCTGCAGTGGTGCGCGGCCGTGGCTCGGTGCCGATGCGAAGCAGGACTGTTCCGAGACCCCCCGTGTGCTGCAGCGTGGTGCATCCAACGTGTGGTTCCCGGCCGTCCGGTCGGCCATCTCCATCCCGCCGTACTCAGAGGCGCTAGCGAAGCTGATCGATAAGCACTGGGAGTAGTGCCCCATAGAGTGGTGTAACCCGGTGACCAGCACCACAACCGACAGCGTGTCGCTGTTGGACGTGAAACGGTCACCGCGTGATCCTTCGAGTCAACCTTCCACAGAATCCTCGAACGGAG
>JAAZAD010000492.1 GCA_012514505.1 Rhodococcus sp. (in: high G+C Gram-positive bacteria) | reverse complement strand
CTGTCGCTCCGATGCCGAGGAACGACTCGTGTCCGGCGTCGAGTGTTCCGCCGATCGCGGTGAGGGTGACGCCTCCGTGCCGGGCGATGCGGTCGAGCACCGGCAGGTAGTTGGTGACGACGTGCAGGGCTTCGACGTCGACGATGTGCTCGACCATCGTCGCGACGGTCGTCGAGTCGTCGAGCAGCACCGAGCGTCCGGGCGCGACCAGTGTTGCCGCGTACCGGGCGATCGCTTTCTTCTGCGGGACCGCGACGAGCCGGCGCAGTGCGGCGCTGATCTCGTAGGTGCTGGTGCGGGCGACGCTCACGCCGCCGCGGAACTTGCGTACGATGCCGCGGCGTTGCAGTTCGTCGAGGTCGCGGTGGACGGTCATGAGCGAGACCTCGAAGTGTGTTGCGAGGGACTGCGCGGATTCGCGTTCCTCGGCCAGGAGCCGCTCGACGATCGCGTCGAGGCGTTCCTGCCGGGAGGTGCTGAGGATCCGTGGGGGCATGTGTGGGGATCGCTTCCGTTGTGCTCACACTGATGTCCCAGTTATATCACTTCGACTGTGATGAACGGCCCGTGAACACGCGTCGAAACTTCGCCGGGCAGATGGGCAACAACGTGCAACATCGATCCGGGATCGGTGACGCACTATCACCCAAATCTACTGGTGTACATCGGTTTACAAACAAAACTGTCGAGTCACGCAGGTACCCGACCGGTACGCAAGCCCACTTTGACCGAAGGTGCACTCGGTGCCACCATGATCCGCGGTCCCACCGTTGATAACAGTCAATTGATATTTCGAAGGGAGGGTGGACATGTCCGTGATCGCCACACGGCCGACCGAGGTCTCACCGCCGCAACCGGCACTGCGCGAGGAGCCCGCTCCGGCGCAGCACCGGACGCGGCGACGTCGGCGGCGCCGCGAGTACCTGCTGTTCGCGCTGTTCACGATTCCGAACCTCGCGCTCATCGCGATCTTCGCGTACTGGCCGGTCCTCGGCAACGCCTACCTGAGCCTGACCCGGTGGGACATGATCGCACCGTCCCCCACGTTCGTCGGCCTCGACAACTATGTCCAGCTGCTCACCGACCCGGCGTTCCTGCGGGTCCTGCGCATCACGCTGATCTGGGTGGTCACGGTGGTCGGTGTGAGCCTGGCCGGCGGCCTCGCACTGGCCCTGCTGTTCGCAACCGGGCGACGGGGCAGCGCCGCGGTGTCCGCGCTGGCGTTCTCCCCGCACATTCTCTCCGGCGCGGCGGTCGCAGCGATCTGGCTGTTCCTGTTCGACCCCAACTACGGCCTGTCCCGCGTCCTGTTCTCCGCCGTCGGCCTCGATTCACCGCACTGGACGACGTCGAGCCGGTGGGCGCTGCCCGCGCTCGTCATCGTCGCGATCTGGAAGGGAGTCGGGTTCGTTGCCATCGTGTACCTGTCTGCGCTGCAGGCGCTTCCGTCGGACGTGATGGAAGCGGCCAAGCTCGACGGTGCGAATCGGTGGCAGACGTTCCGGCACGTCACACTGCCGCTGCTGTCCCCCACAACACTGTTCCTGCTCGTCACCCAGGTGATCGCCGCGTTCCAGTCGTTCGATCTGATCGCGATGATGACCGGCGGCGGCCCGGGCGGTGCGACGACCACCCTGAGCTGGTTCATCTACAACGAGGGTTTCCGTCAGTTCAAGGCCGGATCAGCCGCAGCCGGAGCCATGATCATGTTCGTCCTCCTCATGGTCGTCACCGTCGTGCAGATGCGGTTCGTCGAGAGGAAGGTGCACTACCGGTGAGCACCACGACCACCCGCACTCCCCCGAACACCCCCGGACGCGGACGACGCCGCACCCGCGGCCTCTGGTCCACGATCGGTCTGGTCGCCGTCGGTGCCGTGTTCCTCGTGCCGTTCTACTGGATGATCTCGTCGGCGTTCAAACCCGAATCCGAGATCTACCGCTGGCCGCTGCAGTGGATCCCCTCGTCGATCACCTTCGACAGTGTCGTCCGCGCTTGGGAGGCCGTGCCTTTCGGCCAGTTCTTCCTCAACTCGCTCATCGTCACCGGCGCCGGCTCGACGCTGAAGGTGCTGCTCGCGGTGTTCAGCGCGTACGCCTTCGCCTATCTGAGTTTCCCGGGCAAGAAGTTCGTGTTCTACGCAGTCCTCGGCGCGCTGATGGTGCCCGGGCACGTGACGCTGCTGATCAACTACATCACCGTCGGCAATCTGGGCCTCATCAACAGCTACGCGGGGATCTTCCTGCCGGGGCTGGCCAGTGCATTCGGCACGTTTCTGCTGCGGCAGCATTTCCTGTCGCTTCCCCAGGAGGTTCTCGAAGCCGCCGAACTCGACGGGTGTGGGCATCTGCGCCGCCTCACCCATTTCGTCCTGCCGATGTCCAAGCCTGCCGTCGTCACGGTCGCGTTGATCGCCGTGATCGACGAGTGGAACGACTTCATCTGGCCGCTGCTGGTCACCAACACCCTGCAGGCCCGCACCCTTCCGATCGGGCTGATGTTCCTCAAGGAAACCGAGGGTGTCGACCAGTGGGGACCGATCATGGCGGGAACCACGCTGGTGATCCTGCCGATGCTGCTGCTGTTCCTTCTCGCGCAGCGCTACATCGTCGCCGGTCTCGCCGGAGCCACCTCACTTCGCTGACCACACCGTCCCACCCCGCAGTCCGACACACCTCCATCCCCCGAGGAGAGACCATGTCCCTGTTCCCCCGACGGAGCGCCCCGGCCCCGTTGAGCCGCCGCCGATTCCTGACCCTCGCCGGTGGTGCTGCCGCCTCGATCCCGATCCTCGCCGCGTGCGGCGCACCGGGCAGCGGCTCGGGTGGCTCGTTCGGGCAGCCCGACGTCGCGCCTCCCGGCGAGTTCGCCGGCCGCACCAATGTGGTCTTCTGGAGCGGCTGGTCCGGCACCAACGGTGAGGTCCTGTCGAACATCGTCCAGCGCTTCAACGAATCCCAGTCCGACATCTACGTCGAGACCCAGGTGTTCCAGGGGTACGACGGACTGACCGAGAAACTGTCCGCGGGCCTGCAGGCCCGGCAGATTCCGGACGTCGCCATCTTCTCCGACGTGTCGTGGAACAAGTTCTTCCTGGCCGGTCAGCTGGAACCGTTCAGCAGCTACTTCACCGACACGTGGAACGCCGGCACCTACCACGATCGACTGTTCGCCGAAGGAGTCGTCCGCGACGAGCCGTACTGGTTGCCGTTCGGCCGATCGACCCCGCTGTTCTACTACAACAAGGAGATCTTCGCCCAGGCCGGCCTCCCCGACCGGGCCCCGGAGACGTGGGACGAGTTCCGCGACTGGGGCAAGCAGATCACCGGCCGCGACTACCGTGGCAACAAGCTGATGATGCGCGCGTACACCGGATCCGACGACTGGTACTTCCAGGGCATGCTGTGGAACTACTCCGGCGCGATCTCGGACGGTCTCGACGTCACGGTCGATTCGGCGCAGGCGAT
>JAAZAD010000491.1 GCA_012514505.1 Rhodococcus sp. (in: high G+C Gram-positive bacteria) | reverse complement strand
GAGACCGGCATCATCTACATCGACGAGGTCGACAAGATCGCGCGCAAGAGCGAGAACCCGTCGATCACCCGGGACGTGTCGGGTGAAGGTGTTCAGCAGGCGCTGTTGAAGATTCTCGAGGGCACGCAGGCGAGCGTTCCGCCGCAGGGCGGACGCAAGCACCCCCATCAGGAGTTCATTCAGATCGACACCACGAATGTGCTCTTCATCGTTGCCGGTGCATTCGCCGGTCTCGAGAAGATCGTTTCGGACCGCATTGGTAAGCGCGGTATCGGGTTCGGTGCCGAGGTGCGCTCCAAGGCCGAGATCGATACGCAGGATCACTTCGCGGAGGTCATGCCCGAGGACCTGATCAAGTTCGGTCTGATCCCCGAGTTCATCGGGCGTCTGCCGATTGTCGCGTCGGTGACCAACCTGGACAAGGAATCGCTCGTCCAGATTCTGTCCGAACCCAAGAACGCTCTCGTGAAGCAGTACACGCGCCTGTTCGACATGGACAACGTCGAACTCGAGTTCACCACAGACGGTCTCGAAGCCATTGCAGATCAGGCGATCCTGCGCGGCACCGGTGCTCGTGGATTGCGTGCCATCATGGAGGAGGTTCTTCTTCCCGTGATGTACGACATCCCCAGTCGTGACGATGTTGCACGTGTTGTGGTCAGTGCGGAGACGGTCACGGACAACGTTCTTCCCACGATTGTTCCGCGTAAGCCCGAACGGGGCGAGCGTCGCGAGAAGAGCGCGTAGCGCGTAATGACGGCTGAACGACCGATCTTTGTCCTCAACGGACCCAATCTGAATTTGCTCGGTCTTCGTGAACCCCACCTGTACGGTTCTGCGACTCTCGACGACGTCGAGCAGTTGTGTCGTAGTACCGCCGGGCAGGCGGGGTGCGAGATCGATGCTCGTCAGTCGAATCACGAGGGTGTTCTCATCGATTGGGTGCACGAGGCGAGGCAGTCCGCTTCCGGCGTCGTCATCAATCCGGGAGGGTTCACGCACACGTCGGTTGCCTTGCGCGATGCGCTGGTGACTCTCGAAGTTCCGCTCGTCGAGGTGCACATCAGCAATATTCACGCGCGCGAAGAGTTTCGGCATCACTCGTATGTTTCGGGTATTGCCACTGGAGTGATCGCCGGACTCGGAATCGCCGGCTACCGGGCCGCAATCGACTACATCTGCCGATTGCAGTGAACGGTCAGTTGCCGCTTTTCACACGGTCGGGGTGAGTGTAGACGTTCATCGATTCTCCGCGGAGAAATCCGAGGAGGGTCATGCCGGTTTCGTTCGCCAGGTCCACCGCGAGTGACGACGGGGCGGACACCGCGCCGAGGATCGGGACACCCGCCATCGCAGCCTTCTGGACGAGTTCGAACGAAGCCCGGCTGCTGACGATGAGGACTGTGTCCGAGAGGGGCAAGCGGTCCTCTCGGACAGCCCAACCGAGTACTTTGTCGACCGCGTTGTGCCTGCCCACGTCCTCGCGCAGAACGAGTAGTGCACCGTCCGCGGTGAACAGGGCAGCCGCATGCAATCCGCCGGTCGAATCGAACGCGCGCTGTCCTTGTCTCAGGGCGTGCGGCATGGTCGACATCGCTGTTGCGGAGACCGACAGTTCGTCCGAGAGCTGCGAGAACTGCGACCGCCGGGCGATGTCCTCTGCAGCAGTTTTGCCGCACACCCCGCACGCGGAATTGACGACGGTGCGGCGATGTTCCCGCTCCGGGATGGCGATGCCCTCGGCCAGTTCGACGTCGACGACGTTGTATGTGTTGAGACCCGCCGCATCGACGCCGTTGCAATAGCGGACACCCGAGACATCATCACGGCTGCGGATGAGCCCTTCGGTGAACAGTGAGCCGTGCACGAGGTCGATGTCCGCACCAGGGGTGCGCATGGTCACCGACAATGCGTGTCCACCGACCCGCATCTCGAACGGTTCCTCGACCGCGATAGTGTCCGGGCGCGGCGATGCCCCATCCGCGGTGATACGGAGAACTCGTCTGCGTGTGGTGACTCGCCCCATCAGGCCTCCCTTCACCCGTAATGCTGCTATTCACAGTATGCGCGAGGGTACGTGCCTCACCAACGGGCAGGTCCTGCGCGGTAGTGTCGGCTCGACCGTCAGTCCGACACTTCCGAGAGGCTCACCGAATGAGTGCCGTGAACAACCCCCTCAGCCGACGAGGATTCCTGATTGCGTCGGGCGGCGCCATGCTCGCGTTCGCGGCCGCATGCAGCAGCGATTCCTCGGGTAGTGGCGGCGGTGCCACTGGGGCGACCATCGAGCACAAGTACGGTGCGACGGAGGTTCCGGCCGATCCGCAGCGGATCGTGAGCGTGGGATACAACGACCACGACACCGTCCTCGCGCTCGGTGGAACGCTGGTCGGCACATTCGACTGGTACGGCGACTACCCGGGCGGGCTGTGGCCATGGGCCAAGGACATCGCCGGCGACAATGTGCCCGAGATCGTGGCGTCTGCATCCACCGGCATCGACTTCGAGAAGGTGGCTGTCGCGGCCCCTGATTTGATCGTGGCCACGTACTCGGGCTTGAAGAGGTCCGAGTACGACAAGCTCAGCGCGATTGCCCCCACGGTGGCGCAGCCCAAGGACTTCGCCGACTACGGAGTGCCGTGGCAGGAACAGGCCGCGATCCTCGGTGATGCACTGGGCCAGCAGCAGAAGGCAGGCTCGCTCGTGGCGGAGGTGGAAGGCGGCTTCGTGACTGCCCGGACCAACAATGCCGCGTTTGCAGGTAAGACGGTCATGGTCGGCGCCTTGAAGGGGCCGGGACAGTTCGGTGTGTACGGCGCAGAAGACCCCAAGGTTCGATTCTTCACCGAGCTGGGATTCGTGAATCCTCCTGTGCTGGATGAGATGAACGCGAACTTCGCCGAGATCAGTACCGAGCAACTCACGCTCGCGGAAGTGGACCTGCTCGTCTGGTACGCGGGTGGAGGCTTCGGTGACAAGTTGCGTGCAGAGCTCGACAAGACGCCGCTGTACCAGCAGTTGGACGTGGTGAAGGATGGTCGGACGATCATTCTCGAGGACGAGGCCGCCGAGGCGATGACATGGAGTACGGTCCTCAGCCTTCCGTACGCCTTGGAGGAGATTCCGGGACGGATCGCGCCGCTGGTTCGCTGATCGCGATTATTCCCTGGGGCAGTGCGACGATTGACGGTAGGTTCGCTGTATGGATGTGAACGTCCGCCCAGCCCAGCGTAGCGATATCACCGACCTGTCTGCGGTTCTCGCCGATGCGTTCGACGACGATCCGGTGATGACCTGGATGTTGCCCGACCCCCAGGATCGTGCGGTGCGGATGGCCCGGTTCTTCGCCGCGATCACTCGTCATCATCACCTGAAAGGTGGTGGTGTCCAGGTGGCGACCGATGGCGCCGGCGTGATCGGCGGCGCCAGCTTGTGGGATCCGCCGAACGGGTGGCAGCAGTCGACGGTCTCGACCCTGGCGATGCTTCCTTCGGTCATCAGGGCGCTGGGGCGTCGCGCACGGGCAGGCGCACGGCTGGAGGGCTTCATGGATGCCGTCCATCCGAAAGCGCCGCACTGGTACCTGTCGACGATCGGTACCGGATCAGCAGCTCGCGGCGGCGGATACGGCACAGCGTTGCTGAAATCCAGGCTGGACCGCTGCGATGCCTCGGGAACGCCTGCGTACCTCGAGTCGAGCAAGGAATCGAACGTGCCTTACTACGAGCGCTTCGGATTTGCCGTCACCCGAGAAATCGTGGTGCCGGACGGTGGGCCCACGTTGTACGCGATGTGGCGTGACGCTCGATAGATTGCGCGCGCGGCCGCGTTCGGCGTGATACCAACAAGGCGTGACTCCGATTCCCGAACTTCACGCCGGTACCCCCTTCGACGACATCGACGACTATCTGCAACTCGGACGGCTCAGCGGGTTGACGCTGTCGCCTGATGGCGAGCGGCTCGTGGTTGCACAGGCGGTTCTCGACGAAGAGTCCACCAAATACGTGACGGCTCTGTGGGATGTCGATGTCTCAGGAAATCGCGCACCGCGCAGGCTGACCCGGGGGAGCACCGGGGAATCAGGGGCGGCGTTCACGGCGGCAGGGGACCTCCTCTTTCTGGCGGCACGCCCAACCAGCGATGACGAGAAGCCGCCGAGCGCCCTGTGGTGTCTGCCGGCCGGTGGCGGTGAGGCACGGCTGATTCTCCACCGCACAGGTGGTGTGACCGGTGTGCGCACTGCACGCGGCGCCGATCTGTTCGTGGTGACCGCCTCTCTGATGACGTCCGCTGTCGGAGACGAGGAGGATGACCGGATACGTAGCGAGCGCAAGGACAAAAAGGTATCGGCGATCCTGCACTCCGGCTACCCGGTACGTCACTGGGATCACGACCTCGGCCCCGAGGTCCCGCACCTGCTGGCCGCCGACGTGCCGGATGACTCCGACAGTGACTCAACTAAGGACAGTGACTCATCGAAAGGGGCTGCCACACCGAAAGACCTGGCCCCGGACGCCGGCGCAGCCCTGCGTGAAACGAGTTTTTCCCTCAGCTCGGACGGCACCTTTCTCGTGACGTCGTGGACGAAGCCGGGGCCGCTGGCGTCGCTACGCTCGATCCTGGTGCGGATCGACGTCGCGAGCGGGGAGCGGACGGTCCTGCTCGACGAGGCGAACGCAGATCTGACGGATCCGGTGGTGTCGCCGGACGGAACCCGGGCGGTGTACACGCGCGAATCCGATTCGACACCCGACCGTGCCCCGCGCGTCACATTGCAGCAGATTCGGTTCGATACCGGTGAGGTCACTCCTGTCACCGAGGGGTGGGATCGCTGGCCGACGTCGGCGTGCTGGCTGCCCGACGGGTCGGGGCTCGTGATCTCTGCGGACGATGGGGGCCGCGGGCCGTTGTTCGTCGTTCGCGACGGCTCGGTACCCGAGCAGCTCACGCACGATGACGCAGCTTATACCGATGTGCAGGTGTCTCCGGATGGTGCGAGTCTGTTCGCGTTGCGCGCGTCGTACGAACGGCCCCCGCACCCGGTGAAGGTGGATCTCGCCACCGGCGGTGTCACCGAACTTCGTTCGCCCGCCGCCGCGCCGGAGTTGCCGGGCACACTCACCGAGGTCACGACGGTCGCGCACGACGGGACAGCGCTCCGCGGCTGGTTGGCTCTTCCGAACGGTGCGACGCCGCATGCCCCTGTTCCGATGCTGCTGTGGATCCACGGCGGTCCACTCGGGTCGTGGAACACGTGGTCGTGGCGGTGGTGCCCGTGGTTGATGGTGGCGAAGGGGTATGCGGTGCTGTTACCGGACCCGGCGCTGTCGACCGGGTACGGGCAGGAGTTCGTGCAACGTGGGTGGGGTCGCTGGGGGAGCGAGCCGTTCACCGATCTGATGTCGGTGACCGATGCGGCGATATCGCTCCCTGAGATCGACGAGAATCGAACGGCGGCAATGGGCGGTTCCTTCGGTGGATACATGGCCAATTGGATTGCCGGGCACACCGACCGGTTCAAGGCGATCGTCACCCATGCGAGTCTGTGGGCATTGGACCAATTCGGACCGACCACCGATGCGGCCTGGTACTGGCAGCGCGAGATGACGCCCGAGATGGCGGTGGCGAATTCTCCGCATTTGTTCGTGGCCGACATCACGACACCGATGCTCGTGATTCATGGTGACCGCGACTATCGCGTACCGATCGGTGAGGGTCTTCGGCTGTGGTACGAGCTGCTCTCGGAGTCCGGCCTGCCGGCGGATTACGACGGGTCGACCGTGCACCGCTTCCTGTACTTCCCAGAGGAGAATCACTGGATACTCGCCCCGCAGCACACGAAGGTCTGGTACGGGGTCGTCGAGGCGTTCCTTTCGGAACACGTGCTCGGTGAGTCTGTGACGATGCCGTCGATTCTGGGTTGAGGACCGGTTGGCGAAGAACGGTGCAGGTTCGTTGCGTGAGGTACAGAATGTGAGGTGAGTCACCTACGTCATCAGGGGCAAGCTCGACGCAGCGGCGGTCACGGAACCGGCCCTGTTCATCGAGTGTCTACAGGGCGGCCTTGACGAAGGGACCTCGCTCGGAGGAAAGGGTGAACGATGAATGTCGCTGCTGAAGAGGGGGCTTCGGGACGTGTGCGTGTCTACCTCACCGAGTCGATGTCGCCGACCGAAGCGGAGGTGATGAACAGTTGGCTCGGCGATCGCAGGTCCGGTAACGGATCTGGGCCCAGAGTCGTCGAGGCCGCCGACGAAGAGGCGCTCGCGAAACTGGTGCGCGACGGCGGTGACCCGCTGCTGACGCCGGTCCGCGTCATCTGGATGCCGGACAAGGAAGACGGCAATCACCGACTCAGAGATGCGCTGTCGAATCGGGATCCGCTCCATCCACCTGCCAACGCCCAACGTCGACTGTTACGAGTGGAACCTGACCGGTGCCGGGTGCTCGAGGGTGAGGCAGCGCCCCTGAGCGACCTTGCGAACCGGTTCGCCGAGCGTGGTGGTGGATCGTTGCCTCGATTCATTCGCCGGCAGGCGGCCCTGGCTCTCGAGCGTGCAGAGCGTTCCCTCCTGGGCACGCAATACAAGGTTGCCAGGTTCGTCGTCGACGACATTGCGGAGACCAATCGCTTTCGCGACGGCATCCTGGAGTTGGCGCAGCGCTTGAAGGCCGCACCGGATCAGGTCGCGTCGGACGCCCGCGAGGCGCTGAACGAGATGGTCGCCGCGCAGAGCCGTCGCGCGATAGCCGTGTGGGATCAGTTGGGGCACTACTTCTCGAGGGCTTATCGGCTGGATGTCAACACGCAGGGCTTCGCCGAGCTGAGGCGATTGAACGAACACCATTCGCTGGTGTTCTTACCCAGTCATCGCTCGTATCTCGATCCTCTGGTTCTCCGACCGGCGCTGGTGGCGAACGGGCTTCCGCTCAACCATGTGATGGGCGGACTGAACGTGGGTTTCTGGCCGATCGGGCCGATCAGTAAACGGAGCGGCACCGTGTTCATTCGCCGCAAAATCGAGGGCGACGAGATCTACAAGTGGGCACTGTCGGAGTACATGCGCTACCTGATCGGTAAGCGTTTCAACCTCGAGTGGTACATCGAGGGTGGACGAAGCCGCACCGGCAAGCTGCGGCCACCCCGTTACGGGCTGCTCAACTACCTCTCCCGCGCATTGCAGAACAGTGAGGGTGCGGACGTCTACCTGGTGCCCGTCTCCATCACCTACGACCAACTCTACGAAGTGTCGGCCATGGCGGCAGAAGCGCACGGAGCGGCGAAGAGCAAGGAGGGTTTGCGCTGGTTGTTGGGTTACGTTCGGGCTCAGGGGGAGCGGCACGGCGTCGCGCACGTGTCGATCGGCCGACCGCTTTCGCTCGCCGAGCACCTTTCGCAAGAGACCGACCAGCGGCTCGCAGTGCAGAAGACGGCGTTCGAGGTCTGCCACCGAATCAACGAGGTCACTCCGGTCACCGCGTCGTCGTTGGTGATGCTGGCGTTTCTCGGAATCGAGGATCGTGCCCTGACGGTGGGCGAGTTGCAGGCGATACTCGGCCCGATGGTGAAGTACATCACCGATCGTGAATTGCCCACTGCTGGTGACGTCGACCTGACCAACCCTCAGGTCATTCGCACTGCGGTGCAGACCCACCTCGACTCGGGAGTTCTGCGCAGTTTCGGTTCCGGTGAGGGGCGGGTGTACTACCTCGGGCGCAATCAGCATTTGGTTGCAGCGTTCTACCGCAACAACACGATTCACTTCCTCGTCGTACGCGCGATCACCGAGATGGGGTTGCTGGCGGCGGCCGAGGAAGGTTTCACCGATCGGTTGGCGGACAGCTGGGCGGAGGCACTGCGGCTGCGTGATCTGTTGAAGTTCGAGTTCTTCTTCGGTGACAAGGAGGAGTTCCGCGCACAGGCGCGGGCAGAGTTGTCGCTGATCGTCCCGGACTGGGAGGCGCGTATCGACGAGGAGAACATCGCGCGCACGGCGTTGGCCAGTGTGTCGCCCTACTTGGCTCACCGGGTCTTACAGCCATTCCTGGAGTCGTATCTCGTTGTTGCAGAGCAATTGTCGAGATGCCCGGTGGAAGGCGAGTTCGACGAGCCCCGCTTCATGGCGGATTGCCTCGAACTCGCCGAGGAGTATCGCCTCCGTCAGCAGATCGCCAGCACCGAGTCGATTTCGAACGAACTGTTCGCCACGGCCCTCAAGCTCGCCAGAAACAGGGGAGCGGTCGAGGATCGTGGTGACGGCGTGGATGTTGCAGCGCAGCGCCAGGCCTTCGTGCAGGAGATCAGGACCACGGTCGACCGGGTGCGGCGAATCCGGGCCTTGGCCAACGAACGGCTCGACAGATTGGAGGACGTTCGGTGACCCGCACGATCGCGGACATTCATGCGGCGATTGCGGCCGCGCCGCCCGGCCCGGAGACGGTGGCTGCGTTCGATCTCGACGGAACGATCATCAGCGGGTACTCGGCCAGTGTGGTGTATCGGGACCGGCTGCGGCGGTTCGATATCGGAGTGTCGGAGCTGTGGCGGACCACAGGAGCCGCGATGGACACGCAGTTCCGGGGTTCGGATGTCGGCCGGCTCATGGAGATCGGGGTGAAGGGTCTCTCCGGCCGATTGGACGAGGATATGAACGAATGGGGTCTACGCCTGTTCAAGCAGGAGATCGCAGGAATGATCTATCCCGAAATTCGGGGCATTCTCGCCGCGCACCGCAGGGCCGGGCACCGAGTGGTGATGGCGACGTCGGCCACGCCGTATCAGGCGCTGTTCGTCGCGCAAGACCTCGATATCGATGACGTCCTGTGTACCGCACCGGAAGTGGTGGACGGCATGGTGACCGGCCTGCTGTCGGGGCCACCGCTGTGGGGGCAGGCGAAGGCCGACGCCCTGCGGACCTACGCGACCGAACATGGTGGTGATCTGGATCGTTCCTTCGCATACTCCAACGGCTTCGAAGACGTTCCCATGCTCGAATCCGTGGGTCACCCGGTTGCTCTCAACCCGGATCGGAAGCTGGCATCTCGGGCACGCGCGCGCGGATGGACTTCCGTGCGCCTGCGGGAGCCGAGGTACAGCGCCTCGATTGCATCGACGATACGGACCGCCTGGGCGATGGGGGCGCTGACGGCGACAGTCGCCGGCGCCGCTGCAGTGGGTGTGCTCACGGGCGATCGTCAGCGGGCCGCCAACCTCGTCGGAGACTTCGGGCCCGACATTGCACTCGCGATCTGTGGGATAGACGTGCACATCAATGGCAAGGCGAACGCATGGTCACACCGACCGGCGGTGTTCATGTTCAACCACCAGAGTTCCCTCGACACCCTGGTCGTCGGAAGCGTGGTTCGCCGAGACGCAACCGGCGTCGCCAAGAAGGAGGCCTCACGAGACCCCCGATTCATGCCGGTCGGGGCGCTCCTCGACGTGGCATACATCGACCGTGGCAACCGTACGCAGGCGAGAGAAACATTGAAGCCGGCGGTGGAGAAGTTGAAATCGGGGGTGTCGATAGTGATCGCACCGGAAGGCACGCGAACCCCCACCCCGAAGGTGGGCCGCTTCAAGAAGGGTGGTTTTCACCTTGCGATGGAGGCAGGGGTGCCCATCGTTCCCATCGTCGTCCACAACGCGGGCGAGCTGATGTGGCGCAATTCCTTCGTAGCCCATCCCGGCACAGTAGAGGTCACGGTGCTCGAACCGATCCCCACCGACGACTGGAAGGTCGAGGACCTCGACCGACATGTCGCCGACGTGCGGGCGAAGTTCGAGGCCACCATCCATGAGGGTCACCGGTGACCGGCGCCGCAATCGGAGAATGCCGAGTCCGTCGCATTGCGGGCGTTCATTAGACTCGTCGGGTGACCAGTGCAGCTTCAGAGAACCCCAAGACGCCGGCCGATGCCCTTCCGAAGAGCTGGGACCCCAGCGCGGTAGAGGCCGACCTCTATCAGGGGTGGGTCGATGCCGGTTACTTCGAGGCCGACCCGGCCAGCGACAAACCGGGGTACTCGATCGTGCTCCCGCCCCCGAATGTGACGGGCAGCCTGCACATGGGTCACGCACTCGACCACACGTTGATGGATGCACTGTCGCGCCGCAAACGCATGCAGGGCTTCGAGGTGCTGTGGCTGCCTGGCATGGACCATGCGGGTATCGCCACGCAATCGGTGGTGGAGAAGCAGCTCGCCGCCGAGGGCATGAAGAAGGAAGACCTCGGACGCGAGGCGTTCGTCGACAAGGTCTGGCAGTGGAAAGCCGAATCCGGCGGAACGATTCAGGGCCAGATGCGGCGCATCGGCGACGGCGTCGACTGGAGCCGTGACCGCTTCACGATGGACGACGGTCTCTCGCGCGCCGTGCAGACCATCTTCAAGCGGTTGTACGACGACGGGTTGATCTACCGCGCCGAGCGACTCGTCAACTGGTCGCCGGTCCTGCAGACAGCGATCTCCGACATCGAGGTGAAGTTCGAGGACGTCGAGGGTGAACTGGTTTCGCTGCGATACGGCTCCCTTCGGGACGACGAGCCGCACGTGATCGTCGCGACCACCCGTGTCGAGACGATGCTCGGTGACACCGCGGTCGCCGTGCACCCCGAGGACGAGCGGTACGCGCACCTGATCGGCACCACCCTCGAACACCCCTTCACCGGACGGGCGATCCCGATCATCGCCGACGATTACGTCGATCCGGAGTTCGGGACGGGCGCCGTCAAGATCACACCGGCGCACGATCCCAACGACTTCGAGATGGGCCTGCGGCACAAGCTGCCGATGCCCACGATCATGGACAAGACCGGCAAGATCGCGGACACCGGAACACAGTTCGACGGTATGGACCGGTTCGAAGCGCGCGTGAAGGTTCGTGAAGCGCTCGCGGAGCAGGGGCGGGTTGTCGCAGAAAAGCGCCCCTACCTGCACAGTGTCGGACATTCCGAGCGCAGTGGCGAATCGATCGAACCGCGTCTGTCACTCCAGTGGTGGGTGAAGGTCGACACGCTGGCCAAGGCCGCGGGAGACGCTGTCCGTGACGGCGACACCGTGATTCACCCCACCAGCCAGGAGCCGCGCTGGTTCGATTGGGTCGACGACATGCACGACTGGTGCATCTCGCGGCAGCTGTGGTGGGGTCACCGCATTCCCATCTGGTACGGGCCGGGCGGTGAGGTCGAGTGTTTCGGGCCCGACGACACGGTTCCCGAGGGCTGGGAGCAGGACCCCGACGTGCTGGACACGTGGTTCTCGTCGGGACTCTGGCCGTTCTCGACGATGGGCTGGCCGGAGAAGACACCCGAGCTCGAGAAGTTCTATCCCACCAGTGTTCTGGTCACCGGGTACGACATCTTGTTCTTCTGGGTGGCTCGGATGATGATGTTCGGCACCTACGTCGCCGGAGACGGCTCGGCTCAGGGGAAGGTGCCGTTCCGCGACATCTTCTTGCACGGCTTGGTCCGTGACCAGTTCGGCAAGAAGATGTCGAAGTCACGTGGCAATGGTATCGACCCCCTCGATTGGGTCGACCGTTTCGGCGCCGACGCACTCAGGTTCACCTTGGCCCGCGGCGCGAACCCGGGCAGCGACCTATCAGTCGGCGAGGATCACGCGCAATCGTCGCGAAACTTCGCGAACAAGCTGTTCAATGCCACGAAGTTCGCATTGATGAACGGCGCAGCCCCGGCAGAGCTGCCCGACCGTGCGCAGTTGACGGACGCGGATCGCTGGATTCTGGACCGACTCGAGCAGGTGCGGTCCGACGTGGATGCCGCGTTCGACCGATACGAGTTCAGCAAAGCCTGCGAGGCGCTCTTCCACTTCGCGTGGGACGAGGTCTGCGACTGGTACCTGGAGATCGCCAAGGTGCAGTTCGCGCAGGACGACGCAGTCAGCGACACCACCAAGGCCGTGCTCGGAAACGTGCTCGATGCGCTGCTGCGCCTGTTGCACCCGACCATCCCGTTCGTCACGGAGACGTTGTGGAAGGTGCTCACCGGTCGTGAATCGGTGGTCGTCGCAGAATGGCCCGAAGCGAGCGGTTCCGCGTCAGACCCCGTTGCCGCACAACGTATCGAGGACATGCAGCGGCTCGTCACCGAAGTTCGCCGATTCCGCAGCGACCAAGGGTTGAAGCCTTCCCAGAAGGTGGGAGCCGTCTTGCACGGAGCTGTGGACGCGGATCTCGAGCGTCAGCTACCCGTCATCACGTCGTTGGCGAAATTGACCGAGCCGGGGGAGGGTTTCGCGGCAACGGCTTCGGTGGAGGTGCGGCTCTCCAAGGCGACCGTCACGGTGGAACTCGACACGTCGGGAACGGTGGACCTCGGCGCGGAGAAGGCGCGCCTCGAAAAGGACCTCGCAGCGGCGCAGAAGGAATTGGCCGGCACCGAGTCGAAGCTGTCCAACGAGGCATTCCTCGCGAAGGCACCGGATGCCGTGGTCGAGAAGATTCGCACCCGTAAGCAGGTCGCGGGCGAAGAGATCGAGCGCATCTCCGCTCGCCTCGCCGAGTTGGGAAATGTATGAGCACTCCCGCACCAGTGCCTGATCATCCGGCAACGCCCGTCGACATGGCCGAGTTGGCGCTGGTAGAGGCCGAACTCGACAAACGCTGGCCCGAAACGAAGATGGAACCGTCACTCACCCGCATTTCTGCGCTGATGGACGTACTCGGGTCGCCGCAGAACACCTATCCGTCGATTCACATCACCGGAACCAACGGCAAGACCTCGGTGGCGCGGATGGTCGACGCACTCATGCAGGCTCTGCACCGGCGCACGGGCCGGACCACCAGTCCGCACCTCCAGTTGGCGACGGAGCGGATCAGCATCGACGGCAAGCCGGTCACGCCGCGTGCGTATGTGGACACATACCGGGAGATCGAACCGTACGTTCAGATGATCGACCAGCAGTCGGCCGAAGCAGGTGGACCTGCGATGAGCAAGTTCGAGGTGCTGACCGCGATGGGGTATGCGGCATTCGCAGAAGCGCCCGTCGACGTCGCCGTCGTGGAGGTTGGCCTCGGCGGTCGCTGGGACGCCACCAACGTCATCGATGCCCAGGTTGCCGTCATCACGCCCATCGGTCTCGACCATGCCGATTATCTCGGCGACGACCTCACCGCGATTGCCACAGAGAAGGCCGGGATCATCAAGAAGCCGCGCGAGGACCCGCTCGCGCCGATCGAGGCCGTGGCGATCATCGCGGAGCAGACACCGGAAGTCATGGACGTGCTGTTGCGCCGCGCCGTGGAAACCGAAGCGGCGGTGGCCCGCGAAGGGGCCGAGTTCAAAGTTCTCGGCCGCCAGGTTGCAGTGGGCGGTCAGCAGCTCGAACTCCAGGGCCTCGGCGGCGTGTACACCGACGTGTTCCTCCCACTTCACGGAGAACACCAGGCGAGGAACGCGTCACTCGCTCTCGCCGCGGTGGAAGCGTTCTTCGGAGCCGGACCGGACCGACAGCTCGACGTCGATGCTGTCCGGGAGGCGTTCGGGGCGGTGACCACCCCAGGACGGCTCGAACGAGTGCGCAATGCGCCGACCGTGTTTCTCGATGCTGCGCACAATCCGCACGGTGCCAAGGCGCTCGCCGCCGCTCTCGCCGCGGAGTTCGACTTCCGCAAGTTGGTGGGTGTCGTGAGCGTCATGGGTGACAAGGATGTGGACGGTATTCTCGCCGCCCTCGAGCCGGTGTTCGACGAGCTCGTGGTCACACACAACGGTTCGCCCCGGGCGATGGACGTCGAAGCTCTGTCCGATCGTGCGGTCGCTCGTTTCGGTGACGAACGCGTTGTGGTTGCCGGGAACCTGGCCGACGCGCTCGAGACTGCCATCAGGCTCGCCGAGGAAGTAGGCGACCCCGGTGAGTCGGTATCCGGTGCAGGTGTCGTAGTGACGGGATCGGTTGTAACCGCGGGCGCCGCCCGCACCCTCTTCGGAAAGGACCCGGCGTGAGCGAGTCGCAGAACCCGGAAGACAGCTCGACCCCGCCGGCCGGCAGTGATTTCGGGCCTCCGGCGAATGACCCGTGGAAGGGGTTCCGCGGGGTGTGCGCCGGCACGTTGATCCTGGAAGCCATCGTGGTGTTGCTGGCGCTGCCGGTAGCGGCAACAGTCGGAGGGGGTCTGTCCTGGTTGTCGGGCGGCTACATCGTCGTGTTGGCACTCGCGATGGTGCTCGGGGCCGGTCTCCAGGGAAAGCCGTGGGCAATGACCTACAACCTGGTCTTGCAGGCTGCGATGATCGCTGGGTTCTTGGTGCACCCGGCACTCGGTGTGTTGGGACTGATCTTTGCGGGGGTGTGGGGATATCTGATCTACCTGCGCAGAGATATCACCCGCCGGTTGGACCAAGGCCTGCTTCCCGGGCAACGCGACTGACCCTCTAGGCTCACTGCCGTGACTGAGCGCACCCTTGTACTGATCAAGCCCGACGCCGTTTCCCGTGGCTATGTGGGAGAAATCCTCTCTCGCATCGAGCGGAAAGGCCTGACGATCGCAGCACTCGAGCTGAAGACTGCCCCGCTGGACGTGGCGGAAAGTCACTACGCCGAGCACGCCGAGCGGCCGTTCTACCAGAGCCTTTTGGACTTCATCACGTCCGGCCCGCTGGTCGCCGCTGTCCTCGAGGGACCCAGGGCGATCTCCGCTTTCCGTCAGCTGGCCGGTGGTACCGACCCGGTCGAGAAGGCTGCCAACGGCAGTATCCGCGGCGACCTGGGCCTCGAAACCCAGCAGAACCTGGTGCACGGATCGGACTCGCCGGAGTCCGCGGCCCGTGAGATCGCACTCTGGTTCCCGAACCTCGCACAGAGCTGAGCTTCGGCGACTCTCGCTTGGACCTCGACACTTTCGGTCCCGCTCACTCCTTCGATGGCTGTGAGCGGGACCGAACTTCGTGAAATGAGGTGACATTCGGTGCGCCGTTGTCATGTCAGCCCTTGCGGGTGTGGGATACTGATTGCGGTTGGACCGCAATTCGAGCATTACGCGTATCCAACCGGATGGCACCTTGCTGCGATGCCCTTCATCGCTGCGCACCGTCAACGGGAAACTCCCGGACGGTACGCACGCTGGATGATCAGGCGCTCGCAGAGAGGTCAAAGTTCATCCGCCAGGCACTACGTGGAGTGCAGTGCTAACGGACACTGCCGGTCGCGTGGAGCGAGACCAGACAATCTCGTGCTCACAAATGGGGTGCGAGTACACATACTGCGCCCTCGCGTGGCCGCGTGACACTTCGTATGAGGTGGACGCGCCCGGGGGCTGAGGAGACTTACGTGGCCGAACTAGAGCCGCCCACCAACTCGGAGTCGAATTCGGTTGCCGCCGGAAGCGATGTTCCTGCACTTCCCGCGAAGATCCGTGTGCACGCCCTGGCGAAACTCCTGGGTGTCACCAGCAAGCAGGTCATCGCGGAGGCCGCCAAACTCGGTACGGAGCTGCGCAGCGCCCACTCGAGCGTCGTGCGTGAAGCTGCCGAGCAGATTCGCGCAGCGCTGACCGAACCAGAACGCTCGGATACCGCGCCGGAGGCGCCCGCCCACACCGCACCGGACGTGCCTGTGGATACCGCACCGCAGGTGCCGGCCGAGACCGCGCCTTCGCTGTTCACGTCACCCGGACCGGATGAATCCGGCTCGGGCGATCTCGGTGCGTCGGCCGACGCGGGATCCGAACCGAACGCGGTCGCAGCGCCTGCCGCCGATGTTCCGCTGTTCTTGCAGCCTGATCCCAGTGCTGCCCCGGTGGCGTCGCGACGGCGCCGCAGTCGGCGAGGTGCCGCCGCGCCCGACGCTGCAGACGATCAGGGAACCGCGGAGCTCTCGTCCGGCATCGACAACGGTCCAGGAACGGCCGAGGCTCGGCACGACGAGCCGGCCAACGGTGATTCGGCCGGCGACTCCGAAAGCAGCGAGTCCGATCAGACGGACAGTGAAGACGATCAGCCCCGCCGCCGTCGGCGTGGCCGCCGTGGCCGTGGCCGCGGTCGCGGCGAACAGAACGACCAGAACGCGGACGAGGGCACCGACAAGGCCGAGTCCGGATCGGGTGACCGTTCGAAGAACGACGATGCGAGCGCGCGGAAAGACGACAAGTCCACTTCCGGTGCAGACGACCAGTCCAAGTCCGACGACACCGAGGGTGCCGCGGAAGAGACCGAGACCGGTAGCGCAGCCAAGAAGGATGACGCCGACGAGGCCGGTGAGGGCACGAGTCGTCGCCGTCGTCGCCGTCGTCGCCGCAAGTCGGGTGGGGATTCGTCGGCCGACACAGGTTCGGAAGACGATCCGCCGAACACCGTCGTCCACGAACGCGAGCCTCGGAACAAGAATCGTTCCAAGGACGAGGTTCAGGGAATCAGCGGCTCGACCCGCCTCGAGGCAAAGCGTCAGCGCCGCCGCGACGGACGCGATGCAGGTCGTCGTAGGCCGCCGATCCTGTCGGAGTCGGAGTTCCTTGCGCGCCGGGAATCCGTCGACCGCGTCATGGTGGTGCGGGACCGTGAGGGAACCGGCCAGCCGCAAGCCACGACCCAGGTCGCCGTACTCGAGGATTCGGTACTCGTCGAGCACTTCGTGACGACGTCGGCGTCGTCGTCGATGGTCGGCAACGTGTACCTCGGCCGCGTTCAGAACGTTCTGCCCAGTATGGAAGCCGCGTTCATCGACATCGGTCGTGGACGCAACGGCGTGCTGTACGCCGGGGAGGTCAACTGGGAGGCTGCCGGTCTCGGCGGCAACTCACGCAAGATCGAACAGGCTCTTAAGCCGGGCGATATGGTGCTGGTCCAGGTCAGCAAGGACCCGGTTGGGCACAAGGGTGCGCGCCTGACCACTCAGATCAGTCTTGCCGGCCGATTCTTGGTGTACGTGCCTGGTGGTACGTCAACCGGTATCAGCCGTAAGTTGCCTGATACCGAGCGCAAGCGGCTCAAGGAAATTCTCCGCGAGGTAGTTCCCTCGGATGCGGGCGTCATCATCCGCACTGCATCGGAAGGTGTCAGCGAGGAAGAACTGTCTCGTGACGTGCAGCGTCTGCAGAAGCAGTGGACGGACATCGAAGAGAAGGCAGCCAAGGCGGACGCCGGAAAGTCCGGGAACCCACAGGCGCTCTACGAAGAGCCTGACCTGTTGGTGAAGGTCATTCGCGATCTGTTCAACGAGGACTTCTCGAAGCTCGTCATCGAGGGCGAAAAAGCGTGGTCGACGGTCCAGGCCTACATCGAGTCGGTGGCACCCGACCTGTTGCCGCGCCTCGAGCAGTACACGGACAGTGGCAGTGGTGATGTTTTTGCCGCGCATCGCATCGACGAGCAGCTGAGCAAGGCGCTCGATCGCAAGGTGTGGCTGCCTTCGGGTGGCACGCTCGTGATCGACCGGACCGAGGCGATGACCGTGGTCGACGTCAACACCGGCAAGTTCACCGGTGCGGGCGGCAATCTCGAGGAGACCGTGACACGCAACAACCTCGAAGCCGCCGAGGAGATCGTGCGGCAGATGCGGTTGCGCGATATCGGCGGAATGATCGTTGTCGACTTCATCGACATGGTGCTCGAAGCTAATCGTGACCTGGTTCTTCGTCGTCTCACGGAATCGCTGGGGCGTGACCGGACTCGTCACCAGGTGTCCGAAGTGACATCGCTCGGGCTCGTGCAGATGACGCGTAAGAAGCTGGGCACCGGATTGGTGGAGGCGTTCTCCACCAATTGTGAGCACTGCCACGGCCGCGGAATCATCGTGCACGCCGACCCTGTCGAGGTGAAGTCGACGGACGATTCGGGTTCCCGATCGGGATCGTCGGGCGGATCCCGTAAGCGCCGCGGCCGGGACAAGGCTTCGACCGACAAGGCCTCGAACGACAAGAACTCCCATGACAAGAGTTCGAACGACAAGGGCTCGAACCAGACGGCCGGCAACGGTCAATCGTCGAGTAGCGAGCAGACTGCCGAAGCAACGGCCGAGGCGACCGTCAAACGGGCCCATCCCGTGGCTCTGGCGATGGCCCACCATCTGCACGACGAGGCACCCAAGGCGGACGAGGCGCACGAGATCGCCCAGACGTCCGACGCTGACGAGGCAGTTGAGGCACCCAAGGCAGCTGAGACACCCAAGTCGGACACCGCGGCTGAGGAAGCCTCGCATGACGAATCTGTGTCGGAGTCGGCCGAGCCGGTGGCGGCTGTGCAAGCCGAGCCGGTGGTGCCCGAGAAGCCTCGCCGCAGAAGTCGGCGTGCTTCGCGTGCCGCTTCGGCTCCGGCCGGTGCCGCGTCGGAGGGTACGGTCGTCGTGATTTCCGCCACCGAACAGGCTGAGGCCGCCCATTCCGCCGCGGCTGCGGAAAAGGTATCGGCCGGAGTTCCGGTACCCGAAACGCCTGCTCCGGCCGCTCCGTCGCGGCCACGGCGTCGACGTGCAGCCGGCCGACCGGCGGGCCCGCCGGTGGAAGCGGACAGCTGACGGTGAGGGGCGGCAGCTAATTTGTCCCAGTAGGTTGCCGTCCTGTAACCTTGACCAGTCGCTCCCCGGCGATAATGCTCCGCTGTGCTCGATTGCACGCGGTTCCACGCCGGCGGGGCCAGCACACCAGACCAGTCGTATCGCGGCCTCGAAGCAGTGATGCGAGCAAGTTCGAAGAAGCAAGGGGTAGCCCTCCGATGGCAACGTACGCGATCGTCAAGACCGGCGGAAAGCAGTACAAGGTCGCTGTTGGTGACCTCGTCAAGGTCGAGAAGATCGAGGGTG
>JAAZAD010000490.1 GCA_012514505.1 Rhodococcus sp. (in: high G+C Gram-positive bacteria) | reverse complement strand
TGCACGCATCGCGGTGAGGCCATCTTCGAACAGCTGCAGCCAGCGGTCATAGCCGACTGCCAGATCGTCGAGGAGCAGATCGTCTGCTTCCAGCAGTTCGCCGGCCAACGAGCCGTAAACGCAACCGTTTTCGAGATAACAAGATCCCGACTCCTGCCAGCACAACTCGGCCCATCTGCGCAGGGCAGGCAACGTGTCCAGGCGACGTAGTTCGGGCTGGGTGTGAAACTCCTCGACACACCTTCTGCGCGCCGCGATGACCTGGCGGGTCAGGTCGTGCTTGTCGGTGAAATAGTGTGACAGCTGCGATCCGCTCACGCCGACGTGCCTGCGCACGTCGATCAAGCTCGTGCCGCGCACACCGCGCTGGAGTATCAATTCGGCCGCGCCGTCGACGATGCGGGCACGAGTAGCCATGCCTTTACTGGTGTATCGCGCGTCGCCGGGCTCAGTATCGGCGGCTGGGTCAACGGGTCGACCGCGGCGTCGACGCGGGGGGCGGGGAACTCGCTCGGCCGGGTCGACGGCGAACAAGCGCAGGTAGTTGACGATGAACCGGGTCATATCGGCCAGCGGCCACGATTGGCGGTATGCGAAGGCGAGGGTGCCCGCACCCTGGTGACCAGCCACCACCACCAACGCCAACTGCCGCGGTTCGGCGGCGCTGACGAGGACACCGCGGTCCTTCATCCGCTGAAAAGACTCGGTGAGTAGATCGACCCAACGCCAGTACCCGTTGGCGAAGGTTCGACGTGTCTCATCGTCGGACTTGGCCAGTTGACCGGCCAGCGTGTGATAGGTGGGCGTACTCCGGTAGCCGATCTTGCGGAGGTACCTCATGTTCAGATCGGCCCAGTGTTCCCAGTCGGTGAACGTATCGAGGCCATGCAACGCGGGTTGGCGGTGAAAGTCGAGCACCACCTCGATCTGGCGTTCCAACACCGCGCGGATCAGCGACTGCCTGTCGTCAAAGTAGTGCGAGAGCTGCGACCCGCTGACCGAGGCCGCCTGGCGCACCTTCTCGTTGCTAAATCCGGTGAGGCCCTCGGACAGGATGACCTCGGCGGCCGCACGCAGGATTCGCTCTCGGGTGGCAAGCCCTTTCGTGGTGAATGCCTGAGTACCAGAAGAGTCCGCGGCGCCCATTTGTCCACCAGTCTACCGGGGCGCTTCCGAAAAAATGGGCTGGCTAGCCCAGCCAGTTCCGCCCTGGCGCCCTTGGACGGGCCCGGTTGCTGCTGTCTAGCGCATGTTGTCGCGCAGGCTTTGGACCGTACCGCAGGGTGTCACCGACCGACCGAACTCGCCGCTACGGGCGTGCGCAGCGCATCGGCGAGAAATGCACGGATGTGGCCGGTCACGTCATCGAGTGCCGTTTCAAGCAGGAAATGGCCGCCGTCGATCAGATGGATTTCGGCGTCGGGCAGGTCTGTCCTGAACGCCTCAGCACCCGCGGGGCCGAAAATCTGGTCGCCACGGCCCCACACGGCCAGCAGCGGCACACCGGTCCGCCGAAAGTATTCGTGAACCTTGGGGTACATCAGGGAATTCGTCGCATAGTCGCGAAACAGTGCCAACTGCACCTCGTCGTTGCCTGGCCGTGACAGCAAGGCATAGTCGTGAACCCACGTTTCCGGGTCGACCAGGCTCGCGTCGTCGACGCCCGTGAGATATTGCCAACGGGTAGCCTCCAGGCTGAAGAACTGGCGCACGGCGGCTTCGGCTACCGAGCTCGGGTCAGACTGGTAGTCCCACACCGTCCTCCAGAAGTCCTCGACAAATCCGGCGTCGTAGGCATTGCCGTTCTGGCTGACGATGGCGGTAACGGCATCGGGGTCGGCCAACGCCAGCCGCCATCCGATCGGAGCGCCGTAATCCTGGACGTACATCGCGTATGTCTGCACGCCCAACGCTCTCAACAGCCCTGCCGTCAAAGCGCTCAACGCATCGAACGTGTACTGGAAGCTGTCAGCAGACGGCGCGTCCGACAGGCCGAAGCCCAGATGGTCCGGTGCGATCACGTGATACCGGTCGGCCAAGACAGGGATGAGATGGCGAAACATGTATGAGCTCGTGGGAAATCCATGTAAGAGAACAATTGCCGGCGCATGAGCGTCACCGGCCTCTCGATAGAACAACCGGTGTCCATCGACGGTGACATATCGGTGGTGAACGACGGCCATGACAAACCTCCAGAACGGCAATATGCCAAGGCTAGATTTTGGGTCGGTGCGCCCAGTATGCGCGCGATCTGCCCCAAGCGCTAGTCCGTATCGGCTGAACGGCCGAGTTTTTCGTATTGACCGCATGCCCTGGCGGTGCAATATTGGGATGCATCACCCAAAACGGGGCAACTCGGTGTCCCGCTCGAACCCGAACCGACGAGACCGAAGGGAAACGGGTGGCGAAGCTGGTCTCAGCCAACGTCGGCCTACCCCGGGATGTTCCCTGGCAGGGCGGGCTTGTGCGTACCGCAATCTTCAAAACCCCGGTGGAGGGCCCCGTGCTGGTGCGGCGGCTCAATGTCGATGGCGATGCGCAGGGCGACCTCAACGGCCACGGTGGGGTGAACCGCGCCGTGATGGTGTATCAGACCGAGGCATACGATTACTG
>JAAZAD010000489.1 GCA_012514505.1 Rhodococcus sp. (in: high G+C Gram-positive bacteria) | reverse complement strand
TCGCCACGAGTTCGCTCACCGACTCCCGGGTCATCCTCGACCAGCCCGGCGCCGAGAAGCTCATCGGCATGGGCGACGGCCTGTTCCTGCCGATGGGTGCGGGCAAACCGCAGCGTCTGCAGGGTGCGTTCATCACCGACGAAGAGATCGCGGCGGTCGTCGACTTCGCCAAGAACCAGGCCGAACCCGAATACACCGAGGGTGTCACCACGCAGAAGGCGGGCGAGAAGAAGGATGTCGACCCCGACATCGGTGACGATCTCGACGTGTTCCTGCAGGCCGTGGAACTGGTCGTGTCCAGCCAGTTCGGTTCCACCTCGATGCTGCAACGCAAACTGCGCGTCGGGTTCGCGAAGGCGGGCCGGTTGATGGACCTGATGGAAACCCGCGGTGTCGTCGGACCGAGCGAGGGCTCGAAGGCCCGCGAGGTGCTCGTCAAACCGGACGAACTCGACGGTCTGCTCTATTCGATCCGTGGGGGAGGGGCCGACGGCGGGGGCGACTCCGGCTCGGAGTGACATCTGCGGAATGTGTGGTTAAATGGATCCCGTTGTGGAGGGGAGTATCCCCGAATTCCGCGGCAGCGTCGTCAACACGTACGGTCCCATGGCCGTTCCGGTGCTGCCGGTCTGCAGATGAGCAGGCGGGAGAGACCTCCGGTGCCCTGACAGGTCCACCGGAGGATTCAAGCCTATGCATGTCACACCGCTCGTGTGGCTCGTCACCATCGCCGTGATCGCCGCCCTGTTCGTGTTCGACTTCGTCTCCCACGTCCGCACACCACACGCCCCGACCCTCCGCGAATCCGGATTCTGGTCCGCCGTGTTCATCGGCATCGCAATCCTGTTCGGTGTCGTCGTGTTCGCGCTGTGGGGCCCGCAGTACGGCGGCGAGTACTTCGCCGGATATGTCACAGAGAAGGCACTGTCGGTCGACAACCTGTTCGTGTTCGTGGTGATCATGGCGACCTTCGCGATCCCCCGCGAATACCAGCAGAAGGTGCTCACCATCGGCATCGTGCTGGCGTTGGCGATGCGCGGGGCGTTCATCGCGGTCGGTGCGGCCGCGATCAACGCCTACAGTTGGGTGTTCTACCTGTTCGGCATCTTCCTGCTGTACACGGCCGTCAAACTGGTCGTCGACCACGCCCGTGACGACGAGGACGAGAAGCTGCAGGAAGGCCGCGTCGTCCGGCTCGTCCGCCGGATCGTTCCCACCACCGAGCACTACGACGGTGACCGGCTGATCACCCGCGTCGACGGCAGGCGCATGATCACCCCGCTGATGCTCGCGCTGCTCGCCATCGGATTCGCCGACATTCTGTTCGCGCTCGACTCGATCCCGGCGATCTACGGGCTCACCCACGAGCCGTACCTGGTGTTCACCGCGAACGCGTTCGCCTTGATGGGACTGCGACAGCTGTTCTTCCTCATCGGCGGCCTGCTCGACCGGCTCGTCTACCTGTCGTACGGCCTGTCGATCATCCTCGCGTTCATCGGCGTCAAACTCGTCCTGCACGCACTGCACGAGAACACGCTGCCGTTCGTCAACGGAGGCGAGCACGTTGCCGTGCCCGAGATCTCCACCGGACTGTCACTGGTGATCATCGTCGGTGTACTCGTCGTCACGACCGTGCTGAGCCTGCTGAAGAACCGCAGCGCGTCCTCGCGCGCGGGGCAGTAGCAGCGGCGACGGCCGGTCAGGCGTTGAACACACCCATCACCGGCAGCCACTGCGTGATCCGGACGGCGTCGACGAGGTTGCGCTGAGCGAACGGGTCCTGCGCCATCAGTTCGTGCGCGGCCTTCTCGTCGGCGACGTCGATGAGGATCAGGGCACCGGAACCGTCCACCCACGGTCCGGTCGCCCGCACGGTCCCGGCGTCGACGAGTTCACCGAGCCACCCACGGTGCAGCGGCCGGTGCTCGTCGCGGGCGGCGACGGTGGCGTCGGAATAGGTGTACTCGACGGCGAACAGTGCCATGGGTCCTCACTTCGCGTTCAGAAGAATCCGGGTGCTCTCACAGCGTGAGCAGCATGCGTGTGTTGCCGAGCGTGTTGGGTTTGACGTAGCTCAGATCCAGGAACTCGGCGACGCCCGTATCGTACGACCGGCACATCTCGGCGTAGACCTCAGCCGTGACCGGCGTTCCCTCGATCTCCACGAAGCCGTGACGGCCGAAGAAGTCGACCTCGAAGGTGAGCACGAACAGCCGGTCGAGTTCGAGTTCCCGGGCCACCTCGACGAGTTTCGCGACGATCAGATGCCCGGCACCGCGTCCCTTGACCCGCGGATCGACCGCGACGGTGCGGACCTCACCGAGGTCGGACCACAGCACGTGCAGCGCGCCGCAGCCGATGATCTCGCCTCGGCTTTCGCCGACCCAGAACTCCTGGACCGCCTCGTACAGAGTCACGAGGTTCTTCTCGAGCAGGATGCGGCCTGCGTAGATGTCGATGAGGCGCTTGATCTCCGGCACGTCCGACGTTCGCGCCCGGCGCACGAGAATGTGGTCGCCGGTGTCGGGATCGGGCAGCGGAGAAGTCATGCGGTGAACAGTAGCGGGTGCTCCGAACGATATTGTGGGTCCCGTGCCGGTCGGATCGTCGAGTTCACCCCTGGTTCGGGGGGACACGCGCCCGCCGGTCCTACCTGTGCCGACTTCCGGTACTTCACGACGCCGCTTCCGGAGGTCCGCATGAGCACCCCCCGCCCCCACGTCGTCGCCGGGGCCGGCAGTGGCGCCGCTCCCGGACCGAATGCGGGAGCCGCCCATGACCCGGCGCCGCTGTGGAACATCGCGAACAT
>JAAZAD010000488.1 GCA_012514505.1 Rhodococcus sp. (in: high G+C Gram-positive bacteria) | reverse complement strand
GGACCTGCCGCGCGGGCGTTGACGACGACCTCGAACCTGCCATGCGATTCGACGTCGTCGGTGAGGACGACGTCCTTGACGTTGACCTCGTCCTTGATCAGATCGACGAACGGCTCCAACGCTGCCGCAACGGCACTGGCGACGGTGACCTGCGGCAGCGGCAGCCGCACCCGAAGCTGCTGGGCCTTGCGCAGCGACAGCACCGTCGAGCACACCGCTCGCACGTCGTCCATCGCCGATACGAGCTCGGGATCGGCTGGGAGCTCATCCACAGCAGGCCAGTCGGCCAGATGTACGGAGCGTCCACCGGTCAGGCCACGCCAGATCACCTCGGTCGCCAGCGGCAACAGCGGCGCCGCGAGCCTGGTGACCACTTCGAGCACCGTATGCAGTGTGTCGATCGCATCGGCGTCCTCGTCCCAGAACCGTGACCGCGACCGCCGCACGTACCAGTTGGTCAGTGCGTCGCAGAAGGTCCGCACCTCGTCGCACGCGCCCGCGATGTCGATCACCTCGAGTGCCTCGGTCACGGCCTCGCGGGTCTCGGCGAGTTTCGCCAGGATGTACCGATCGAGCACATGGGTGGAGTCGGTGCGCCACGTGCCGGACTTCGGTGCGTACAACTGCAGGAAGCTCCACGCGTTCCACAGCGGCAGCAGTGCCTGCCGCACCCCCTCGCGGATCCCCTGTTCGGTGACGACGAGGTTGCCGCCGCGCAGGATCGGCGACGACATGAGGAACCAGCGCATGGCGTCCGAGCCGTCGCGCGCAAACACCTCGTTGACGTCCGGATAGTTGCCCTTCGACTTGCTCATCTTGAGCCCGTCCTCTCCGAGGACGATGCCGTGTGCAGCAACGCATTTGAACGCCGGACGATCGAACAACGCGGTCGCGAGGACATGCAGCGTGTAGAACCAGCCGCGGGTTTGCCCGTTGTACTCGACGATGAAATCGCCGGGGTAATGCGAGTCGAACCAGTCCTGGTTCTCGAACGGGTAGTGCACCTGCGCGAACGGCATCGAACCCGACTCGAACCAGCAGTCGAGAACTTCCGGCACGCGACGCATCGTCGACTTCCCGCTCGGATCGTCCGGGTTGGGTCGCGTGAGCTGGTCGATCATCGGGCGGTGCAGATCGTCCGGGCGCACACCGAAGTCGCGCTCGAGCTCGTCGAGCGAACCGTAGACGTCGATCCGGGGGTACTCGGGATCGTCGGAGACCCACGCGGGGATGGGGCTACCCCAGTAGCGGTTGCGGCTGATGTTCCAGTCGCGGGCACCTTCGAGCCATTTACCGAACTGACCGTCGCGGATGTGTTCGGGGACCCACGTGATCTCCTGATTCAGCTCGACCATGCGATCGCGGAAGCGGGTGACGGCCACGAACCACGACGGCACGGCCATGTAGATCAACGGTTGACCCGAGCGCCACGAGTGCGGGTAGGAGTGCTCGATCGTCTCGTGCCGCAACAGTTTTCCGGCGGCCTTGAGATCCTTGATGATGACCGGGTTCGCGTCGAAGACCTGCAGGCCCTCGTAGGGCGGCACCATCGAGGTGAACTTGCCACCCGGGTCGAGCGGCTGTACCAGTTCGATACCGTTGCGCTGGCAGTACTCCATGTCCTCCTCACCGAACGCCGGTGCGAGATGGACGATTCCGGTGCCGGACTCGGTGGTCACATAATCCGCGGCGATCACCTGGTGGGCGTTCTCCCGGCCGACGAAGAAGTCGAACGGGGGCTCGTACGCGAGGCCCACGAGGTCACTTCCGGCGTATTCGGCCAGCACCTCGGGTTCGTCGCCCAGCTCGCGCGCGTAGTGGCCCAGTCGATCCTTCGCCAGCAGGTATGTCTTCGCATCGACGCCCTCGCCCGCACGAACCGAGACGTAGGTGATCTCGGGGTGAACCGCGACCCCCAGGTTCGACGGCAATGTCCACGGCGTCGTGGTCCAGATCAGGGCATTGGCACCGTCCAGCTCGGTGCCCGGTGCGCGCAGCACCATGTCGACGGTGACCGCCGGATCCTGCCTCATCTTGTACGCATCGTCGAGCCGGGTCTCCTGGTTCGACAGCGGTGTCTGCTCGTACCAGCTGTACGGCAGCACACGGAAACCCTGGTAGATCAGCCCCTTGTCGTACAACGATTTGAACGCCCACATGACCGACTCCAT
>JAAZAD010000487.1 GCA_012514505.1 Rhodococcus sp. (in: high G+C Gram-positive bacteria) | reverse complement strand
GGAACGAGCTGGCGTACGCATTCCCGCAGGTGTTCGAGCTGATCCTGTGTCGAGGCAACTCGCTCGCATACGCTGACGCATGGGACAGCCGCGTTGATGACCCGAGTGATTTCAGTAGCCTCGTCGAACACCTGAGCGGGATGTACGGAGCAATCAAGCCTGGCGGGTACCTCTTCGTCGACTAACCCTTGGGAATTGCATCTGGTGAGTGGATCGCGGCTGGTCGCCTGGTAGCCGCGCTCCGGAATGCGTGAATCGAGTGACCCGAGGATCGGGTCTGACCTGCATCACTTGCCTAGCGATCCCGTTAGATGCATGATTTTGGCACTTAACGGGTGGACTTTTGGGTGGGTGGAGGAGCGGATGGGCCGTGGTGATCTGGCGGGGGCGGCGCACCTCGAACTCGTCTCCGGGGTGGTGCAGCTGCGGCCGGAGGACGCGATGGTCGAGGCGATGCTGCGGGGGTTTCGAGCGCAGCAGACGGCCCGGGGCCTGCGGGACGAGGGCATCACGAAGCGGGAGCAGGTGGTGAAGCGGTTCATGGCGTTCACCAATGACTATCCGTGGTTGTGGTCGGCCGGGCAGGTCGATGAGTGGTCGCTGTCGCTGACCGCCGAACACCACCTCGCACCGTCGACGATCCGCCAGTACCAGGGTCATCTGCGGTTGTTCACCGAGTACCTCACCGATCCGCGCTACGGGTGGGTTCGTGCGTGCGAGAAGGAATTCGGGACCGGCGTGCATCCGGTGCCGGTCGTCCACGAGTGGAACACGATCGCCCACCTCAACGACTACGAGGGGAATCCGGAGGCGCGCCCGTTCACGCGGGAGGAGTTGCAGCGGTTTTTCGACTACGCCGACGACCAGGTCGAACGGGCGGTGCGGGCGGGACGTAAGGGAGCCCTGGCCGCATATCGGGATGCGACGCTGTTCAAGGTCGTCTACGGGTGGGGACTGCGTCGCACGGAGGCGGCCAAGCTCGACGTCGTCGACTGGGGCCGCAATCCTGCCGCCCCCGAGTTCGGCCGGTACGGGATGCTGCACGTGCGCTACGGCAAGGCCAAACGTGGGCAGACGCCACGTCGGCGCAATGTCGCGGCGACGATGGGGTGGGCGGTCGAGGCGGTGGCCGACTACGTCGAGAACGTTCGCCCGAGGTTCGGACACGCCGAGCACCCCGCGTTGTGGGTGACCGAACGTGGCGGTCGGATCAAGTCGGCGGAGATCAATGCGCGGTTCGCCGCCTACCGCGATGCCCTCGGCCTGCCGTCGGTGCTGGTGCCGCATTCGTTGCGGCACTCCTACGTCACGCATTTGACCGAGAACGGTGTCGATCGTCGGTTCATCCAGACCCAGGTCGGGCACGAGTGCGACAGTTCGACGGCGATCTACACCCATGTCAGCGACGACTTCATGAACAGCGCACTACGGCGGGCGCTGGCGCCGGCATTCGACACCTACGAGTCATCCGAAGAAGGGAGTCTGTGATGGCGGCACGCCTGGACTATCGCTGGCATCTGCGTCAGGTCATGGCCGGACGGGGCATGTTCTCGACCACCGATCTGATCGAACCGTTGGCACAGCGAGGGATTCGGCTGTCGTCCTCTCAGGTGTATCGGCTGGTGGTCGAACGCCCCGAGCGGTTGAGCCTGAAGGTCCTGATGGCGTTGCTCGATGTCCTCGACTGCACGATGGCCGACCTCATCGAACCGATCGAGTCCGCGGCGGCCAAGCCCACCCGCGCGGCCGCGGGCGGATCGGCTGCGGACGGTGTCGGTGACCTGCGCCCCAAGAGGGCGCGGATCGTCGGTACCGATCGCCCGTGACCGGCCTCGATGGGCGGGACCGAGCCGTTGCCGACCCGGTCGGAGCGATCATGGACCTGCTCGCACAGGCAGACCCGGGATTCGAGCCCGACACTGCGCGGCGAGTGGTCAAAGATGTCGCTCCGGGACGGGCGAAGGCACGGCGGCTCGCGCTCGCGCTCACCGACCGCCCCGGACTGCTGGTCGACGGGCGCTCGCCGGCACCGCTGGTTGTCGGCGAGTTGCTGGTCGCGATCCGGGCCGCCGGCGCCGAGCATGTCGCCGCACCTCGCTGCACCGACTGTGATCGACCGATACAAGGCACCCTGGCCCGCATGGGCGAGAACTGGTACTGCCACGTATGTGGGCGGCCGCGAGAACGCTGCTTCTCGTGCGGGAACATGAGGCCTGTAGCCCGGCGGGATCGACACGGGGAACCTCACTGCCTCCGCTGCCCGGTGCGCGACTCCCGCGATCCCGACTCGCTGCTCGTCGAGGTGATCACCCGAATCGACCCACCGCTCGCTCCCGGCGCGATCATCGCCGCCGCATCTCTCGCGGCCCCACGACCGACTGCTCGTCGGCGGTTGGCGTGGGTGATCGAAGACCGTCCAGGACTGCTGACCGGCGACGGACATGAGGCGCCGATACCGGCCGTGCTCCGGCTGATCGACGCCCTCTGCGAAGCCGGAGCGACCGGCATCGTGCGCCCAGCCTGCTCAGGCTGCGGGCGGGTCACCCCACTGACCCGCCTCCGCGACGGACTGCGCATCTGCCGACGATGCAGCATCGCAGCCCGCTCCGTGCCGTGCTCACGTTGCGGCCGGACCCGAGAACCCGGCGGACGCGACGGCCAAGGTCTGCCGTTGTGCTCGAGATGCGTGCTCAACGACCCTGCCAACCACGAACACTGCACCAGCTGCGGCCACCTCAAACCGGTCGAGGCCCGCACCGACGCCGGCCCGTTCTGCTGGAACTGCCGCCCGAAACAGCTACTGACGTGCGCGATCTGCGGCCGCCACGGGCCGGCCGAGATCTCCCGCGTCACCGGCGAACCGTGGTGCACGGCATGCCAGCAACGCTAGACTCGCTGCACCGGCTGCGGCCAAGTCGAGCTGGTCCGTTCCGGAACCCTCGAGGATCCGCTCTGTGCCCGCTGCACCGACTTCGATCCCGCACCGTGGCAGCCGTGCCCGCGCTGCGGAACCGCCGAACGCCTCGTGGGCAATCACCCCTGCAAGCGGTGTGTCCTCGACGAACGCCTGCGCGCACTTCTCGCCGACGACAGCGGGAACATCAGGCCCGAGCTGACCGAGCTGCACCGCACGCTGGTGGACACGGATCGCCCCGGCACCGTGCTGAATTGGCTCACGCGCAGCGCCGCCGAGGCGGTGCTGCGCGACCTCGGCAGCGGCAGAAGAGCATTGAGTCACGACGCTCTCGACGACCTCGGCCCCAGCAAGCCGATCGACCACCTACGCAGCGTGCTCGTCGCTACCGGCGCCCTTCCCGACCGCGACGAACACCTCGCCCGGCTCGAACGCTGGATTACCGACACCGTCGACACGGTCACCGATCCGGGACACCGAAAGCTGGCGCGCCACTACGCAACCTGGCACCTCATACGGCGACTACGCGCACGCAACCGCGGCCGACCGGTCAGCTACGGGCAGGCCACCGGCATCCGGACCCGCCTCCGCGGAGCGGCTGTGCTGCTCAATTGGCTCACCGCCCATCAGCTCAGTCTGGCCACCTGCACCCAAGCTGACATCGATCGATGGCTCACCGATCCGGATGCCCGTTACCGCAATGCCGGCAGTGGATTCCTGCGCTGGGCCACCGCCAACAAGCTGGTGGACACCTCACTCGAGGGCATCCGCCGTAGCTGGCGTGGACCGGCAGAACTGATCGACGGCGAGCAGCGGTGGGACATCGCCCGCCGTCTTCTGCACGACGACGCCGTCAAACCCGAGGACCGGGTCGCCGGGCTGCTGGTGCTGCTCTACGCGCAGCGCGCCTCGACGATCACCCACCTGATCACCGACGACGTCACCACCGGGACGAACGGGGTCCAGCTACGGCTGGGCAGCAGTCCCATCGTGCTGCCCAAACCCCTGTCCATGCTCGTCTCGGCCCTGGTCGACGCCCGCACCGGGCACGCCACCATCGGCGACCAAGGCTCCTCACCGTGGCTGTTCCCCGGCGGCCAACCCGGCCGACCGCTCAGCGCCGCACAGATGGGAGTGCGTCTGCGTGCACTCGGAATCCGCCCCAACCCGGCCCGCTCAGCCGCCCTGTTCTCCCTTGCCGCCGAGGTACCCGCCGCGATCCTCGCCCGCACCCTCGGCATCCACATCAACGTCGCTGTCGACTGGCAACAGGCCAGCGCCGGCGACTGGACCAGCTATGCCGCCGATATCGGCCGACGACCGTCACGGGACTCGTGATCGAAATACCAGGTGTCAGAGCTGAATGAACCCATGATGCCCTCGACGAACCAGTGCTGACCCCCTACTCGTCCTCACCAGGCCGGAACCCCAAGACGCGTTATCGGCCACCTCAGGCGCCGTGTACGCCGACTACACCGCTGCGGCGGTCCAACTGCGGGAGCTTGATAAGGAACGGGAGGCTCCCGCCGGTCAGGGATGTGCCGGGTAGTGCAGCGAAGCCAGGAGCTCACTGTGCAGGATGCCGTTCGAGTACAGGCCGCCGCCCTGATCGCTCGCACGTCCACCGGTTCGATCGGTGAAGCGGCCGCCGGCTTCCTCGACGAGTAGAACCCAGGGCGCGTGATCCCATTTGTAGTAGCGCTCGGCCAAGAAGGCATCGATCTCGCCACGAACGAGCTCGACCAGCGGTAGGGGGCTCGCAGGCGCTCGAGCCGCACTCGGTGGGAGACGAGCTCTGGACTCGTCATCCAGAGCATCGAGCACCGCGTCAGCGAGCGTCGACGTCGCACTGACCTTGAGGCGCCGCGCCTTGCCGTCCGCGCGGGGCCAAGACGACTCGAAGGAACCGCCACCTCGGGTCGCCCACCAGCAGCGCTGTAGCGCAGGAGAGGTGACGACCGCGACCTCGGTGGTCCCTTGAACCTCCAGAACAATGTGGATTCGCCAGTTCGGATCACCCCGACTGAAGAATCCGGTGCCATCGATAGGGTCGAGGATCCAAACCCGATCGGATTCGCCGAGCTGACCAAGTTCCTCGCCGAGGAACGCATCGTCGGGCCGTGCCTGCGACAGCGTCTCTCGAAGCAAGCGCTCGACTGCCCGGTCGGCTTCGGTGACCGGTGTGCCGTCGGCCTTCAGTGTTGCCGTCACGCCGGACGTGAAGTGGGCGAGCGCGAGTTCCGCCGCCAGGTCCGACGTGTCGAACGCGAGTTGGAGATCATCAACGCTGTTCATCGCAGCTGACACTAGACGGACCTTCGGCGAGCGATGGCACGGTTCTGGGGTTGAAAGTGGCAGGGTGTCCGGAACCGGTGCGACGTCGAAGCCAGAAGAGACACTTTTGCCGGAGCCCTGGCGCGCCACTCGATTGGTAGTGCCCGCCCTGTGTGAATGCTGCAGTGCCCTGCACGTTGGACATGTCGTTGGCGCTGGGCAAGCAAGGCAATGATCTGTTCGTCGAGTGCGTCGATAGCTCGGCAAACGTCCTCCAAAGACACTGGGAGCTTTCCTTTCTCATCAACGGAGTGGCGTGCCACGGTATGGGTGAGTCACTTCCGGGCTGCGGACTGGGCATGACTGCACACCAGCATGTGGTCTCCGCCTCTCTGAAATTCGTAGTCGACCTTGACGATTCGGCCGACGATGTTGCGGGTATGAAGGTCGACGAGCAGCTGGTCGAGTCGCGGATAGCGCTCATCCGATCCCACGGCCACCAGCGGGAAGATCCGCACCTCACCCCTGGCTACGCGCATCAGCTCACCGATCGCGCTGACATGGAAGCTGTAGTCAAGGCGGTCGGAGTAGCTGAACAGCAGATGGGAGCTGAGCACCAGATCGAAGCTGGTATCTGGGAACGGCAACGACGGCAACCGTCCGGCGACGTAGCGGTGTGGATGCTGGCGTAGATGAGCGGCAAACTGCTGGGCGGCTTGTGCCCGGACGCGCTGGTGTTCGTCGGGACCGGTGAAGAACCTCCACTCGTACTGCTCCGCGTGCGTGCGGACGTATCGGTTCCCCCGATCCGTCTCCGTCTCTGCAATGGCGGCGAGATCGTCAGCGCTGCGTCCGAAATAGGCAACATCGCAGGCGGTCACGTCACCACCGCGGCTGTTCACTTCGCTGGCGAACCCGGCGGCACCGCCGGGACAGTCCAAGATCTGAACGGCCAGGTCACCGTCGGTGAGGTTGAACATCGCCCGGTACTCGTCGAATGAGCGGGAACTGATCAACAACTCGCCGATACCAGTGGCGCGAACCGATTCATCGTCGAAGGTCATGGGGGTCCTCTCGATAGGGGGCCACCTCACCGCATCAACCGGGATGCCTGCCGCCGTTCAGGCGGGAATCTTCGGCCGCGCGAGAGGCGGCCGACAAAACACAGTTCAAGGCCGCTAAGAGAGCGGCCACCAGAGCTGCGCGAAGGTCATCACCCGGCAATTAGAGCACATGCACCGCCGGAAATGCGCCGAAACAGACCTGCGCTCCGTCTGCGCGCGCCTGGCGGGACCTACTGGCAACCGAGCGGGTGCGAGGCGTCGTAAAACCATCGTTTGTCGACACCTCCGACGGTCGGATCGTCAACCCAGGTCGAGTCTGTCGAAAACCCGCGTCGATAATCAACGTCGGATAACCCCAAATTCGGATATTGCCGACACATGCTGATCGGCTATGCCCGTGTCTCGACCGGAGACCAGAATCCGGACCATCAGATCGACGCCCTACGCCGGGCCGGCGTCACCGACGAGAACATCCACGTCGACTACGCCTCCGGAGCGAAAGCGTCCCGACCGCAGCTCGATCTGGTGCTCAGGCTCCTACGCGACGGGGACCAGCTCGCGATCACTCGTCTCGACCGGTTGGGTCGGTCGGTACTGCACCTGATCGGTCTCGGCGCGCAGCTCCGGGAGAAGGGAGTGGGCCTGAAGGTGCTCGAACAGGGCATCGACACCTCGACCGCCGAGGGGCGAGCGATGTTCGGGATGCTCTCGGTGCTCGCCGAACTCCAACGCGAGTTGATCGTGGCCAACACCCGCGACGGACTGGCCGCCGCCCGGGCGCGTGGCCGCAAGGGTGGACGGCCCTCGAAACTCACCGCCGAGCAGGTCGAGCACGCCCAACGCCTCTACGACGAGGGCAAGCACACCGTCGCTCAGATCGCCGGCCTGCTCGGCGTACGCCGCACCACCCTCTACGGGCATCTGAAGAAGACCGACCTCGTGGCGACAGGTCCCGTGATGCCGACTGCCGCCGGCCCTGGCGTCGCCACGCTCGAGCACCCCGCACCGGCGCGAAAGACGTCACGCGCCTGCCCGAGCTGCGGGCACGAGCCCGCCACCCGATCCGAGGCGGCTCACCAACGGGCAGACCTGGCCGTGACGTGGCTATATCGGGACCCCGCCGTACCAGGCGAGACCATCGCCCGGCACCATTGCCGCAGTTGCCAACCCGAAGAACCCGCTGTCGACGTTGCCTGCACCGTCTGCGGAGACGGACCCATCCTCGCCGGAGAACTGGCCGCTGGCACCGACATCAACGACGCCCTGCCTCATCCGGTCCAGCGATGGCTCACCGATGCAGGATGGCAAACGAATCCGACGCTGCTGTGCCCTGACCACACCTGAACTGGGGCCACTACGTACTCGGGGTCAGTCTCGGACGTGCTGCGTCTGAACGATGGAAGCCTGGTCGCCAGGACTCACTCGGGCGGCGTCGATGGACTGTTGCATGTCGGCCAGGAATCTTGCGATCGTCTGTACCTGCACTGCGCTGTACGCGCCGATGGCGTTCGTAGCGTTCGCGATCGCCGGGCCGAAGAATGACTGGCCGAGTTGCACAGCTTCGGGGGTGACGTGGATCAGTACTCTTCTGCGGTCCTGGTGGTCTCGTTGGCGGCGTACATGCCCGGACTTCTCCATGCGATCGATCAGTGCAGTCACCGATGCGGAGTTGAGGTGAAGCTGTTCCCTCAACCACGTCGGGGTCGCCTCGCGGCCGTTGCGCTCCGCGTCGAGTAGGCAGATCAATGCCCGGAGATCGGTGGCGTGCAGACCGTGCATACGAGCGAAATCCGCACCGAGCAGATGCAACTCGACCACCAGTGCGCGTAGTCGATGAACGGTGTCCAGAGAGTCCTCGACAGGCTCGCGCCCGGCATCCATCGCACTCTCCCGTGGTCGACAACATTGCCCTGACAATCTACTATCTCGACAGCCAAAGTATCTCGATGTATCGAGCTAATTACTGAGGAGTCCGGATGCCCCCGCTGTCGACTGTCGATTTCACGACCACGGCCGAAGGTGTTGCCTTCTACCGTGCCTACGATCGCGTGCTCGAGAAGTGGTCGATCGACGTCAGCTGTGTCGATCTCGCATCGCAGTACGGGACCACCCGGGTGAACGTATGCGGACCGCTCGATGCCCCACCCGTAGTCCTTCTGCCGGGTGCGGGGGCTACGTCCACTGTGTGGTTCGAGAAAGTTGCTGCTCTCGCGGATCGATTCCGGGTCTACGCGGTCGATCTGATCGGTGACGCTGGTCGAAGCATCGCTGACGGCGACCGCCTGCGGTCGGTCGACGACCTGATGTTCTGGCTCAACGCCGTCGCCGAGGCCGCCGGCCTGACCGACTTCGGTCTCGTCGGGCACTCATACGGCGCGATGATCGCGCTCGCATACGCACTGCGCGAGCCGGACCGAGTCCGGAACCTGGTGCTACTCGACCCCAATTCGTGCTTCGCCGGAATGCGGGCTCCCTACCTTGCCCACGCCGTACCGCTACTGCTGCGTCCCAACGAGAAGCGCGAACGTGACTTCATTCGCTGGGAGACCGGCGGACAGGACATCGACGAAGACTGGCTCGACCTACTCGCCCGAGGCGCGGCGTACTTCCCGAAGTCGAAAACCATTGTTCCCAAGCGTCCCAAGCGAAGTGCACTCGATGAACTAGCCGTCGCAACTACGGCGATCCTCGCGGCCAACAGCAAAGTTCACAACAGTGGACAGCTGGCCACGATCATCGCAGAGTCGCTCCCTCGACTGCGTTCAATCGTCGTCGAAGGGGCAACCCATCACACCATGCCGATGAGCCCCGCCGCAGAGTTGAACGATGCCCTGATCAACGCGCTGTCCGCGCGATAGAGGCAGCGAAGCCCCAGAGACGAATTCGGCTCGGCCTCATCGATGAACATCGACGCCCAGAATTCGGAGAGTTTCAATAACCGACTGTCCCATTATTCCTGTCGAGGAGAGTCCCGACGCCGTGTCGGTGCGCCGCAGCGTCCGTTCTGGAGCGCTCGATGACGCGCGGCCAGTGGAAGTCGTGGAGGTGATCGAAGCGAATCGCCAGTCGGGCCAACGGGT
>JAAZAD010000486.1 GCA_012514505.1 Rhodococcus sp. (in: high G+C Gram-positive bacteria) | reverse complement strand
GGACTCACCGCAATGCCGGTCGGTGTGAACCGGCCGTCCGCCTCCGTGAAATAACCATGATCCCTGCCACTCATGGATCGCATTGTCCGTGCCCGTACCTGGGCAGACGAAGCCGGGTCCTGTCCGATTCCGATCATGCGCCCCGATAATCTCGTAGTCGGCGCTCCTGTCGGTTTAGGCTCCCAGCATGGTCGGATCGGCGAGGAACCCTCGCACCGCGTTCGCGGTACTGCTGACCGTGCTGCTCGCACTCGTGCTGTCGTCGTGCGGCTCGTCGGGAGACAACTCCTCGGAATCCCGCGATCTGTGTTCGCCCCCGGGGATCGGTTCCGCGTCGGCCGCGCCGACGAACCTGGCCGCGGGCGCGACCGAAGCGGAGGACCGGTACACCACACCGGGCGTGGTGCCGCTCGAGAGCATCGACACGTCGAAGCTCGGTCTCATCAAGCCGGGTGTCCTCACCGTCGGCACGTTGTCCGACGCCCCGCCGAGCATCTGCGTGAACTCGGAGGGTGTGTTCACCGGATACGACAACGAACTGCTGAAGGCGATCGGGGAGAAGCTCGGCCTGCAGGTGCAGTTCGTGGGCACCGAGTTCTCCGGACTGCTCGCGCAGGTCGCCGGACGCCGCTTCGACGCCGGATCGTCGTCGATCACCACGACGGACGAGCGCCGCAAGCTCGTCGGGTTCACCAACGGCTACGACTTCGGCTACTTCTCGCTCGTGGTGCCCAACGGCAGCCCCATCACCGGATTCTCGGATCTGAACGCGTCCACCCGCATCGGCGTGGTGCAGGGCACCGTGCAGGACGACTACGTCGTCAACACCCTGAAGCTCGATCCGGTGAAATTCCCGGACTACAACACCGCGTACGCGAATCTCAAGACCGGCCAGATCGACGCGTGGGTCGCACCGTCCCAGCAGGCCGAAGGCGCCATCGCGCCGGGTGATGCCACGTCGATCGTGGAGAACACGTTCAGCGTCAACAACTTCGTGGGCTGGGCGGTCGCGAAGGAGAACCAGCCGCTGATCGACGCGCTGAACTCCGGTCTCGACGCGGTGATCACCGACGGCACGTGGGCGGATCTGTACACCGAATGGGTGCCGCGTGAGCTGCCCCAGGGCTGGAAGCCCGGCAGCAAGGCCGCACCCGAACCGGAATTGCCCGATTTCGCGGCACTTTCCGCCGAAGCCGGAACCGAACCGGCGGGAACACCGGTCGCCGAACAGAAGTCCACGCTGGCACAGCTGCGGGACACGTTCTTCGACTGGGAGCTCTACAAGAAGTCGTTCCCGGACCTGCTGAAGACGGGTCTGCCGAACACTCTTATCCTGGCGCTGACGTCCGGGATTGCCGGCACGATCCTGGGCATGCTGCTCGCGATCGCCGGGATCTCCCGCACCCGCTGGCTGCGCTGGCCGGCCCGCGTCTACACCGACATCTTCCGGGGCCTGCCCGCCGTCGTCATCATCCTGCTCGTCGGGCTCGGTGTCGGGCCGGTCGTGCAGGGCCTCACCGGCAACAACCCGTACTGGCTCGGTGCGGCGGCGCTGGCGCTGCTGGCCGCCGCGTACATCGGCGAGATCTTCCGCTCCGGTATCCAGTCCGTCGAAGCCGGCCAGATGGAGGCGGCGCGGGCGCTGGGCTTCAGCTACCGCCGGTCGATGTCGCTGGTCGTGGTGCCTCAGGGTGTCCGCCGCGTGTTGCCCGCCTTGATGAACCAGTTCATCGCGCTGATCAAGGACTCGTCGCTGATCTACTTCCTGGGCCTGCTCGCGACGCAGCGTGAGCTGTTCGCGGTCGGCCGCGATCTCAACGCCCAAACCGGCAACCTGTCGCCGCTCGTCGCCGCCGGCCTGTTCTACCTGATCCTGACGGTCCCGCTGACGCACCTCGTGAACTACATCGACCATCGGCTGCGGGTCGGCCGGAAGGAAACCACGCTCGACCCGCTCGAGCAGGACATCGTCGTGGAGAGAGGCTGAGAAGAACCATGACCGCGCCATCTCTCGAGGGTGTCTCGCTCACCGGCACCGGACTGCACCTGGCCTTCGGGCCCAACAAGGTGCTGCGCGGCGTCGACCTGCACGTCGACGCCGGGAAAACCGTGACCGTCATCGGGCCGTCCGGATCCGGTAAGTCGACGCTGCTGCGTGTGCTCAACCGGCTGCACGAACCCGACGCCGGCGACGTGCTGCTCGACGGCAAGTCGGTCCTGAAGGACGACCCCGACGCGCTGCGCCAGCGCATCGGGATGGTGTTCCAGCACTTCAATCTGTTCCCGCACAAGACGGTCATCGAGAACGTCGCGCTGGCCCCGCGCAAGCTCAAGGGGATGTCGAAGGCCGAGGCCCGCGACCTCGCGCTCGAGCAGCTCGACCTGGTGGGCCTGGCCCACAAGGCCGAGTCGCGTCCGGCGAACCTGTCCGGTGGGCAGCAGCAGCGCGTCGCGATCGCCCGGGCGCTCGCCATGAAACCCGAGGTGATGTTCTTCGACGAGGCGACCTCCGCGCTCGACCCCGAGCTCGTCAAGGGTGTGCTGGCGTTGATGGCCGACCTCGGATCGGGCGGAATGACGATGGTGGTCGTCACCCACGAGATGGGGTTCGCGCGGTCGGTGTCGGACACGGTGGTGTTCATGGATCACGGCGCGGTCGTCGAAACCGGCACCCCGGAGCAGCTGTTCGACAGCCCGGAGACGGAACGGCTGCAGCACTTCCTGTCGCAGGTTCTCTGACAGGAAGTGCTGCAGCCGACGATACCCACCGAGTGGCAGAGCGTATTTCACACTGCCTGGGCGCTCGCGGATTTGTTGATGCGGAACACGTTGGCCTCGGGGTCGAGCAGGACTGCCTGCCAGGCCCCGTAGTAGGTCCGGAACGGCTCCTTCAGGTACGTCGCGCCCGCGTCGACCGCCTTCCCGGCAAAAACGTCGACGGCATCCTCGGTCTCGGCTTCGAAGGTCCAGAATGTGGCCGGCGAAGCGTCGAGATCGCTGGCCGGGAGATTGAGCAGGTCGTAGGCGACGATGGTGTTGAATCCGAGGACGGTGTCGCCCAGGCGAAGCGCGCGGAAGTGTTCGCCTTCGAGCTCGGTGACATGTTCGAGGCCGAACAGGTCGGCGTAGAACGTCGCGATCTTCTCCATGTCCTTGCAGACCTGGGTGACGAACGAGAGGTGAACCTGATGGGTGTTCATGCGGGGATCTCCGTGGTGCGGGTGCGGTGTGGCGTCACAGTGGTGTAGGTGCGGTGGAGCATCGCGGCGAGGTGGTCGCCGACCGTGATGGCCTGGCTCGACTGCTCGCCGGCGGCGAGGCTGCCGGGGACCGGCTCGATCACGTAGTCGTAGTCGAGGTCGAGGAAGGTGGGCACCGAATACCTGTCGACCTCTGCGGTGTTGAGCACCCGGTGGGCGTTGGACCGGTACAGGCCGTTGGTGAGCACCGGGACGAGGTCGCCGAGGTTGACGACGAACGTGCCGGGGATGTGCGGCGCCCGGATCCAGTCACCGTCGGCGTTGAGGACCTCCAGTCCGCCGACTTCGTCCTGCAGCAGCATGGTGATCAGCCCCCAGTCGGTGTGCGCACCCGCGCCGAGCTCGTTGCCTTCAAGGACCGCCGGCTGGGGAGGGTAGTGCAGCAGGCGGGTGGTGACGACGTGCTCGGGAAATCCGGGTTCGAAGTAATCCTCGGGCTGGTCGAGCGAGAGTGCGAGCAGCCCGAGAAGGTGCCTTCCCAGCGCCGTCATACGATCCCGGTAGTCTTCGAGTTCGGTGCGCATCTCCGGCATCCCCGGCAGCCACTGATTGGGACCGTGGTTGGCAACGCCCCGAACGACTTTCGGGTGCTCTGCCGACAGGTCGCGGCCGATCTGGAACCCTTCTTTGTTGTCCGGTTTCGAGCCTTCGTCGAGGGTTTGGGCCGCGAGCGGTTCGTATCCGCGATAGCAGGTGGAATTCTTGATGTCGGCTGCGAGTTTGTCTTCGAGCGGAAGTGCGAAGAAGGTCGCGGCAGTCTCCAGGAGCGAGTCGAGAACGGCCTGGGGAACGCCGTGGTTCTCGATGTAGAAGAAGCCGGTGTCCCGGGCGGCCTTGTGGATCTCCCAGGCCACGGCTTTACGCGCAGCGGGGTCGGGCGAGAAGCTGCCGGCCAGATCGACGACCGGGATCGAGGTGGCGGCTTTCGGTGGCGTGTAGATGATCATTTTCGGGTTCCTGTTCGGTCAGCGGTCGTGTCGAGAGCGGTTGCGAACGACGCCAGCACCGTTGCCAGCTGGTCGGGTCGGGAGAGCTGAGGTGCGTGATCCGCGTCGAGGGCGGCGACCTCGGCGCCCCGACTCAGTTCCTGCATTCGCCGTTGGACGGCCAGGGGGAGCGAACGATCCTGCAGGGCTTCGATATACAGCCGGGGCAGATCTCCGGACCTCTCGGGGGTCCAGGTGGGAGCGATCAGACGGGCGGTGTCCATCTGGGGTACCAGCCGGTTCGCCGCGGCGATCGCGACCTTCGGGTCCGCGAGATGGAAGAAGATCGATGCGGCGGCCTCGGGCGGCACCACCGAGCCACGTCCGTCGGCAGTACCACGGAGGTAGGGCCCGACCCCGACCGCCGCGCCGATACCGATGTCTGCGCACAGGTCGCCGTAGCTCATGCCCGCCGGGAGCATCATTCCTGCGACATAGACGATGCCTGCAATGCGTTCGGGGATCCGCTCGGCGACCTGGGTGGCAACGATGCCTCCCCCGGAGTGGCCGACGAGCACGAGTGTGCCGTCGAGACCGTCGATCCGGTCGAGGACAGCGGCGACCAGATCGTCGAGTCCGATTTCTTCGTCCGGAACCCAACTACCGACGCCGGGCAGTGTGACCGCATGGGTTCGAATTCCCTTGGCGTTCAACGGCTCTGTCACGGCTTCCCACACCCACGGACCCGCCCATGCGCCGTGGATCAGGATCAGGTGCGTGCTCACGGTCACTGTCCTTGCGCGGCCAGGACACGGGATGCCTCGCGGACGGCCGCGGTGTTGGCCTTCCCTTGTCGGGATCCGGCGAGCTTGGCGAGGATGTGGTCCTTGACCATGACGGGCTCGTAGGCGAGCCCGCTGTCGGCGTCGAGGTGACTGGGCAAGGTGGCGATGGTGGCGTCGCTGTTTCCGTCGTGGAAGAAGGCCACGGAGCGGCGACGTTCGATGACGCCGTCGACGATGGGCGGCGCCACCCGATGCAGGGTGGACATCCAGCGATCGTTGGTCAGGCGGGCGGTGAGGTCACCGAGATTGACCAGCAAGGCACCGTCGCGGGGCACGACATCGTGCCAGACGCCGTCGGTGCCGAGCACCTGCAATCCCGCGACCTGATCGGCCCACAGCACAGTCACGATTCCGAAGTCGGTGTGCTCGCCCATGCCTTTGAGGTCGTCGTCGAGCCGGATTGTGCCCTCGGGGAGGGCGTAGTTGACCATGCGCAGCACGTCCACCGAATGGTCGGTGAGGTATTCGAAGTAGTCACTGGGCAATTCGAGTGCGTCGGCGAAGATGGTGGTGAGTGTGCGGGCTACACGAGCTGCCTCGTGGTAGTAGGCCAGCACCTTCGATTCGAACCCCTCGACGGTGGGCCAGGTGTTGGCGGCATAGTCCTGCTCGGACAGGTTCAGCGCCGGATACCAGCAGGCTTCGCTTCCGGCATTGAACGCTTCGAAGAAATCGTTCATGCGGTTGGCGTTCTCGAGACCCAGGCTCAAACTGAGGGACTCGGATTTCGGAGGGGTGTAGCCGCGGTTGCCGGATGCCAGGAACTGCTTCTTCTCCTCGAGCGCGAGGCCGAAGAAGGCATCGTGTGCGTCCTCGAGGTCCGCGATGATTCTTCGGGGAATGCCGTGGCCGAGTATCTGGATGAAGCCGACGCTCGTGCACGCTTCGTCGAGCGCCCGCGCGGTGGCGGCGCGCTCGTCGG
>JAAZAD010000485.1 GCA_012514505.1 Rhodococcus sp. (in: high G+C Gram-positive bacteria) | reverse complement strand
GGGCTCGGTCGGCGGAGGGGGCAGGAAACGCGCTAGCAGCTCGCGGACGATCGCGATCAGCGCAGCGAGTTGCGATGCCAGCTTGGCGATCAACTCGTGGTTCTCACCCCGGACGAGAGCTGCGACCGCGCAAAGCGGGCACCAGGTACAACCTCCTGCAGAAGGTGCAGGTGCACTCGACTCGGCCGCATCGTTGTTCGTCGCCGCGTCCGTCTGCGCCGCACCGTCTTGCGCCGTCACCTGATCGACCAGGGCCTCGACACGGTCGAGGACGGTATCGGCGAGGATCCTCAGGTCGTTCAGGAGGTCGTCGTGATCCGAACTCACTTCGGCCACACCGCCGGATCAGGGACGAATCGCAGCAGCAGGTCGGTTCCGTCGAATTCTGCCTCGGAGACCGTGCACCGACGCAGGCCGGATGCCAGACGCAGCCGGCGACGAATTCCGTCGGCGCCCACGACGAGGTCGTCGGCCACCCTGCCCAGGGTGAGTGACGAAGGGTCGGCGACCGGGAGGTGCATTCGCATCGTGTACACCGCGTCCACCCCTGTTCCAGTGTCGTGACCGATCCGGACCGGTTCGACGTCTCTCCCCGGCCGCGGCGGATCCCGGTCGTCTCGGTGGTCCTGCGCCATCTCGCCGAGCGCCCGTAAGCCTATCGGTTCGTTGTTCCGCCGCTCGTATACGACTACCGGAGCCTCGGTGACCAGCACACGGATCTCGTCCACGACGGCGGACTGCGCCGCCCGCACAGCTGCGACCCACTCGGCGGCGGACCCGTCGTCGCCGAGGTCGGGCAGGAGCCCGTTGACGATCACGGCGTCGAGCCGCAAGGTGGCCATCGCGGTCCAGGAACGAAGCCGACGCAATTCGGCGAACCCTGCGCGGTCCGGAGTCGTCACAAGTGTCGCGCCTGTACGGGTGCGATCGTCGAGCAGGTCGCGTAGCGCGCCGAGTCCTCCCAGAATCCTGTCGTAGAGGGCCACGACCATCATCAATCGGGGGTCGGATCCGGTCGCGGCGGCAATCCGACTGTGTTGCGGCCAGATTCGATCCATGTAGTCGGCGAACGTGCGGGGCGATGCGATCGAGCGGAATGCGTCGGCAGATGCGGGTGCGTCGACGATCACGGTGCGCCATCGTCCGTCAGCGGCGAGGCGGGCCACTTCGGTGAGCGCGAGAAGCTCTTGCACTGCAGGCAATCCGATGAGTTCCTCGGGGGCCGGTAGATCGAACTGGCCGGCGTGTTCGTGTCCCCCCGCGAAGGTTGCGAGTCGATGCAGGCTCGCATAGTGCTGCTCCAGCAACCCGAGTGAATCGACTTCGAGGATGTCGAGACCGTCGCACACGGACGTGAGACCGGACCCCGCATCGACCGCGAGAACATCGGCCAGCGAGTGCGCCTGATCTATGGAGACGAGGAGCACGGAGCCGTCGGCGCGCGCATCGGTCAGAGCCGTTGCTGCTGCGAGAGTGGTCTTACCCGCTCCTCCCTTACCGAGGAACAGCCTTACGCGGGCGGGTGCCGTCCCGCTCTCGGCGCTCAGCCTTCCACCTGCTTCTTCAGTTCTTTCAGTGCGGTATCCGTGATCACCTTCTCGGCCTTTCTCTTGAACAGGCCGATCATCGGGATGGTCAGGTCGACGGTGAGTTCGTAGTCGACCACTGTGCCCCCGCCCGGGGCGTCTCCGAGGACGTAGCTCCCCGATTGCGCCTTCTGGATCTCGCCGCTCTCGAGCTTCCAGCTGACTGCGCGCCCGTCCTGCGCCCAGCGGTATCGAAGGACGTAGGTGTCCTTGACGATCCCCGCGTCGAGGACGAAACGGACGGTTTCCGCGCGACCGTCGGGCC
>JAAZAD010000054.1 GCA_012514505.1 Rhodococcus sp. (in: high G+C Gram-positive bacteria) | reverse complement strand
GGTCACCAGCTCCATGCGGACCTTGCGTGCCTTGTCCAGCGTCATGGACTTCTCACCGTGGTAGAAGTCTCCGTGCTGCATGTGCGCGACGTGGCTGCGCGACGCCATCGACCACTCACCCATGCTGTGCGGGTGCTTGCGGGCGTATTCCTTCACCGCGCGGGGTGCACGCCGGTCGGAGTTGCCTTCACGCAGGACCGGGTTGACGGCACTGCCGAGGATCTTGCCGTAGCGCTCGCGGATATCGCGCTCTTCGTCGGTCTTGGGGTCTTCCGGGAAGTCCGGAATCGCGTATCCCTTGCCCTGCAGTTCCTTGATCGCGGCGAGGAGCTGCGGCACGGAGGCGCTGATGTTGGGCAGTTTGATGATGTTGGTTTCGGGCAGCTGCGTCAGACGTCCCAGCTCTGCAAGGGTGTCCGGAACGCGCTGCTCCTCGGTGAGGCGGTCGGGGAACGCGGCCAGGATCCGCGCCGACACCGAAATGTCGCTCGACTCGACCTCGATGCCCGCGGCACCGGCGAAGGTGCGCACGATGGGCAGGAAGGCGTGCGTCGCGAGTAGCGGCGCCTCGTCTGTCAACGTGTAGATGATCTTCGGTTTATCGGCGCTCATGGCGGTTCTCCCACGTCGTATCGGTCCGATTCCGAACAGCACCGGGTGTGGCCACCGGAATCGCGTCGCGTCTCAGGTTACGTGCGACACAACGATGATATTCAAGAGCCGTTGACGTGGTTCAGGGCCGTCTGCGCTCCCCCCTTGCCGGCGACCGATTCAGCAGGCCGAAAGGACCCTCGACATCGCCTCGTGCTCGGCGGGCGTGACCCACAGCTTGTAGACGCTCTTGACCTCGATCTGCTGCGCCACGTAGTCGCAGTGGTAGCCCGCATTGGGCGGGAGCCACTGTGCGGCGTCGGCGTCGCCCTTCGACTGGTTCGTCGGGCCGTCGACCGCGATCAGATTGCGGGGATCGTTGGCGAGATTGCGACGTTGCTGCTCATCGAGCTGCTGCGCGCCCGTCTTCCACGCGTTCGACAGCGCAACGACGTGATCGATCTGGACCTGCGACGAGGTGTCGCTACCGCGCCGGAAGAAGATCTCGTTACCGGTGTACGGGTCATGGAGCGTGCCCGTGCGCACGGTGCAGTCCTTGGTGGCAGGTTCGAGGGAGATGTGCACGAGGTCGCGTTTGAGGATGTCGTTGCGCGTGTCGCAGCCGTTCTTGCCGAACTCGACGGTGACGCTGTCGGTCCACGCGGAGCCGAACGCTTCCCGTTCGTAGCCGGACTGCGAGGCGGCATCACGCACCGGAAGCGCGGCGAGCGCCTGCAGCGCGGAGGAAGCGCTGTAGGTCGAGGATGGCCCTGGGCCACCCGGCGAGGTGGCAGCCCCCGACGAGTCGGAGTCGTACGGTTCGAGAAGAACCATCGCCACGGAGACCACGACGAAACACAGCAACCAGAGCCACCGAGGGATCGATGGCTTCTTCTTACCGGCCATGGACTACTGGGCCAGTGGCGGCATCTTGACGACCTGGCCCGCGAAGGACAGGCCTGCGCCGAAGGCGAGCAGCAGCGCGGTGGCGCCCGGCTCGACCTGCCCGGTGCGCAGCATCTTCTCCATGGCGAGCGGGATGGAGGCCGCCGAGGTGTTGCCGGTCTCGATGATGTCGTC
>JAAZAD010000484.1 GCA_012514505.1 Rhodococcus sp. (in: high G+C Gram-positive bacteria) | reverse complement strand
CACCGGCGTCGTCGCAACGGCCGACGACGGCACTCCCGTGCGCGGCTGGCTCGCCCTCCCTGACACCGCGACGGCGGATGCGCCGGCACCGCTGCTGCTGTGGATCCACGGCGGGCCGCTGAGCAGCTGGAACACGTGGTCGTGGCGATGGAATCCGTGGCTGCTGGTCGCGCGCGGCTACGCGGTGCTGCTGCCGGACCCGGCGCTGTCGACCGGATACGGCGACAACTTCATTCGCCGCGGATGGGGTCGTTGGGGCAAGGAGCCCTACACCGACCTCATGGCGATCACCGACACCGTCGAGGCCCGCCCTGACATCGACGCCGCGCGTACCGCCGCGATGGGCGGCTCATTCGGTGGCTACATGGCCAATTGGGTTGCCGGACATGCAGACCGCTTCCGCGCGATCGTGACGCACGCGAGCCTGTGGGCGCTCGACCAGTTCGTGCCGACCACCGACGTCGCGTGGTACTGGCAGCGCGAGATGACCCCCGAGATGGCCGTCGAGAACTCGCCACACCTGTACGTCGCCGACATCGTCACCCCGATGCTCGTCATCCACGGCGACAAGGACTATCGCGTCCCGATCGGGGAAGCGCTACGTCTCTGGTACGAGTTGCTCAACGAATCCGGTCTGCCCGCTGAGGACGACGGCTCCACAGCCCACCGTTTCCTGTATTTCCCGAGCGAGAACCATTGGGTGCTCAGCCCTCAGCACACCAAGATCTGGTACCAGGCAGTCGAGGCGTTCTTGTCCGAACACGTCCTCGGCACTCCGATCGAACTGCCGGAGATCCTCGGGTGAGTCCGGAGAACCGGACAGGGACGTCGCGCGAACGCACGCCGACGCCGCGTTGGTGGCGGATCGGAGTGTGTGCGGTGCTTCCGGCTCTCGTCGGCGCTGCGTGTGTGGTGTTGCTGGGTGCGCAGCTTCAGCCGGTCATGCCGTTCATCGTTGTGATCCTCGTGGGTTGGGTATTCGTCCTGCTGGGGTCCGTGTGGCTCGCGCTGGCACTGATCCGGCTGTGGCGGTATCGGCCGGACCGTCGCCTGTGGATCACTCCCGGAATTGTTGTCGCGACTGCCGTCGTGAGTGGCTTCGGAATCCCGTCGTGGATCGGGTGGCACATGTCGAAAGGTGAGCTCGAGCAGCGTGCGGCCACCTGCGAGCCGTCGCTCGACGACATCCGTATCGGTGTCTATAAGGTGCGTCAGGTCACGTCCGAGGCGGGTGGCTGTCATTTCATTACCCGGGGCGGGCTGTTCAATTCGGTCGGAGTCGCGCACCTACCGCAGGGGACCGACAAGATCGGGAATCCGGAAGCAGAAGGCGACATCGGCTATCGGCACTTCCACGGCGATTGGTACACCTTCACCGCGATCGTCTTCTGACTCGGGTCGTGTCCTGGTGATTTGTGCCATCCGCTTACGATTGTCTGGTGACCAGTGCACCAGAGAACTCGCAGAACCGCGCCGACGCCCTCCCGAAGAGCTGGGACCCCAGTGCAGTCGAGGAGGCCCTGTATCAGGGCTGGGTAGATGCCGGGTACTTCGAGGCCGACCCGGCGAGCGACAAGCCCGGGTACTCGATCGTGCTGCCGCCCCCGAACGTCACCGGCAGCCTGCACATGGGTCACGCGCTCGATCACACCCTGATGGATGCCCTCACACGCCGAAAGCGTATGCAGGGCTACGAGGTCCTGTGGTTGCCCGGTATGGACCACGCCGGCATCGCGACGCAGACCGTGGTCGAGAAGCAACTCGCCGCCGACGGCAAGACCAAGGAAGACCTCGGCCGGGAACGGTTCATCGAGAAGGTGTGGGACTGGAAGCGCGAATCCGGCGGCACCATCCAGGGCCAGATGCGCCGTATCGGCGACGGCGTCGACTGGTCCCGCGACCGTTTCACCATGGACGACGGCCTGTCCCGTGCCGTGCAGACGATCTTCAAGCGGATGTACGACGACGGCCTCATCTACCGCGCCGAACGCCTGGTCAACTGGTCGCCGGTCTTG
>JAAZAD010000483.1 GCA_012514505.1 Rhodococcus sp. (in: high G+C Gram-positive bacteria) | reverse complement strand
GAAGGATACGTCCCGGGATCCGGGTATCGGCGGCGGATCCGATGTCGGTGCTCTGCTGGGATGAGGTGTGCGGGTGCCCCGGGAGGCTGGTGGCCGGCTCGCACGCCACACAGTAGATAGATCGCATAGCTGTCTATAACAGTGATGTGTTCGACGTCCATAACCGGAAATACCCCAACATATAGTCAGCTATGCTGTCTATATGGCATACGATGATCGTGACCTCGCGGAACGGGCCGGCCGACTTCGAGAGGACTTCGTCGTCTTCAACCGGAAGATGCGAACGAAAAGCTCCGGGCACCTGCTCACCCCGACGCAACTACAGGCACTGTCCCACCTGGACCGTGTCGGACCGATGACTGCGCGCACCCTGGCCGACAGGGAGCAGGTCACTCCCCAGACGATCGCCCGAACCGTCGCGTTCCTCGAGGAACAGGGAATGGTGTCGCGCACCACCGACCCGAACGATGCGCGCGCCGCACTCATCACCGTCACCTCGGCCGGGCGTCGCACGTTGAACATGGACAGGGACAAACGCAACCGATGGTTGGCCCAGGCCCTGGAGAAGACCTGCACACCGGTGGAAAGGGAACTGCTCTTCCTCGCAGGCGAGTTGTTCAGGCGCATCGCCGAGGAGGCCGACGCGCCTTCCGGCAGTGCGCCTTCGGAGAACCGATGACGCAGCCCCGAACCCCTCGCACCGACGCCCCACCGGTCCCGTTCCGTGTCAGCGGAGCGGCGGCGACCGGAAGCATCCTCCAACCACTGAACTCGTCGATGATCGCCGTGGCAATCGTCGGTATCGCAGCGGATTTCGGTTCCCCGTCGGGTGTGTCCTGGGTGATCTCGGCGATGTACATCACGACAGCTGTCTGCGCGCCGATGGCAGGTCGTCTCGGCATCCTGTTCGGAGCCCGGCGAGTGTTCGTGGCGGGACTGATCCTCGTGTGCCTCGGCTCGACGATCGGAATGGCCGCACCCGATGTGACCTGGCTGATCGTCGCCTATGTCGTTCTGGGCGTGGGCATATCGGTTCACATGCCCAATGCGATGACGATGATCCGTGGATATGCCGAGCGGTACGGCCGACAACCCCGCACCGCGATCACGACATTGGTGGTGTGCGGTCAGTCCGTCGCCGCACTCGGACCCACGCTCGGTGGCCTGCTCGTCGGCACCTTCGGTTGGCAATCGATCCTGTGGGTGAACATTCCCGTTGCCGCGGTCAGCGCGATCGCGATCCTGCGGGCGGATGTCGGATTCGTCGGCAGCGACTCGACATCCGTGCGCGAAGCGGTACACACCCTCGACTTCGCAGGAATTGTACTCTTCCTGGTGACCATCACATCGATGATGCTGTTCCTGATCTCCCTGCGCGACACCCCCATGTGGGGGTTGCTGCCCGTGGCAGTGCTGGGGCTCGCCTTGTTCGTGCGGTGGGAAAAACGTGCGGCCGAACCGTTTCTCGATGTCCGGGCGCTCGCACGGAATCGTGCTCTCAGCGCAACGATGGCCCGGACACTGCTCACGTACACGTGCTTCTACTGCGTGTTCTTCGGAATCCCCCAGTGGCTGCAGTACGTGCGCGAGATGAGCCCGATCGAAGCCGGCCTCACGATGCTTCCGGTTGCCGGGGTCAGCGTCGTCGCGACGATCATCGGATCACGCACGTACCGGCGATTCGGTGCACGGACAACCCTGCTCGTCGGAACCGCCGCGCTCCTGGTGGGAGGCATCCTGATCGCATCCGTCGAACGCTCCACCGCCCCGCTCCTCGTTCTGCTCCTGGTGGCGGCAGTCCTGGGTATACCCAACGGATTCAACAACATCGGAAACCAGAGTCTGGTCAACGCGGTCACCTCCGTCGACGATGTCGGCACCGCGATCGGGATGTACCGCACGATGGCGTTCATCGGTGCGAACGTGGCGGTCGTGGTGCTCCAGCTGACCACGGGCGGCACGATCGACGACGCCGGTCTGCACCGCACCGGATGGTTCATCGCCGCATCGAGTGTCGTCCTGCTCGCCGGAGTGGCACTCTCCCGCAACATGGGGGCCCGGCCCCGCACACCGGACGGTGCGGCCGGTCCCGCGGTCGACGACGAACACCGGCCCGGGAACGGCATCTCCACCCCCTGACCTCGATGTTTCATTCTCTCGCGTCGCCGAACGTGCACCCGAGCGACTCGATGACGGTTTCGGAACGTTCACCCGCGGGTATGCACGGGTCACGACGATGCAGCGGAGGTGGTCGCGCCGAAGACGAAAACCGAATCGTTCCACGCGCTACGCCGTCATCGGACACGACTCGTCCGCACGTGAACCGAACCCGAAGGAAGGAACCTCATGGGAGCCATCGACAAGGCGAAGAACAAGGTCGAAGAAGCGGCAGGTAAGGCCAAGGAGAAGCTCGGACAGGCCACCGGCGACCACGAAACCGAAGCCGAAGGTCGCGCCGACCAGACCAAGAGCAACCTCAAGCAAGCCGGCGAGAAGGTCAAGGACGCGTTCAAGGACTGATCGGCGCCGCTGTCCGATCACCGACTGCCCGGCCCGGCACACCGCCGGACCGGGTAGTCGTGCGGTCGACGGCAATTCGTGGTCGCTGCCGCTTCTCCGTCAGGTGTGACACGACCGAAGACGGGGAATCCTGCCGTCATGGAACCGAATCGACGCGACTCCGATCCCGGCTCGAAACTCGGAGGCCGACTGCTCACCCTCGTCGACCGGCAGGACAGTGCCGGACTGTCGACGACGGTGACCGCGCTGGTATGCACGTCCACCACCGAGCATGCCCACTACGGGCAGGTGCTCGAGTGGTTGGTCACCTCGATCGCCGAGGTGATCAACGACAAGT
>JAAZAD010000482.1 GCA_012514505.1 Rhodococcus sp. (in: high G+C Gram-positive bacteria) | reverse complement strand
TCCGCGGCGCCGCGACCCAGCAAGCCGCGGACGACGAAGTTGAGCGCCCAAAGGTTGGGTAGTTCGGTGCGCATGACGGGTAAGTCGGCGACCTCGGGCAGCAGCTTGCGCAGCCGCTCGGTGCTGAGCGCGGACCGCAGCCAGCGCCACTCTTTTTCCGAGCGGACCCACACGCCGACGTTCGCATCCCCGCCTTTGTCGCCCGAGCGTGCTCCGATCATGCAGCCGAGGGGAGCGCGACGCGTCGGGCCGTCGAACTCGGCGACAACCGGTGACTCGTCGTCCCACCGGAGGTCAGCCGTCTGGGTCGCAGGTGGGACCGCACGCGCGGTGCCATCGGGCAGATGGGCAACGTGGCGAATCTCGGTGTTGGGCAGGTAAACCGGCTCGTAGATGCCGTATGGGCGGGCGTTCTCCGGCGGTGAGGTGAAGGCCGCGCCGGGGAAAGTCGCCAACCCGAGTTCTATGGCCGCTGAGGAGAACCTTCGGCCCACCTTCTGCGCGTCGGGATCGCGCGCGGTGACCGTCAGCGCGGCGACCGCGCACGCCGCGTCGTCCGGATCGGGTTGGTCGGTTCGATCCAGTCGCCATGTCACGTCGTCGATGTGGCCAAGGGCCGGCTCGAGTTGCCGACGGAACAATGCGGCTTTGACCTCGACGTCGGGGCCCGGCACGAGCAGTGTGATGCTGTTGCGATCGCCGCCCAGGGTATTGACGGCGACTTTGGTCGTCGGCGACGGCGGAAGCCCTCGGACGGGATGGACACGGACTCGGTCAGGGCCGGCGACACCAAGCGTGATCGACCGTAGGTCGGCGGTGACATCCGGATTCCCGTAGTAGCGCCCTTGAATCTCGTAAAGCAGTTGCGCCGTCACCGTTCCCACCGTGACTGCGCCTCCCGGACCCGGGTGCTTGGTGATCACCGACGAGCCATCCGCGGCGATCTCGGCCAATGGGAACCCGAGCGGTTGTCCGTCCATCACAGCTGGAAGTTCCCGAAAGAAGGAGTAATTGCCGCCGCAGACCTGGGTGCCGCACTCCAGAAGGTGTCCCGCGACCAGCGCACCGGCCAGTTCGTTGAAATCGTCGGCGGACCACCCATGCCACCACGCGGCCGAGCCGATGACCATCGCGGCATCGGTGACCCGTCCGGTGACGACGATCTGGGCGCCCGCCCCCAGTGCGGCGGCGATCCCCCACCCGCCCAGGTAAGCGTTGGCCGTCACCGCGTGTCCGGGGATCCCGGGACAGCCGCGCACGTCGTCGCCGTCGACGTAGGCCACCGGCAAGCCCAACGGCCTCAGTGCCGCCGCGCACGCCGCGGGTGCGAGACCTCCGGCGTTGGCGACGATGCGTACCCCCGAGGCGGCGATGAGGTCGCGACAATCGGTCACCTGCTCGACGAACGTGGCCGCGTACCCATCCGCCGAGCCCTTCTCCCGAACGCGAGCCAGCACCCACATCGTGAGCTCAGCCAGGTAGTCCCCGGTCAGGACGTCGAGTGGACCCCCCTCGAGCATCTCGCGCATCGCCGACCTTCGATCGCCGAGAAAACCTGAGCAGTTGCCGATTCGAATTGCGCGCTCGGCCACGTCTGAGATCACCACCACTCCTCCACCGGGGTAAGCCACCCGAAGCTGAGTGTATACTGTCCGACGTTATTCAGAGTTCTAAGGTCGGTCTAATCCGACCGATCGACACGTCGATACGACGTCTGCGTCCACAACCGGAGCCGAGATGATCTCCACCCCGGAACACGAGATCTTTCGCGCCAGTGTGCGCGGTGCCATCGAGCCGCCACATCCTGCCCTTCATCGACGACTGGGGGCCTGCCAGCATGACCAAAGCACCTTGGGCCACAACGCAATTCTGGGGCGAATCGCGGCCTAACGAAGCGCTGGCGATTGCAGAACCGTACCGAGTTTCTCTAACACCTCTGGCCATACGCGCAGCGGCGCCCTCGGTGAGCCAACGCAGATACGGTCGGCGCCGGCCTGGTAGAAATCGACGACGACTTGCTCGGTCACCTCCCGCGGGCTCACCATCACCGTGATCTCGAAGTCCTCGTCACCGCGGCCATATTCCGCAAGATAGCTTCCGATCCGCGCGACCACATCCCGCGTCGACTCCGGCGTATGCCACGTACCCAACCAGCCGTTGCCAAGGCGTGCCGCACGGCGCAGCGCATGTTCGGACTCGCCGCCGAACACGATGGGCAGCTTTGCTCCGCGTGGCGGTTTCGGATTGAAATGCACCGGTGGCAGCTTTACAAACCTGCCGTTCGACGACGTGATCTCGTTGGACCACAGCGAGCGCAGGACCGGAACGATCTCGTCGCAGCGCGCCCCCCTGGTCCGAAAATCGATTCCGGCCGCCGCGAACTCTTCGGCCATCCAGCCCAACCCCGCCCCGAGAATCACCCGCCCTCCGCTGAGGATGTCGAGTGTTGCCACCGCTCGTGCCGTCACCAACGGATCGCGAAGAGGTAATACGTACACACACGTGCCAAGCCTGATGGTCGTGGTCTTCGAAGCGACACCACCAAGCAAAACCCATGGGTCGTATAAGTTCACGGCGCTGGGCACCGGCGGGGCGCCGTCATCGCGATATGGATACTTCGATCTGATGACATCTGGCCAGATCAGATGCTCAGGCACCCATACCGAGTCACACCCGGCCAACTCGGCGTCCTGGGCGAACCCGACAAGCTGATCCGGCTCCACCACCGACAGCCAAATCCCGACCTTCGGCTTCGAGTAGGGCCTTACCGGTCTGAGGACAACCATGTGGCCCTCCACTGCCTTTCCACCGCCGACTCATCCCCCACGACGGCGTCGCCTCGGTGGGGCGCCCCAAGAATAGTCGGTTATTAGCCAAAGCGGAAGTGTCGGACTTTTAGGGTCGGGGCCGTGCCCGGGTCGGGCGGGGCAGCTGGACCCGGGCCGGCACGTATTCCGTCAGCCCGAGCTGCGCCTGGCTGAGCCATATGCGTCCGGTTCCCCCACGTGCGAGCGCCGCCAGCAGGTGCTCGGCGGCGTCCGCGGGACTCAGCAGTTCCAGACCGGCGTCGAGGACGGCGGATCGCACCTCCGAAGGCACCAGCGGCGTGTCGACGACGCCGGGACAGAAGATCGTCAACCGCACCCCCCGTCGCTGTAGGCTGCTCGCCACGCTGAGTCCCAGCCCGACCACCGCGTGTTTGGTCATCGCGTAATACGGGTCGTCCGGATACCCCATCACCCCGGCAAGGCTGGCGACGAGCACAACGTCGCCTCCCCCGGCGGCCTCCATCAGCGGGACACCGGCCCGCAGACCGTGGATCACCCCTTCGACGTTGACGGCGTAGGCTCGCCGCACGCGCTCATAGGCAACGCTGATGACGTCGGGTTCGAGGATCGGCACGGCAGCGTTGAGGACCAGCAAATCCAGTCCACCCAGCCGAGTGTCAGCCGCCCGGATCACCTGCTGCCAGTAGGCGGGTTCTGCCACATCGGCGACAACGAGCTCGACACCGCGCTGCCGAAGCCGGGCTGCCCCCGCCGGGTCGATGTCCACCGCGAGCGCACCGGCGCCGTCCGCCGCGAGCCGCTCGGCGATCGCGAACCCTATTCCGCTGCCACCGCCGGTGACCACGGCCCTGCGCGGATGCACGGGGAGCCCATCGGCTTGGTTATCGTCCACCCGCAGATGTCAACCGTCTTTGGTGGAATGCTCTTCGAGGTACGACAGGTGTTCGCGCATCGCCATTTCCGCCTCGCGGGCATCACCCTTCTCGATGGCTCGGACGATCTCGACATGCTGGCGAAACGTCCGCTTGCCCACTTCGGCACTGAGTTTGAGGTGATGAACCGGTTCGGTGACCTGGTGCAGGGCAGAGACAAACGCGGCGGCGACCCGGTTTCCGGATGCCTTGCTGATCGTCGAGTGGAATCGAACGTCCAATTCTGGAACGGCGGGATCGTCGAACGTCAGCGCCTTCTCCTCCTCGAGCACATCGTTGAGTTCGTCCAGGTCGGCCTGCGAACGATTGAGCGTCGCCAACCTGACCGACGGCACTTCGAGCATCCGACGGACCTCGGCCACCTCGCGGTAGTCGACCGATCCCACCCTCAACATGTTCTCGATGTACTCACCGACGTCTGCGCCGAACGCATGATGGTCGAGGCTGCGCACAAATGAGCCTCCACCGGCCCCTGGCATCTTCTCGAGCAACCCGTCGGCGACCAACGTGCGTAACGCTTCGCGAATCGTGGTTCTCGATACACCGAAATCCGCCGCCAACTCGATTTCAGTGGGTAGCTTCTGGCCCGTGACCAGCGCCCCTGACCTGATCGCGTGGCGGATCTGCTCTTCGACTTGGTGTCGAGGACGTTTCACAACCGTCGCAGAAAAAGTCGGCGATTGCTTTTCCTTGGTCCCCACGTTACCTCCGACGGCACAGCTCGGAACTTGCCTGACCTTGTAACTGTACTAGAGTCAGACAATTGCCGCTCGAACGCATATCTACAACTTCGAAGTTTTCCGTCAACAACCGTCAAGATTCAGGGGGCCGGCTTGCCGTCCGTGTTCGTCGAAGAGATTGCCCAGGGGTACAACCCGCAGGAATGCGGCGAGGTCACCGCATCGGCCGGCAGCGGTTTGGGGCTCCGGGGTGGTTGCCGGTGACCGGGGTGCGCTACCAGAGCGCGGACGGTATCGCCACGCTGACGCTCGACGAGGTGGAGAACAAGAATGCCCTGAGCGCGACGTTGGTGCGCGGACTGAACGGCGCCCTGGAACGGGCGCTCGCCGACCCTGACGTGCGCGCGATCGTTATCACCAACGACGGCAACACCTTCTGCGCGGGCGCCGATCTACGAGCCGGCGCCGAGCGGTCGAAGACGGACGTCGTTCCGGTGTTCAACATGATCCTGGACGCCCCCAAACCCGTGGTTGCACGGATCGCGGGCCACTGTGTGGCCGGGGGTGTGGGTCTGGCTGCGGCGTGCGACATCTCCGTCATCGACGAGCGGGCCAGGCTGGGATTCACCGAGGTCCGGATCGGTGTGGTGCCGGCGATAATTTCTCTGGTGTGCCTGCCGAAGCTCACCCGCGCCGATGCGTCCGATCTCATGCTGTCGGGTCGACGCATCACCGGCGCCGAAGCTGCTCGGATCGGGCTGGTCAACTACGCGGTGGCCGCCGAGGAACTGGACCAGAAGGTCGCAGAGCTATTGGGCGAACTGCTCGCCGGCGGGCCGATCGCGATACGAGAGACCAAGCGCCTGATCCGATCGATGTCCTCGATGGCTTCGCCCGAAGCGTTCGCCGCGATGACAGAGCTGTCGACGGCCCTGTTCGCCTCGGACGAGGCCGCCGAAGGCATGGCCGCATTTCGTGAAAAGCGCCCGGCGGCCTGGATTCCGGGGTCCTGCGAAACGGCCGACGCCAAGGCCTACTGAATGGACTGGCCGCCATCGGCCACCAGTACCGAGCCGGTCATGTAATCGGACCGGTTCGATGCGAGTAGCACGGCTAGCGGCCCGATTTCCGCCGCATCGGCCATGCGCCGTGCCGGGATACGTTGGAGAACACGAGTTTCCATCGCGGGATCGGCACGCACGTCGGCACTGAGGTCGGTCGCCACATAGCCCGGCGCAATGGCGTTGACCTGGACGCCGTGGCGCGCCCACTCAAGGGCCAGCACGCGGGTGAGGTGCAGAATCGCCGCCTTTGACGCGCAGTAGGCCGAAAAGCCCGATGCCGCCATCACCCCGAAGTGACTCGCCACATTGATGACCTTCCCGGATCCCTGGGCGGTCAGATGGCGCCCCGCAGCCTGACAGCAGATAAAGGTGCCGCGCAGATTCGTGTTGATCACCCGATCCCATTCCGCCAGAGACAAATCCAGAGCGTACGAGGCGGTCAGGATGCCTGAGTTGTTCACCATGACATCGAGACCGCCCAGTCCTTGACGGACGTCGTCGACGGCGGCATTGACACTTTCGGCGTCGGTGACGTCCATGTGAGCGACGACGGCCGCACGGCCCAACCCACGGACTTCGTCGGCAACCTTCTCGAGGTCCGGCAGCGACCGCGCCACGAGCCCGACATCGGCCCCGGCC
>JAAZAD010000481.1 GCA_012514505.1 Rhodococcus sp. (in: high G+C Gram-positive bacteria) | reverse complement strand
GAGAGCGCTGGCCAGGTCTTCGTGGATCGAGAACTCATCGACGAAGCGCTGCTGCTCTTTGACGGGTGGCACTGGGATCTGAAGCGATCGCAAGTCCTCCTGGGGGAAGTGGCCGATTGCGACACCGGAAAGCTGCTTCTCAAGCAGCTTCGAGTCCGAGAAGTACCGGAAGAACTGCGCCAGGTACTCCGGGAGCACCTCGTCACCGGTCCTCACGCGGTGCAGCGCTTTCTGGAAGCAGCAAACGTCGAGCTCTCCTCGCCAGATTGCCGTCCTCCCGACACCAGCGCCACCCTCGCAGATCAGCACGTCGCCAGGGGTAAGCCGAAACTTCTCTCGTTCGGAATCGGTGAAATCCATCTCAGCAACGTCGTCGATATCGACCGAACCCCAGCGAACGTTCTTGTTCCGGAGATACGGAGTTGAACCCACGCCGGTCTTCGACTTTGCGGAGAGCATCTCGCCGAGCATTGTCTCGGCAACGGAACCCAGGTGCCGGTGAGGCCAGTCCCCTCTGAAGGCGTCCGCTCGTAGAGCGGAGAGCAGTTGAGGGGCCCTAAGGGGTCGCGCGGATAGGTGACCATCCACCGGTCGGCGGGTTGGCTCGATTTTCATATCGAGTGCGATCCGTACACGACGACCGGGGAGGTCACCAATATCATGCGCGCACTCGAACGCGAGACAGTGGAAGCCGTCTACGCGGCAATCGAACCGCTCCTGCCCGAGCCCCCCGTACACCCGCTCGGCTGCCACCGACCACGCGTCGCGAACCGGTTGTGCTTCTGGGGGATCCTGATCCGGCTCGTGACCGGATCCTCGTGGGTCGACATCGAAGCGATCCTCGAGTACCGCGTGTCAGACACCACGTTGCGGGCCCGCCGCGACGAGTGGATCGCAGCCGGCGTGTTCGACCAACTGCGCGCCGACAGCCTCGCCGCGTACGATCGCATCATCGGGCTCGATCTGTCCGACGTCGCCGTCGACGGCTCGCTCCACAAAGCCCCCTACGGCGGAGAGAGCACCGGCCCCAACCCCTGTGACCGGGGCAAATGCGGCTGGAAATGGTCGACCGCCGTCGATCGCCACGGCGTCCCGATCGGCTGGACAATCGACGGCGCCAACCGCAACGACGTCCGCATGCTGATCGGCACCCTCAACGAAGTCGCCGCCAACGGACTACTCGCCGACATCGACACCCTGCACCTCGACCGCGGCTACGACTATCCCGTCGTGCGTGACCGGCTCGCCGCCCACGGGCTGACTGAACTCGACGTCCAACGCCGCGGCACCAAGCCCCCGCCAGGCACACCGCACCGGCTCACGCTCGGCCTGCGCTGGATCGTCGAAGCCACCAACAGCTGGTGGTCGAACTACGGCCAACTCCGCCGATCCACCGACCGCCGACACCACCACCGCAACGCAGCCCTGTGCCTCGCCACCACCATCTTGATCACCGGCAAACTCATCACCCACCGCGACCGATACTGCCGCTGATGACCGCCTATCCGCTCAAGTCCTAAGACTGGCTCCACCGCGCTCTCTCGGCCCCGCGGTGAGAGCGGCGGCGCGCAGCAGCGTCATTTGTGTTTGGTCGCCGTCGTTCGAGGCCGCTACTGCTGCCTGCCACGCTGCAACGTTGTGGGTGAGGGACGTTGATCCGGTGACTTGTGAGAGTGCAGCAAGCTGCCGGT
>JAAZAD010000480.1 GCA_012514505.1 Rhodococcus sp. (in: high G+C Gram-positive bacteria) | reverse complement strand
TTCAACCAGTTGCAGACCTATCGGCACGAGTTCCCGATGGCGTTCCGGTTCGCGATGGTCGTCGTCGCCAGCGACGGCGTCACCGCCCGCTACGGCACCCCGTTCACGCCGTGGCATCATTTTGCGCCGTGGAACGTCGACGACTCCGGCCGTCCCGTCGAATCCGGTGCTCCCGGCCCCGACGGTGACCCCACCACCGAGCTCGGTCTCACTCTCGACGGACTGTTCAACGTCGAACGGTTCGGGCAACTGCTGCGCGACTATGTCGCATTCGACGAGGATGCCCGCGGGCTCACCAAACGAATTGCTAAGCCCCACCAGTATTTCGCCGTCAGCAAAGCCGTTTCCCATACGGTGCGTGCCGTCGACAGCGACGGGCGTGCCGGGGTCGTGTGGCACACGCAGGGGTCCGGTAAATCGATGGAAATGGAGCTCTACGCCGCGAAGGTGATGCGGCATCCGCGGCTGGCGAACCCGACGATCGTCGTCATCACCGACCGCACCGAACTCGACACCCAACTGTTCGACGGATTCCAGCGCAGCACCCTGCTGCCCGAACGCCCCCAGCAGGTCACCTCCCGCGAAGAACTGCGCCGCCAGCTCAGTGACCGTCGCACCGGCGGCATCTACTTCACGACACTGCAGAAGTTCGGTTTGTCCAAGGACGAACGTGACACCGGTGCCGACCATCCGATGCTGTCGGACCGCCGCAACATCATCGTCATGGCCGACGAAGCGCACCGCAGCCACTACGACGCCATCGACGGTTACGCCGCCCATCTGAAGAACGCGCTGCCCCACGCGACCCTCATCGCGTTCACCGGCACACCCATCGCCGAGGGCGAACGCGACACGCGCCGGGTGTTCGGCGACGACATCGACGTCTACGACCTGCATCGGGCCGTGCGTGACGGTGCGACCGTCCCGGTGTCGTTCGAGCCACGGCTGATCAAACTCGTCCGTGTCGACGGTGTGGACGACGAGGATCTCGACGAGGCCGCCGAGAGAATCACCGAAGACCTCGACGAAGCCGACAAGGACCGTCTGCAACGCAGCGTCGCGGTCCTTGACACCGTCTACGGTGCGCCGCAACGACTCGCAGTGCTCGCCGACGACTTCGTCAAACACTGGGAGACGCGCAGCGAGGCGATGCGTCCGTTCCTCGGCGGCCCCGGCAAAGCGATGATCGTGTGCGCCACCCGCACGGTCGCCGCGCGCCTCTACGACGAGATCATTGCGTTGCGCCCCGACTGGCACGACGACGCCGACGACAAGGGCAGGATCAAGGTCGTCTACACGGCGAGCCCGTCCGATCCGGAACACCTCAAGAAGCACATGCGCCGCCCCAGCGCGAACGCCGCGATCAAGCAGCGGGTGAAGGATCCGGGCGACGAACTCGAGATCGTCATCGTCAAGGACATGATGCTCACCGGGTTCGACGCACCGGCACTGCACACCCTGTACCTGGACCGGCCCCTCAAGGGTGCGTTGCTCATGCAGACCCTCGCCCGCGTCAACCGCACCTACCGCGGCAAGCAGGACGGTCTGCTCGTCGCCTACGCGCCGCTCGCCGACAACCTGACCAAGGCGCTCAAGGAGTTCACCCGCGACACCGCCATCACCGGTGAACGCGTCGTCGGGCAGACCGCGGAGGAAGCCGCACAGATCGTGCACGACCTGCTCGCATCGCTGGCCGAACTCGTCGGCGACGAGTGGAAGCAGATCTACAACAGCGACCCGAAGAAAGGCTGGGTCAAAGCCGTCCTGTCGGTGACGACGAAGCTGCGGTCGCCGCTCACTCCGGGCAACACCGATCCGGAAGATCCCGAGGCCCGGCCGCTGGCCGACCGGTACCGCAGCCAGTCGGCGAAACTCGCGCGCGCGTGGGCCCTTGCCGCGGCCACCCCCGATCTGGAACGGGTCCGTCCGGATGTGCGCTTCCACGAGGAAGTGCGCACGTGGATGGCCAAACTCGACGCCCAGGAACGGGTCTCGCGGGGCGAGCCGATCCCCGACGACATCGCCCGCCGGCTCGGCGACATCATCGTCACCTCCGCCGAATCCACCGGGGTGCTCGACATCTACCGGGAAGCCGGACTCGAACGTCCCCGGCTCGACGCCCTCACCCCGGAATGGCAGGCGGAAGCGTCGCATCCGAGCAAGGCGCAACTCGCGATCGAAGCTCTCAAGGCGAGTCTGCTCGAGGAGGCCACCGCCGTCACCCGCGGCAACGAGGTGCGGCGCAAACTGTTCTCCGAACGGATCAACGACCTGATGACCCGTTACACGAACCAGCAGTTGACGGCCGCCGAAGTCATCGCCGAACTCGTGGAGATGGCCAAGGAGATCCTGGCCGAAGCCGACCGCGGCAAACGGTTCGAGCCGGCGCTCGAATACGACGAACTGGCGTTCTTCGATGTGGTGGCGCAGAACGAGTCGGCCCTCGATGTCATGGGTGACGACGTGCTCGCCCAGATCGCCCGTGACCTGGTGGCGACGATGCGCCGTGACACCCGCACCGACTGGACGGTGCGGGAAGACGTCAAGGCGAAGTTGCGGGCCAGCATCAAACGGCTGCTGCGCAAGTACAAGTACCCGCCGGATCAGCAGCCGGCTGCCATCGCCCGAGTGATGCAGCAGATGGAGGCGATGGCGCCGCGCTACGCCGAAGAACAGTCACGCACGGACTGAGCCGTACCGTCGGGAGCTCAGCCCGGCACGACCACACCGCGTCCCAGGATGCTCCCCTCCCGCAGCCGCCGGTACGCCTCGGGCGCCTCGTCGAGGCTGAACGTCTCGGTATGGATGTCGAGTCTGCCGGCGCGCGCGAGGGCGATCACCTCCATCAACTCGGCGCGTGTGTGTGCGTGCGCGACCCCCAGTACGGGTTGACGTCCTCCCGGCCGTGAACGACCGGGATTCCTACTGCGGCACCACGTGCCGCTTCGGCGGGTTCCTGTTTCATCGAGTCGCGCTCCCCGCTAGGCGAGAAGACTTACCGTCCCTCCGCAGGCGTTTAACCACTCCGCACGTCCAGCGGCGTGGATGTTCTTCGCAGCATTGAGATCGCGATCGTGGACCGCGCCGCACGGGCAGGTCCACTCCCGCACCGACAATGGTTTCGGTCCGTCGACCCGCCCGCACGTGGAGCAGAGCTGAGAAGACGGGAACCAGCGGTCCGCCTTGACGAAGGTGCGCCCGTAGCGGGCGGCCTTCTCTTCGAGCATCCGGGTAAACATCCCCCACCCGGCATCGTGCACCGACTTCGCCAACCGTGTCCGCGCCAACCCGGTGACACACAAATCCTCGACGAACACCGCTTGGTTCTCGCGGATGATCGCCGTGGAGTGCTTGTGTGCCCAATCGGTGCGGGCATCGGCCACCTTCGCATAGGCCTTCGCAACACGCACACGGGCCTTTGCCCGGTTCTTGCTGCCCTTCTCCTTGCGGGACAGGGCTTGCTGCGCCTTGCGGAGTTTGCGTTCCGCCTGGCGCAGGAACTTCGGGGACTCGATGATCTTCCCGTCCGAGAGCACCGCGAACGTGGCCAGCCCCAGATCGATCCCTACCTCCATATCACACTCGGGAAGCGTCTCGTCGGTCGTCTCGACAACGAACGACGCAAAGTAGCGGCCCGCCGCGTCCTTGATGATCGACACCGACGACGGTTCCGACGGCAACTCCCGCGACCACGCCACCTTCAATTCGCCGACCTTCGCGATATACAACTTCCGGTTCGACCGCAGGGAAAAGCCGTTGCGGGTGAGCCGGATCGCCTGCCGGTTGTCCTTGCGGGAACGGAACCGCGGTGCACCGACCCTGCGGCCCTTCCGCTTCCCGGACATCGAGTCGAACCAATTGCGGTAGGCGCGCCGCGCGTCCTGACAGGCCTGCACCAGCACCACCGAGGCGACTTCGGTGAGCCACGCCCGCTGCGGTGTGTTCTTCGCGTCGGTGACGACCTGTTTCTGCACGTCGGTGTCCGAAAGTTTCACTCCGGCCGCGTATGCGTCCTGCCGGGCGCGCAGCGCATCGTTGAACACCACCCGCGCACACCCGAACGACCGGGCCAGCATGTCCTGCTGCCCAGGCGTCGGGTATACGCGGTACCGGTATCGCAGTTGCACGATCACATCGTGACAGTGCCCTCCGACACGTTACGACGATCGCCGTCCCGGCCGGTCCGTGGTCTTCGCTGCGACGCTGGTCGAGTTCAACGGGGAGGACGACCACACACGCATTTCGGCCCGCAGGCTCCGCGACGAACACCGCACAGGGTGAACCAGCGCAGCATGAACGGGCACCTGTGGAGCCCGAGCTACGTCGCTGAATCGTGCGGCGGTGCACCGATCTCGATCGTCCGGCAGTACATCGAGCAGCAACAACGACTACCCCGTGCCCCCGGAAGGCCGAAGTCGATGCGCTGACCCGCCCCTGAAGGACCGGGCTTGCGCGCTACGTTTCTCGGTCGCGCACAGACTGAGCCGTACCGCCGAGAACTCAGCCCGGCACCACCACGCCGCGTCCCAGGATCGTCCCCTCCCGCAACCGCCGGTACGCCTCGGGCGCCGCGTCGAGAGCGAACGTCTCCGTGTGGATGTCGAGCCTGCCGGCGCGGGCGAGGGCGATCACCTCCATCAGCTCGGTGCGGGACCCCCAGTACGGAGTGACGACGGAGGCGCCGAACGGAACGAGGAAGAACCCGACCTTCGCGTGGGCACCGGCGTGGATTCCGACGATCGAGATGTGCCCGTCGATCGCGACGACCTGCTGGGCCATGTCGATGGTCGACTGGGCGCCGACGAAATCGAACACCGCGGTGGCGCCCTGCCCGCCGGTGAGGTCGCGGATCGCGGCGGCCGCTGCTGCATCGGATCGGATCGAGGCATCGGCTCCGACGGTGCGGGCCAGCTCGAGCCGGTCGTCGTCGAGATCGACCGCGACGACCCGGGCCGCGCTGATCGCCCGCAGGATCTGGATGCCGACGTGACCGAGCCCTCCGACACCGACCACCACCGCGGTGGATCCGGGTCCGAGCAGCGGCAACACCCGGTTGATCGCGTGGTACGGGGTCAGACCGGCGTCGGTCAGCGGTGCCGCGGCGACCGGGTCGAGATCACCGATGGGTACGAGGTGCCGGGTCGAGTCGACGATCATGTATTCGGCCATGGATCCGGGGGAACCGAGCCCCGGTGGGGTGATCCCGAGGTCGGCGGCGCGGGTGCAGTAGTTCTCGCGGCCGCGGGCGCACGCGTGACAGTCGCCGCATCCCCACGGCCCGTACACGGCGACCGCGTCACCGACCGCGAAGCCGCCGACGCCCGCACCCAGTTCGGCGACGGTACCGACACCCTCGTGGCCGAGAGTCAACGGCAGCCCGTACACGTATCCGTCGGCGGGCAGATCCATCACGAAGATGTCGGAGTGGCACAGGCCCGCAGCGGTGACCTTCAGCAGAACCTCCCCCGGACCCGGGGACGGTGTGGGAATCTCGACGACGACCGGTTCCGCACCGATCTCGGTGTACTGGACGGCTTTCATGGACTCGACGGTACGGCCGATCGGCGGCGGTGGCAGGCAATGTCACCGAATCGACCGGCCCTGTTCATCGAAGCGGTCCACGGTCGACGAACCGTGGTCGGGATGAACACGAACGAACGGAGTGCACGTGGTATCCACTTCCTCTCGATCGGTCCGCGCTCGCATCGTCGCCACGGTCGGGTTCCTGTTCGCTGCCGTGACGACCACCGTGCTGCCACCGGCAGCGACCGCCGACACTCCCCTGTGCGCGTGGCGCTTCATGTCGAACGAGAACGTGCTGAACGTCGCGTTCCCCGATTCGAACGCCACCTACTGGGTCCTGCCCTACGCGCTCGGCCCCGGCGATTCGATCGAACTGTCCGGCACCTATCCCGCCGCCCGGTACTTCTCGCTCAACACCTACGGCACGAACTTCGACACCGTGGACACGCTGCGCGACAACCAGATCGTTCCCGACCCCGGTAGCGGCAATCCGTTCACCGATGCGTCGGCCCGGGCCCTTCCCGACGCGCAACGACAATGGCACGCCACGCTCGTCACCGGCCCGGCCGACCACGCGCGCAACGAGATTCAGGCCCTGCCCGCAAGCCAGGGCACGCCGGTGGGATTCCTCATCATCCGCGTGTACGTACCGGATGACGCCGCCTCACCCAGCGGCGGTGTGCCGTTGCCGGAGGCGACGATGCGGATCGGCGGGACGAGCGTGCCACGTCAGCCGTGCGCACAGCCGTTCGACCCGAACTCCTACACCGGGCCCGTCGCTCAAATCGCGAAGGCAGGTTTCGATCAGGTCATCGCCGGAGCCGCGAGCGGCGCGTTCCCCGGCGGCACACCCGAAGCGGTGTTCGTGAACCCGGCGAGTTCGTCCGGTCTGTTCCCCAACGGGGACAACAAATATCTGGGCACCGCGTTGAGCTACCAGCCGGGGCGGATCGTCGTCGTGCGGGGGAAAGCGCCGGACTTCCCGGACACTCGTGCGGGCGTGCCGGCAACCGATCCGGATCAGCAGGTGCGGTACTGGTCGATGTGCCAGAACGACCTCGTCTCGCCGTATCCGGTGGTCGCGTGCGCGGCCGATTTCCAGACCGCGCTCGACGCGTCGGGCTACTACACCTACGCGGTCGCCGCACCCGCCGACCTGACCGCAGTCGACGATCCGACAGTGACGGTCGTGCCCTGGGGCGACACCACCGTGCCGAAGAAAGTGCTGTTCCTGCGCTACATGCTGCCCACGCCGGAGTTCTATCCGCAGTCCATCCAGGCGTCGCAGGCGACCGGCACGGACCCTGCGACGGTAATGGGCCCCTACTATCCGAGAGCCGTGTACTGCGCCGCCGACACCTTCGTCATCGGCGGTTGGGACGCGTGCGTCGACGAAACTGCGGGGTGACCGGGGCAAAACGGTGGCAGCACAACAGATATGCACTTCGACAGTGCGTACACGTACCGTGCGACGGCCGTGCCGCCGTGGTGACTACAAATAGTTGATGGAGCGCCGGCCGATGGTGGTGCTCAACGCATCGAGTTCGGCCAGCACATCGGTCGCCGCCCAAACCTGGTTCCGTTTGTTCTCCGACGACACCTCGAGCACCCCCGCCGCGACGAGCCGACCCAACGCACGATACGTACTCGCGTCGGTGGTACCGGCGATCCGCTGCGCGGTGTCCGCACTGAAGATCGGAATGTCGAGCAGAGCGTCGATGATCTTCTCGTCAGCGGAATTGCTGCGCGGCCGCGCCGAATCCCGCCAGCGACCGGGCAATTCGGCCAAGGCCCGGGCGGAATCCTGCGCCGCCTCACTGGAGACGATCGCAGCGCGGGCCACGTATTCGACGAACCCGTCGGCATCACCGGCCCGGTAGCGGGTCAGATGCTCGAAGTAGCGGCGGGTGTCGGCGAGCATCACCGAGGCCAACGGCACCGTGACACGGTGGGTCAAGCCGCGATGCCGCAGAATCGCGCTGATCAGAGCGCGGCCGATGCGTCCGTTGCCATCGATGAAAGGGTGGATGGACTCGAACTGGGCGTGCGCGATTGCGGCCTGCGCAAGAATCGGCAGATCGGTGCGGGCGGCGAATGCCAGCAGATCCACCATCAGCTCGCCGACGAGCTCCGGCGGCGGAGGCACGAACAGCGCATCGATGGGGGTGTAGTCGCTACCACCGATCCAGTTCTGCACATCGCGTACAGCACCGGAGTCACGGTCGGTATAGAAATCCGGTGCCATCAGCAGCCGGTGCGCACCGAGCAGGTTCTCCAGGGTGATCGGACCGTCACCGGCCGCATCGACCATCGCGATCAGAGCCTTCACGGCTGCGAGCTGCGACTTGGCCTCATCGCTCGCCTTGCCCCCGGCCAGTGCCTTGCCGAATGCCCGCCAGCCCGCGTCGATGTGCTCGATCTTCGACGACGCCACCGACTCGCTGCGCAACAAGAAATCCGACAACGGCGCCAGATGCTCGCCGAAACCCGCCTCGAGACGAACAACAGCGATAACCGCCTCCTCGTGTGCACGGGCGACGGTACCGGCCAGATCACAGTCCAGAGCGGCGATCAACGGCGGGACGGAAACCTCGACGCTCTCGAGAGTGCGATCAGCCCGCGAACCCTGCCGATGCCGCGGGTTCCAGTCCCGTGTCTCGGTGCGATGCGGCGGCCAGATCACAGGTCCTACCCCTTGGATCGAGGAGCGAAAACGCGAACAAGCACAATGTTAACTTATTTTTATAGTTCAAAACGTAGTCAACTTCGTCGTTGGTGTACCTAGACGACCACGCGCGGCCGGAAGACCAGAAGTGTGTCCATGCCCGCAGCCCCTTGGTGGGACCGTCTTCGCCTCAACGAGCAACCCGCGACGAGTTGTCACAGCCGGATGATGGCGTAGCCGAGCTGGTATCCGCAGCCGTCAACGACCACCCGGTGCCCGCCCACCACCTTGGTGTGGTTACCACCTTCGATCTCGCTGAACGCCAACGGGACTGGGCACGGCGATGCGGGAGTCGGATCTCAGGGCTGGAACCGACCCGATTCACCGTACGCTGGCCGCACTGTCTGGTCAGAGCTCGATGGGGCACTTTCGTCCGAGTTCAATGACTGTGCTCATACCGGCACACCAGTCACGAACCCCGGGGCTGATCGCGGCGAGGAGGCGAAGTGCATCGTTGTGCCGGGCAGTGACGTTCACACCGAGCAGAGGCTCCATGTGCGAGACGCGGTTACGGAGGCCATGCAGACGACTGGCCCGGTCAGCGACGATATATCCGTTGGGATCATTCGCGTTGTGGGGGAATGCGTGACACAGCGCCTGCTGCCACAGGATCCGCCGGCCACTGAAGCTGGCGTCGGTGGTGTCCTTCGTGGAAAGCAGTTTCGGCCACACGCCGAAAGTGATCTGCGCGAGGATGTCGTCGTGCGTGACTGGTGCACCTTTCCGCGGGTGCGCGCCATCCCTGATTCCGTCGGCCTCCGTGGCATGCTTCCGGGCCGATTTGCGCGAGTCCCGGGTCGCCCACGTCAAGACGTTCTCCGGATGGGTCTATGCCGCCTTCGTCATCGATGTGTTCTCGAAGAAGGTCGTCGGTTGGCAGGTCGCGAACTCGCTGTACACCGATCTGGCGTTGGACGCGTTGGAGATGCGATCTGGTGGCGCACCCACGGCGGGGCGGACCTGTCGGGACTGGTCCATCATTCCGACCGCGGCGTGCAGTACCGTGCTCTTCGGTACACCGAGCGACTTGCCGAGGCGGAAGCGGTGACTTCTGTTGGCTCACGTGGTGATTCGTACGATAATGCGATGGCGGAGGCGTACAACAGTCTGTTCAAGGCAGCGGAATACACACGCCAACGACAGTCCGAGGCCCCGAACTCATCGCGAACCCCTTCGAGATCACTGATCCACGGATTCAGGCCTAATGGTCGGGCGACCTCAGCGGAACCGCGTCGAAACCGGTATCGGCGATGACGATCTCGGCAGGGCCGCCGATGACATCGAGGCGGTACAGCGCCTCGTCGAGGTGGGTGGGCATCAAGATCAACCACTGCTGCCACGGGATCCGCCCAGACGGGGCGTCGGCCGCGCACGCACGGTAGTACCGTGCCAGCTCCGATGAGTCGAACGCGAATCGGACGGGAGGATCGAGCGGAGTGCCACGGCGCGCGACGATCGACAGAGTCCCCACCTCATCGACGATCCGAAGCTGACTCCACGAGCCGGCTTCGATCACCGACGCGACCAACTCCGTGACAGACGGTGTATTCATCCTGACCTCCTCACCCGCCGCAACCAGGCACTCCTAGTTCTAACCCACGACCGGCGGCGCTCGCACACAGCGCCCTTGCAGCCGCCGCCAGGAAGGCGGTCACGATCACCCCGTCGGAGGCGACGATGACCGTCGGCAGGATGGTTCCCCAGTGATGCCATGAGGTCGTTGTACGGTTCGAGCGTGGACCCCGATGAACTGACCGTCGCGACCTGGAACACCATGTGGGCCAGCGGATCGAATACCCGCGCCGGGCGAGTGCGCCGGCTCCTGCGCGAGGCGGAGGCGGAGGCGGACCTGATCGTCGTGAACGAAGGCCAATCAGATCTGCTCCCTGAGGGCGGTCATGTCGTCGACGCCGGCACCGACTGGGGCTACGACACCACCGCTCATCCTCACCGGCGCAAGGCCCTGCTGTGGTCACGGTGGCCACTCACGGACGTGGCCATGGCCGCCGAGTACACCGTCAACGTCAGCTGCTGACCATCGACCTCGTGCGATACGATCTTCGATCCGTTCGGTGCCACAGGATCAGCCGGCAACGACTGCGACGACACGATGGGATCCGTTGATGTGTTGTCTTCGGCGATTGCTGCGCCGCTCCCGACAGTCCCCGTCAGCGCGACCGCGACCGTCGCCCCCGCCGCCGCGACCCTAGCAGTGCGCCACCGACGATGCCCGCGCCGAGCAGGGCGATGCTCCCCCGCACCCCCGGCCCCTGATGCACTTCGAGCCGCGGGGTGATCGTCGCCGGATCTGGTGCCGGGACGTGTGCCAACTCCAGGTTCTCCTTCTTCGATGCCGCCCACGCGGTGCACAGCAGCAGCAGTTTCGCTGTCAGGTTGGAGAACAGCAGCAAACCGAGGATCGGGCCGAACGCGACACCGGCCGGGCCTCGCAGCACGATTTCGAGATAGATCGAGCCGGCCTGCTTGAGCACTTCGAATCCGATCGCTCCGATCAGACCGGCCTGGGCGGCGCTGCGGAAGGTGACCGGTTCGCGGGGCAGCCGCGCGATGACCCACGTGAATACCGCCCACGTTGCGCACAGTGCGACGAGCAGTGCTGCGATCCGCAGCACGACGTTCATCCCGACGAGGTTTTCCATGTTGAGCAGTTCGACGACCCTGCCCATGATCGGTCCGCTGCTCAGCGCCGACAATCCGAACGAGACGATCATCGCTAGTCCCAGACCCAGCAGTGCCACGGCGTCGCGCAGCTTCGAGATCAGGAAGTTGCCTTTGTCGCGCGGGTGATCCCACATCGCGGTCAGGCCGTCACGCAGGTTCGCCATCCAGCCGAGCCCCGCGTACGACGCGGTGAGCAAACCGATCACCCCGACCGCGCCGCGCGAGTTGATCGCCGAGTCGATCAGGTCCTGCACGGTGGATCCGAGTTCGCCCGGGATGTTTTCGGCGATCGCGTTCTGGATGTCGTCGATGACGTCGGGGCGGCCGGCGAGTACGAAACCGACGATGGAGAACGCCACCATGAGGATCGGAACGAGCGCGAGCACCGTGAAGTAGGTGATGCCCGCGGCGTAGTAGTCGCCTTTGCGTTCCTGATACCGCATCCCGGTATCGACCAGGTGGTCGAGCCACGGGTGGGCGGCACGTTGCCGATCGAGGAAACCGGGTTTCTTCTCGCCGCTCTCGTCGGCCATCCGTGCCGCTCCTTGCTGTCTACTTCCGGGGCAGGAATCCCACCTTGTCATAGACCTGCGTCAGTGTCCGGGAGGCGACCTCACGTGCCCGGTCCGCGCCGTCGGCGAGAATCCGGAGCAGTTCGGTCTCGTCGGCGAGGTACTCGTCGACCTTCGCGCGCAGCGGGGTGACGAACTCGGTGAGGACGTCGGCGGTGTCGGCCTTGAGTTCGCCGTAGCCCTTGCCCTCGTACCCG
>JAAZAD010000479.1 GCA_012514505.1 Rhodococcus sp. (in: high G+C Gram-positive bacteria) | reverse complement strand
GGACGCACTCGGAGCGAACGGAAAGCCTCTGCTGCGGGTTCACACGGCTGGTTCGGTGGGCGGATCCACCGCGATCGTCGCGTCGAGTCTCGTGAAGTCGGGTGTGCACGATCGGGTCCTCACCGTCTCCTGGGAAAAACAGTCCGAATCGAATGCCATGTGGGCGTTGTCCATACCGATCCCGTTCAACATGCCGGTCGGCGCCGGCGCCGGCGGCTACTTCGCCCCGCACGTTCGCTCGTACATCAGGCGGTCGGGCGCACCTGATCACATCGGTTCGATGGTCGCGGTCAAGGATCGTCTGAACGGCAGCAGGAACCCCTACGCGCACCTCAAGCAGCCGGACATCACTCTCGAATCCGTACAGGCGTCGCAGATGCTGTGGGATCCGATCCGCTTCGACGAGACGTGCCCGTCGTCGGACGGTGCGTGTGCACTCGTGATCGGCAACGAACAGGCGGCCGCCGAGGTGGAGAAAGCAGGCCGCTCCGTCGCGTGGATCCATGCGACGGCGATGCGCACCGAGCCGACCACCTTCGCGGGCCGCGACCAGGTGAGTCCGCAGGCCGGACGTGACGCCGCGGCCGCCCTGTGGCGCGATGCAGGCATCACGAATCCGCTCGAGGAGATCGACGCAGCCGAAATCTACGTGCCCTTCTCGTGGTTCGAGCCGATGTGGCTCGAGAATCTCGGATTCGCTCCCGAAGGCCAGGGCTGGAAACTCACCGAGTCCGGCGAAACCGCGATCGGCGGGAAGCTGCCCGTCAACGCATCCGGCGGGGTGCTCTCGTCCAACCCGATCGGTGCGTCCGGCATGATCCGCTTCGCCGAATCCGCGATGCAGGTCATGAACAGAGCCGGCGACCACCAGGTTCCGAACGCACGCAAGGCGCTTGGCCACGCCTATGGCGGCGGCTCTCAGTACTTCTCCATGTGGGTGGTCGGCGCCGATCGCCCCTCGACGTAAGGACAGACGATGAAGTACACGGTCGGCGTGGCGATGACGCCGCTGGAAGAACTGCCCGCCCTCGCACAGACCGCCGAGGAGTGCGGATTCGACTCGATCGCCCTCCCCGATTCTCTCTTCTTCATGGAGAAGCAGGCCGCCGATTATCCGTACACCCCGGACGGCTCGCGCATGTGGGACGAGAACACGCCGTGGGTCGACCCGTTGATCGCGGCGGCCGCCATGGGTGCGGTGACCTCGAAGATCGAGTTCTACACGCAGGTACTGAAGTTGGGCTCTCGCAACCCGGTGCTGCTGGCGCGCCAGGTGGGGTCGGTGGCCAACCTGACCGGTAACCGATTCGGTTTCGGCATCGGTATCGGCTGGGCTCCGGAAGAATTCGAATGGTGCGGCGCACCCTACAAGCGCCGCGGCAAACGAGTCGACGAGATGATCGACGTCATCAAGCTGATCCTGGGCGGCGGAATGGTCGAGTACCACGGCGAATTTTTCGATTTCGAACGTCTCCAGATGAGCCCGGCCCCGTCCAAACCTGTCCCGTTCTACGTCGGCGGTCATACCGACGTGGCACTGCGCCGCGCAGCACGAGTCGGCGACGGTTGGACGTCGGCGATGATCAAGTACGACGACCTGGTGCAGGTGATCGCACGACTGCGTGAGCTCCGCGCCGAGCAGGGCAAGGAGAACGATCCGTTCGAGATTCAGACCGTGTGCATCGACCGGTTCGGCAAGGACGGTTACGCCCAACTCGAGGACGCCGGCGTCACCGACATCATCACTGTGCCCTGGGTTTTCGATGGCATCGGTTTCGACGGACCACTCGAGGCGAAGCAGGATTCGATGCGCAAGTTCGCAGCCGAGTACATCGGAAAGGCCTGACGATGACAGAAACCTTGCATCCTGCGGTGGCGGCCGGCCAAGCATCTCGCGAAGCAGCATCGGCCAAGCGGAAGGACGAATGGCTCGCACTGTTCGCCGACGACGCGGTGGTCGAGGATCCGGTGGGGCCTTCCGGGTTCGATCCGGAGGGCAAAGGACACCGGGGCAGAGACGCGATCAGCCGCTTCTACGACATGACGATCGCGACCACCGAATCGCTGGAGTTCCTCATTGCCGACTCACTGGTGTGTGGCAACGAGAACGTCAATATCGGAACCATCCGGAGCACCGTCGGCGGATCGATCATCGACGCCGAAGGGGTGTTCGTCTACCGGGTGAACGACGAGGGAAAGATCGCATCGCTTCGTGCGTTCTGGGAAGTGGACCGCGCCATGAAGACTCTCCGCCCGGCCTGATCAAGCGCCGAATACGAGAGGGGCGGCGAGCAGGAAGACCTGCTCGCCGCCCCTCTCTGTGGCTTCTTGGTCAGTGCTTGACCGGGCAGCCCCCACCCGACGTCTTGTAGTCGACCTGGAACTCTTTGATGCCGTTGAGCCATCCCGAACGCAGCCGACGCGGGTCACCGAGCTTGGTGATGTCCGGAAGGTGATCGGCGATGGCGTTGAAGATCAAGTCGATCTCGAGGCGTGCCAGGTTCGCGCCGATGCAGAAGTGTGCACCCGTGCCGCCGAATCCGACGTGCTGGTTGTCCTCGCGCGTGATGTCGAACTTCTGGGGCTCGTCGAAGGCGTCTTCGTCGAAGTTGGCCGAGCCGTACAGCATGACGATCCGCTGCCCCTTCTTGATCTGCACACCGTTCAACTCTGTGTCCTCGAGCGCCGTGCGCTGGAACGAGGTGACGGGGGTGGCCCAGCGGACGACCTCGTCGGCCATCGTCTTGGGACGGTCCTTCTTGTAGATTTCCCACTGCTCGGGGTTGTCGAGGAACGCGACCATGCCGTGCGTGATGGCGTTACGCGTGGTCTCGTTGCCGGCCACAGCGAGCAGGATGACGAAGAAGCCGAACTCCTCCGGTGCAAGCTCGTCGCCGTCGATGTCGGCTTCGATGAGCTTGGTGACGATGTCGTCTGC
>JAAZAD010000478.1 GCA_012514505.1 Rhodococcus sp. (in: high G+C Gram-positive bacteria) | reverse complement strand
GTGACGCTCCCTCGATGGTTGAGCGAGCGGAGCGAGTCGAAACCACGCCGCCCGCGTTCTGCCGCATGCCTGGTTGGGTGTCCGCGACGGTCGTGGGACGGTCGCGACGGTCGGCGCTGTGGGAGCGACGGTCGGGTGTGTCGCTGGTGTGCTCGGTTGTCGCGGTCGTGTGCCGAGTGTCGCAGCTGCCAGGCCTGACTCGTGCCACATTTTGGTGACTTGGCTCGGCGGGTCGTTGCGACCTGGGGTTTTGGCCGCCGGTAGTGCCCGTTTGGGGCACTAAACAGGGTGTCTACGATCGATCGTGTGGGGTTGTTCGTCCGGAAGGTGCGGACCGCGTCGGGTGCGACAGCGGTACAGATCGTGTCGAAGGAACGTGGTGTGCGCCGGATCGTGGAACACATCGGATCGGCGCATTCACCCGAAGAACTCGCGGTGCTGCTCGAGGTCGCCGATACGAAGCTCCATGCAGGTCAGCTCGCTTTCGACTTGTCGGCGTTGGCGCCGGCGAAGGTCTCGGCGGTCCCCGAGGTGGCCGGGTCGCAATCGCGCGTGTTGTGGGAAGTCCTCGAACAGGGCTACCGCGATCTCGGGTTCGACAAGATCGGCACTGACGCGTTCAAACAGTTGGTGCTGGCCAGGATCGTCGAACCGACGAGCAAGGCCGACACGATCCGAGTGCTGGCCGAACTCGGAGTGCCTTCACCATCGCTGCGCACGATCTGGCGCACCCTCACACGCAGTGTCAGCGAGGACTGGCGGACACAGCTCGCTTCGGCGGCGTTGGGGCATGTCACCGCGGGCGGGGCCCTGTCTGTCGTGATGTACGACGTGACGACCCTGTACTTCGAAGCCGAGAACGAAGACACCTTCCGGAAAGTCGGGATGAGCAAGGAACGGCGGGTCGACCCCCAGATCCTCGTCGGGATGCTCGTCGACCCGACCGGGTTTCCCCTCGACGTGCACTCCTTCGCCGGCAACCGGGCAGAGACCAGCACCCTGCTGCCCGTGCTCACCCGGTTCCGCGAACGCCACCACGGCGCTGACGTCGTCGTCGTCGCTGACGCCGGAATGCTGTCGGCCGCTAATCTCAACGCCCTGCAGGAGGCAGGTTTCGATTTCATCGTCGGGTCCCGCACCGGCTCGGCGCCACGTGACCTGGCCGAACACTACGAACGCCGCGGCACCTACCTTCGCGACGGCCAAACCATCGAGACCAAGCGGACCATGGGGACCGGCGCGCACGCTCGCACACGGCGGGTGGTCTGGCACTACTCACGCAAACGCGAGCGCCGCGACAACATCACCTTGAACAAGCAGATCGAACGAGCGCAGGACATCGCCGACGGACGGCGCCGGCCGAAGAAGGACCGATTCGTGGCCCTCGGGAACCAGCCCGGCGTGAACTGGGACGCGGTCGACAAGGCCCGCTCCTACCTCGGCCTCAAAGGCTATGTCACCAGCCTCTCCAAAGACACGCTCTCCGGCGAACAAGTCGTCGCGGCCTACCACGACCTCTTCCGAGTCGAGGAATCATTCCGCATGGCCAAAAGCGACCTACGGGCCCGGCCGAT
>JAAZAD010000477.1 GCA_012514505.1 Rhodococcus sp. (in: high G+C Gram-positive bacteria) | reverse complement strand
CCTGGATCGTCGGTGGCGTGGTCGGGCCGTCCTCGGCCAGATACGGTGCGGGGATGAACTTCGGCTTGCCCGGGGTCGCCAATTGCTGGGCGAGCGGAGCGAGCTTGTCGGTCAGGATCGAGACGCCGAAAGCCGCGTGGTGACGGCTCAGATGTTGCCCGAGCGCACTTCGGTGTGTCACCGACAGTGACAGGCGCGCGGGATCGGCGGAGAACGAGGAGACCGAACTGAGGGTGACACCCCAGGGCCTGTCGTCGATCAGCGCGGTGACCAGGACTACTCCCGTTGTGAGCTTGCTCATCGAGGCTCGGAACGACTCCGCCCCCAGGATCTGTCCGGGTACGGCTGCCTCCTGTGCCATAGCCGGCACTGTCGAGCGCGTGAGCTGAGTGGACCGGGCGAGGTGAACGGTCATCATTCGATCCCCACGTAGTCGCGAACGCGGCGTGCCGCAGCCGAGCGGTCGGTCTTGCTGTACACCAGGTGTCGCACGAAAGCGGGAGGGGTGGCGTTCACATTCTCGAACAGGTCGACTCGACCGGCATGCGCACCGGAGACCAGGTCCCAGACGAAGTTGAAGAAGGTGTTCTTCTCCCGCGCGGTGACGCCGGTGCCAGGGAAGAACTCGTTCATCCGCGGGCCGAACTCGGGGTGGTCCCACACCTTCTCCGGCCAGCGAGCAATCAGGGCCTGGCCGCAGAGATCGCGAAGGAGGTAGGTGATCCGGGGGTAGTTCTCGATCGAGTACAGGCGCCCTGCGGTCGTCAGCTCAGGATTGGGCACCTGCAGGCCGCACCATTCGACGGACTCGTGGATCGTCGCCAGCGAGTAGGCCTTGAGGGTCTGCGCGTAGAGGGTGATGTCTGCCACCGCGGCCTGTACGCCGGGAATCTTGTCGGTGCCCAGGATCTCGGTGATGACCTGTGCGACGCCCGTGAACATCTCGGCCCGGAAGGCCAGGCGCGTCATGATCGACCACAGTGAGTAGGCGCAGGATTCGTAGTAGAGGGTGAGTAGATCCAGGTTGTACTTGCTGAACACGAACTCGCGCGGCACGAAGACCTTGTCGAAGAGGATGGTCTGATCGAGTTCCTCGCCCGCATTGTCGAGCGGGTGGTCGTTGCGCGGAGTATTCATGCGGGCGGTCGGTTCGCGCAGGATCAGGCTAAGACCGGGGGAGTTCACCGGGATCGCGGCCCAGATCGCAGCCTCGGGGCCCACGCCTTCGCCGAGTGTGGTCGACAGCGTGAAGAAGTGAGTGAGCGAACCGATACTGCCGGCGACCTTGGCTCCGGAGAGCACGATTCCCTCGGGCTTGTCCTCGACGATCCTGAGTTGAGAAGGCCGTTCATTGCGGGGGATGCGCTTGTCGGATTGCGGATCGGCGATGAGGTCGGTGCTGAGCAGGTTCAGGTCGCCCGAGAGTCTGACGAAGTCGCGGATGTTCTGAGCGAATTCCGGGTTCTCGGCCTCGATTCGGTCGATGGTCGAAAGGAATCCCAGCGCCATCATGGCGCCGTAATCATTGGGCCGACCGTACATTCCCATGGTTCGCTGGGTGATTACCCGAGTGGCCTCGCGTTTGGCGAGCAGGTCGGCGCGGGTGCGCGGCACCTGCCAGCCGATCGCTCGTCGTCCGCCGTCGTCTCCGACATAGGTGAGCGTGTCGCGCAGTTCGGGGTCGAGCTGTGCGTCCTGGACTGCGGCAAGGGTGTTGACTGCCCGCAGGTCCGGGTGGGTGGTGACGTCGCTGATTTCCTCACCGGCGGAACTGATGATCCGGCGGCCGTCGCGCAGTGAGGCCTTGTACTGCTCGCCGGTGAGCAGGTGGTCGGTCGGCCCCGAGAGCTGGGACGTGACCATGTCCACGCGGAGCCGTGCGGCGGTCTCTGGAGACAGTGACGTGGTTGCTGGGGTAAGGGAGGTCATCGTGAATCGTTCCTTTGAAGTCGAGAGATGGGTGGGGTTTGGGTGGCGAGTGCTCAGGCGTCAGCCGGCGATGACGGCGATGGCCTCGACTTCGATGAGGAAGCCGTCGTACATGAGCCCGGCCACCCGGACTCCGGTTCCGGCGGGCCCTTCGTCGGGCAGGTACTCCATCCGAACCCGGGTCATGGTTTCCCAGTTCTGCTGAACCTCGTCTCCGCTCCCGTCGAAGCAGTAGT
>JAAZAD010000476.1 GCA_012514505.1 Rhodococcus sp. (in: high G+C Gram-positive bacteria) | reverse complement strand
GGACCTGTAGGCACCCGTCACCGCCCAGGTTCGGACACCCAGGAGCACGAGGTTCCCGACCATGATCCAAATCAGCGTCCGGGGAGTGAAGATGGCCTGCGCGATCTCGAGTCGGTACCGGCTCTGGACCAATAACACCCCGACTCCCAGAGCCAGGGCGAACACGAACCAGGCGACCGCCGGCCCGGTCCTCCGGGTGTAGGCGTGCCCCCATCCGGGCACGATCGACGACATGAGGGCGGCGAGCGGTCTGGATGATTCTGGCGGCCCCGGATTCTCCACAGACGGGAATCTACGGCCGGTCGCCGCCTACTCCGGGCATGACCGGACGCCCGGCCGGTCCGGATATGGTGGGTGCCGACCTCGAGAAGGACCGATATGAAGACTGTCACTGTGATCGGGGGCACCGGTTATGTCGGAAGCCACCTCGTCGCCGCGGCCGCAGACCGGGGCTTCAAAGTCACCAGCTTGTCCCGCCGCGCGCCCGAGGAATCCGTCGAAGGGGTCGACTACTTGATCGGAGACGTCACCGACGCCGAGGTGATGCAGGAAGCGCTGGCCGGAGCAGACGCCGTGATCAGCGCCCTGTCACCGAGAGGAAACATGGCCGGCGAGGTCCTCCCGACCCTGCACGCCCTTGCCGACGCGGCTAGAGAGTCGGGAGTCAGGCTCGGCGTCATCGGCGGCGCCGGATCGCTCCTGATCGCCCCTGGAGGACCGGCCCTGTACGACACGCCCGAGTTCCATCCCGATTGGCTGTCCGAGGCAAAGGAGATGGGTGCGGTCCTCGCCGACCTGCGAGCCGCAGAGGAGGACCTGGACTGGTTCTTCGTCAGCCCGCCTCGCACGTTCGGGTCGTACGTCCCCGGCGAGCACCTCGGGCGTTACCGGGTCGGCGGTGACGTGGTCCTCACCGACGACCACGGCAACTCGACCATCTCTGGCTCCGACTTCGCGGAGGCGGTCCTGGACGAGATCGAGAGGCCGGCGCACCGCCGCCAGCGCTTCACCGTCGCCTACTGAACCTCGGCCGGGCAGGATTTCGGACCACGCAACCCATCGTGACGGTGAGTCCGCTGCGACAGCAGCGATTCGGAAGTGGGCCCGACAGGATTTCGGACCACGCAACCCACCGAGACGGTGAGTCGGAAGTGGGCCCGACAGGATTTCGGACCACGCAACCCACCGAGACGGTGAGTCGGAAGTGGGCCCGGCAGGATTTGAACCTGCAACCGACGGATTATGAGTCCGCTAGTCCTATGCCGCTGACCAGGCAATCCGTACGAATCCGCAGGTGGTGTTGCAAGGCTGTTGCAAGACATACGCGAGTTCGGGGGAAAGTTGAAGCCGCTACCCAGGGTCTGGCGCGCCGAGTTGATGAGATCATCGTGGCCGTCGGACGTACACGTAGAGTGGCCGACGGGATCACCGAAGACCCGCACGTACGTGCCGATCTCGCGCACTGTCTGACATGCGTGTTATCGCTCGGGATCAGGCTGATCTGCGCTAGTCGCCTGATCTGGGATGGCGCGTGAATGAGGTCGCCTGGCCGAGTTTCGGGAGGTGATTCGTCTCGTGGTCTAGGTTTGGGCTTTCCGTATCACATGTCGAGGAGTTGACGATGCCAGAGCAAGTGACCGCCGAGTCGTACGTCCGGGCCGAAGTGGATGGCCGCTTCATGTTGTTTCAGCAACGTGCCGGGGCGGTGAACGAGTTCTATCTGATTCCGCGTCCGGTCCCTCTCGATGAGCAGCCGGTGGTTCGTATGAACCGCGACACGCTGTATGGCGGTGCGGTGGTCGACACGGAGGAGGGAGCGAGAGTGTTCGTCCCGGAGTCTCCTGACGGGCGTTACCTTTCGCTGTTCGTGATCGACAACGACCACTACGTGCTCGACGTCATCCGTGAACCGGGCTGGCACGATGTGAAGTCAGACACGAAGTATTGCTGCGCCATTCCCGTGTCGAGATGCGCGATCCGACCAGCGAAGACGACATTGCCCTCGTGCAAGGCGTCCTCCATGAATATAAGGTCGAAGCGGCAAGCGCGGACCCCTTCAACCCGCCGGACTGGGACTGGGATTCGATGTTCGCGCTGCGCGCCGAGTACGAACAGGAGTTTCGTAAGTACGAGCAGTATCCGTCCGATTGGATGGACGTCAGGGGTAAGGCGAACGACGAAACCCGACACCTCGCTGTCGCTGGCGCCTGGGGACTGTTTCCCGAAGAGGAGGCGGTGTACATCAACTACACCGGCCCGGAGGATGGATCGAAGGCCTATCGGGCTACTTATACGCTGCCGCCGTTCGACGCTTTCTGGTCGATCGCGGTGTATGGCAACGATGCCTTCTTCAAATCCGACAACGCCACGCTCGGTGCCTACAACACCACGTTCAACGACGATGGCACCTTCACGTTGTACTTCGGCTCCGAGGACGTCGTCGGCGACAAACCAAACCGTCTCGACATCACCGACGGTTGGAACTTCTTGTTCCGCATCTACCGGCCAGGCCAAGAGGTCCTAGACCGGAAGTACACCCTCCCGGAAGTCGAGGAATACCAGCAATAGGTCAACGCCTCCCGGACTCTCGGCAACGAACTGACCTCTGGGAGCGGGATCAAAGGATTCGAACGATCTAAGTACTCCAAGGCGAAGACCGAGCGCATACGTGCCGATATGGGGCGCTGCCGCGCCTCTTACGAACTACTGAGCCTCCATGTCTTCAGACCACACTTCCTGGATCATGTCATCGGCGTTGAAGTCGGCCCGCAGCTCGCTCTTTTGAATCAGATCGCTGTTGTTAGGCCCCATTCCGGGAAGAGCGGCTGAGATGTGCCACCGAACAGTATCGCCCCCCTCCACAAATCCTGACGCTTCGACCCGTCGACGGTCCCGAGGGCTTTCACGCACCGCAATTACTGCTGCCACCACATCCTCTCGGTTAAGAGTCTCGCCACCGACGTGATAGG
>JAAZAD010000475.1 GCA_012514505.1 Rhodococcus sp. (in: high G+C Gram-positive bacteria) | reverse complement strand
CCGCAGCTGCCGTCGGCGTCGACGATGGCGGTGTGCCACCGGTCATGCACCACCGTCCAGCGGCCAGTGACTGGGTCCTGTCCCCACTGCGGCTTGCCGCGGCGAGTCTCATCGATCCCGATCACCTGCACCGGCGGGATCGGCTCGGCCAGCACCGGCTCGACATGGGCGACGAACGCGGCGTGGGCGATCGGCCAGGACAGCCCGTAGTGGTCCGCGGCGGCGAGCACACTGGAGAACCCGTCCGCGATCCCGGCCCCGCACGCGCTGCGCAGCCGGGTCGTCACACGTGCCCGCGGCGGGACCGCCGGCAACGACTCGGTGAACGAGGCCCGAGGACACGCGCTCTCGCGGCAGCGCCAGCGGCGCTTGTGCCACACCAGCGCGATCGGCGCCTCCCCATAGGGCACGTCCCTGGGGTGAGTGATCGCCCTGCCCTTGATCGAGGTGGAGAACACCCCGCACGACGGGCACGCCGTCGCGCTCTCATCGTCGGTGGCCACGTGCACCACCCGAGCCCCGTCCTCGATGAGCTCGACCTGACGGACCGCCAACCCCTCGATCCCCAGCAGCAGCGTCGCATCGCTGCGCTCTGACTGGACTCCTGCTCCCTGAACCTGCGTACCCTGGACCAAGCCCGTGACCTCACCTTCGTGACCATGAACTGCCTTGACAACAGCCATGATCACCGAGGTCACGGGCCCCGTCGCGTCACCACGCAGGACCACCGTGCCCGGTCAAGCTAGAAGAGCCACTAAACGGGGTCAGGCCAAACGAGGATCACCTCCGATCCACGCAACCCCGACGATGAGGGTGAGCGTCAGGTCGTTCGAGCGGGGACTGCCCGGTTCGGGCGGTGCGCATCATGTAGCGCTGATCACGAAGGCGCTCGTGACCGAGCAAAACCCAGAACAATCCCACTTTCCCCAATTGACGAGAGGTGACAAAACTGGAATCATTTGAACCGTGAACTCCCAAGTTCCCGGATATATCGTTTGTGCTGTCGGCGGCGCGCTCGCAGGGATCGGTCTGATCTGGGGCGTTGTCGTTGGCTTCTACCCGAGCGATCGGCCGATGGTTATCGGGCTGATGCTGGTTGGCGCCGCGCTTCTATGGGGTGGGCAACGAATGTTCCAGTCGGCGAAGCGAAGCCAGATCGAGCAAGCAATCGCCGATCGTGCAAAACAAGGAGAATATTGAATTGGCAGCCATTGACGAAAAAATCGCGGCACTCAACTTCCACGTCACAACGCAGCGCACGCCCGATCAGGTTGCGCAACTAATTGCCGATGCCGCCGAGGTGTCAGGCTCAGCGGGCCCCAAAACCACACTCACTCGAGTGGCTGCGCACCAATTCAATGGCGTGATGAAGAACTTCGCGCGCGTCCAGATGGCCGAATTCACCGTGACACTCCAGCCAGCCTCGGACGGTCGGACCGCAGTTCAGTTGTCGATCGGCGATTACTTGCGGACGCGAGACACCCTTTTCTACTTTATCCCGATCACGCCTTGGGGCGCCCCAGGATACAAGGCGCTCGCGAGCTTCAGTGACTACCTGCGCAACAAGCTCTGATCCACCCCGGAGCGACCGTCATCCCCTTGAGCAGGCGGAAGCGGTCCGGCCAACCGGCTTCCGCCATGCGGGCATAAAGCAATTCTGGGGATGCCGGTTGGCAGGTCCGCGATGTTGATGCGGTCAGGGCACGACCACGGCCCTCCCCCGCAATGACCCCTCGCTGAGCCGCTGGTACGCCTTCGGCGCCTCGTCCAGACTGAACCGCTCTGTCTCGACGTTGATGGCACCGACCCGGGCGAGTTCGAGGACCTCGTGCAGCTCGGGAATTGACCCCCAATAGGTCGCGCGCACCGACGTGGCGTACGGCAGTGAAAAGATTCCGACCGGCACGGTCCCGTCGCCGACGCCCACGACGACGATGTCGGACTCGAAATGCGGCAGCTTCGCCGCCAGAGCAGTGGTTGCTCCGATCCCGACGAAGTCGAAGATGGCGGTCGCCCCACGTCCGCGGCTGATCCGCCGGATCTCCTCGACGGCAGACTCGTCGGACGGCAGCGCGTGGTGGGCACCGACGTCGAGTGCGAGCTGGCGCTTGTCT